>DAHXMV010000029.1 GCA_027371535.1 Candidatus Amesbacteria bacterium | reverse complement strand
TGTGGGCCCTTCTCCGGGTTTCAGATCCCAACTTCCTTCCGCTGATCACAGAGGAGGCTATTCGGCCATGGTGGAACGAGGTGAGCCGACTCCTTTCGGAGCGCTATCCGCATGCGCGCTACCGTTTGCGTGTAGAGCCGAATGTACTGCATCTGCTGCGTCGTGAAAATGGAGTCGAGGTGGATCGTGGGATCCGACACGAGTTTTTCCTGAGTCCGGACTACCGTGAACTGCGTGCAGCCCACGACCGGATCCAGTCCCTGGCTTCAGGTTCCCTGGTTGTGCGCCGGGGTGACCGCAGTGCCGTAAAACCGGATTTCGAATCCGCCATGGACTGGTTTTATGAAGAAGCCCGCCGGGGGACAACCCTCCAGCGCTATAAAGGCCTCGGGGAAATGAATCCCGAACAGCTTGCAGAAACCACTATGAATCCCCGGAGCCGACGTCTTCTGCAGGTCCGAATCGACAACGCACTTGCGGCCGATGATCTCTTCACCACGCTGATGGGAGAACAAGTTGAAAGACGGCGTGAGTTCATCGAGCGCAATGCCCTCGATGTCGTCAACCTGGATGTGTGACCCGATCAATGCCTGCTGCTCCGCTCAT
>DAHXMV010000028.1 GCA_027371535.1 Candidatus Amesbacteria bacterium | reverse complement strand
GTACTTGTAGCTGGTGATGCCGGTACTGGAGGTGGAAAAAGGCGAGCCGGAAAAACCGGGATTGGGATAAGCGTGGAAAGACAAGCCGTCTACCGATGCATACCAATCCGGAACGGTTTGGGACATGCGGCGGTAGAATTCCAGGGCGTTTTGTGAAGATTGGCTGTCCGGCGCGGACATATCCAACCCGGCGGTGAGGAGAAAAAAATCGGAGCTTCGGGACTTGAAGATATCGTGGGCATCTACCAGCAAGCGGGCGTAGGCGTCAGGCGCGACCTGGCCGCCCCATTCTTGGGCATGGTTGGGTTCGTTAAACAAGATGACGTAGCGGTTTTTGGTCGGCCAGGGCATGTCGTTTAAGAAATTGGCAAAGTCGACCAAATCGTAGGGAGTGGGAGCCACCCAGGTGTCGGCGTCGACGTAGGTGGCCAGGCGAATGATCGGAATGAGGTGAAGGTTTCGGGCGGTAATGAAAAACTGCCGCCATTTGACGGCGTCACGATCGTCGCTGCGCAGTGGGATAGTGACGTAGCCCCAATCACCGCCGTGCGAATTTACCAGTGCCGCTGCGGGCGCCAGTTCGGTGGTGTCCAGGATGTGAACTCCGAATTTGTTATTGGGTACA
>DAHXMV010000027.1:400-632 GCA_027371535.1 Candidatus Amesbacteria bacterium | reverse complement strand
TAATTAACACCTTTCCAAACTCCTCTTGCGCTAATACAGATAGCTGAAATGTAGTGGGATATCTCTTTTGTCTAAACATTCTTATGGAGTCATCGTGGAGACGCATGGCGTTATTCAAAGCCAAAAATTCTAGTCTTTCAAATTTTCTGTAATCAAATTGAGTCATTGTAAGAAGTCTATCATTTGAATTCAAATTTATTTTGGGTCGAACATTGAATAGTGCCGTATTTAT
>DAHXMV010000027.1:0-390 GCA_027371535.1 Candidatus Amesbacteria bacterium | reverse complement strand
AGGAATCGGAGGATATTTATTAGGAACGATTCTTCCCCATTTTCTAGGAATTTAATTGTGCTGAGAGTGTGAGTCGAACACACATATGACGCTCTTCAGGCGCCCGCCGTGACCACCTTGGCTATCTCAGCGCGTCGTAACGCGACGCGCTAATCGTACCACAAAACATTAGGTTTTGGTTACTAACGCTTATCGGTTCCTCCTTTCAAATTTCTTTCAGAAATTTGTGACTATGTGGTCGCTGAGGGATTCGAACCCCCGACCTCTTCGATGTAGGTCGTGTGCTCCCTTAGTCACCACAAAGGACAACTATCTTTTATCCTAAGTGGATTATATCAAAAATAAGTAAGGATGATATAGTTTTGTAACTAGAAAGCAAAGAAACAATCC
>DAHXMV010000026.1 GCA_027371535.1 Candidatus Amesbacteria bacterium | reverse complement strand
AAATCCCCCACCTGAGGAAAATTACAGGTTAAAAATCATTTTCCCCTTCTCCTCCGCCGCCTCTAATCGAGGGCATAGTCTGCAAAGGTGATGGCGTATTTAAAGGAGTGTTTGGTCCGGGCAAAGTTGTTGCAGCGGGAGTTGGGGAAGACAAAAGTTGTCTAATGACATCACCCTTTTCAAATCCACCGCGCTCGTATATTGCTATTCCAGAAGCAACCAAAATTGCAGCAGCAATGTACGGCAAATAGGCAGTAAAATCTTTACCCATACTCCATTTTACCAGATCTGCCCCCAATCCATTTCAGCTTCAGGATGGTATAATATGCCTGTTCCACAATGCCGGATCGTCTAACGGTAGGACAACGGACTCTGAATCCGTTTATCTTGGTTCGAATCCAGGTCCGGCAGCAGTTCGACTTAGCCTCGTAAACTCGGCTTCGCTCACTGCCTTCGGCCTTTGATTGCAATAACTTTCAATAAAAAGGAAAGGTAGAACTCCCTGAGCGTAGTCGAAGGGCGATATAATTTAATTATGTTTTATGTCTATATCCTTCGTACCTCCTCAAATACTTTGTACATAGGTCAAACTAATAATTTAGAACGAAGATTAAATGAACACAAAATCAAAAGTTCAAAATCAGCAAAATAT
>DAHXMV010000025.1:408-653 GCA_027371535.1 Candidatus Amesbacteria bacterium | reverse complement strand
AAAGAAGCCCAGGAAATTTTATCGAGCTATCTGCAAGACTTCGCCAAACAAACCGGCGAAACCCAATTTGAAGATGCCAACGGGGAAATAAACCAGATCGTTTACATCGCAAAATTAGTCAAGATCAGTTCTCTCGAGAAGTAAAATTATTCTTCGGTTATCTCCACGGAGTTAATCTTAATCGGGTTAACCGGATCGGAAGGCTCGCCCATCTCGTTTAAGTTCACCGCACCGGAGGCTATTTT
>DAHXMV010000025.1:0-398 GCA_027371535.1 Candidatus Amesbacteria bacterium | reverse complement strand
TAATAGTTCGCCGGAGCAGTGTCGGTACTCCCGAC
Organism: Candidatus Amesbacteria bacterium; assembly: GCA_027371535.1. Lineage (GTDB taxonomy): Bacteria > Patescibacteriota > Microgenomatia > CAZETR01 > Amesbacteraceae > DAHXMV01. The sequence continues at coordinate 363 of DAHXMV010000025.1, read as the reverse complement.
AGCGTTTTTAACCGTTTTCGGCGCCGGATTCCTTCGGGTAACCGTCAGAACCGCACCGGAGGCTATTTTATCCACCACGTTCATTCCGGAGATTACCCGGCCGAAGATTACATAATGCGGCGCCAGTTTATAATCCTTGTGCATGATAAAAAACTGACTGCCGTTGGTATTCGGCCCGGAATTAGCCATCGCCACCGTCCCCCGGAGATAATCGCCGGTAAACGGTTCGTCATTGAAAGTGTACCCCGGTCCGCCGGTTCCGTTGCCGTTAGGGTCGCCGCCCTGAATCATAAAATTCTTGACTACCCGGTGAAAAACCAGGCCATCTGAAAACCGGTTCCTCGCCAGGAAAACGATATTGTT
>DAHXMV010000024.1 GCA_027371535.1 Candidatus Amesbacteria bacterium | reverse complement strand
CCTATTCGCGGGTGATTTCCTGTTGACAAGTGACTTCCATGCGTGTAATATCGTTCAATGTAGAACATTTGTTCGCAAGATCTCTTCGGCGGCACCTTGTCGTATGGCGCTGCTTTGCAAATATAAATCACGGTGGCGGATCACCGAGCGCAATCCCGCTCGCTTCATAGTAAACAAATATGGAACCCGAGAATATCGTGATTCGTGGAGCGCAGCAGCACAACCTGAAAAACGTCGACGTGCTCATCCCCCGCTACAAGCTGGTGGTGCTCACGGGCGTCAGTGGCAGCGGGAAGTCATCCCTCGCATTTGACACGATCTACGCCGAGGGACAGCGCCGCTACGTGGAAAGCCTCTCATCGTACGCACGCCAATTCCTCGGTCAAATGGAAAAACCGAGGGTCGATTATATTGGAGGTCTGAGCCCGGCCATCTCCATTGAGCAGAAGGTGGTGAGTAAAAACCCCCGCTCAACGGTAGGCACTGTCACCGAGGTGATGGACTACCTGCGTGTGCTCTACGCGCGTGTCGGCACGGCACACTGCCCACAGTGTGGGCGGGTGGTACAGGCTCAGAGCGCTCAGCAGATCGCCGATCAACTGGCTGATTTACGACCCGGCACCCGCATGCAACTGCTCGCACCAATCGTGCGCGAGC
>DAHXMV010000023.1 GCA_027371535.1 Candidatus Amesbacteria bacterium | reverse complement strand
GTTGCTTTCCGTGTGATTGCGGAGTGATTGCACACAATTGGTTGTCAGTTGTTGGTTGTTGATTAGCTTGGAGAGGTGACTCCAGCTCAAAGCTGACTCGCCTTGGGCGAGGAGGGGCTGACAACGCGTGTCTCGTCCCGAATACAGTGGAGGGGTGCCAGAGTCCCTCCTCTGCCAAAGCTACGGCGGGCAAGGGTCGAATGGGCCGCACTCGCCCAGCCGAAGGCGGGCCCCGACGCCATTTTGTTTAAAAGCGGAGTCGGGGAAATGCTTGAAAATTTATAGATGGTTTCGATCTTTTGGCGGAGAGGTGACTGAGTGGTCGAAGGTGCCCGACTCGAAATCGGGTGTCCGGGAAACCGGACCGTGGGTTCAAATCCCACCCTCTCCGCCAAGCGATCGAATTTCGCCCCCTCCGCTGTGCACGGGATCCCGACGTATCAAAAAACTTCCATACAGGGAGTTTTTTGATATACTGATGTGTGAATAAGAAATGGATATATTGCACGATGTCTCAAGTATTTCAAAAAACAAAAGAGAATTTTATCTGCGAGCATTGCGTTATCGCGAAGCGATAGCAGGATGCTCTGGAACGGGAGAACGATGGTCTCTCGCTTGCCACGCCAAACGGTGGGGTGTATAGGAAATTATTCAAAACCGAGGGTTGTGAGGGATTGAATGAAATGAACGACGTGAGATTCTCTTCTTTTTCGAACGACGGAGTATA
>DAHXMV010000022.1 GCA_027371535.1 Candidatus Amesbacteria bacterium | reverse complement strand
GCCGGCATGGAGTGCATGCTCGCCGCCTATCGTCACGCGGTGGCGGAGGGCTATCGGTTTTTCAGTTATGGAGACGCCATGTTGATTTCCCCTCAGGCCGGACGGCGATGAGCATTTTCCAGTTGCTGGCCCGGGACGGCGCGGCGCGGCGCGGCATCATTCGTCTCTCCCGCGGCGCCGTGCAAACGCCGGCGTTCATGCCGGTGGGCACCTATGGCACGGTCAAGGCCATGTCTCCCGAGGAACTGAAGACGCTAGGGGCCGAGATTATCCTCGGTAACACCTTTCATCTCTTTCTGCGTCCCGGCCTGGAGGTGGTCAGCGCGGTAGGCGGTCTCCACAGGATGATGCACTGGGACCGGCCCATCCTCACCGATTCCGGCGGTTTCCAGGTCTTCAGCCTGGGTGCGCTGCGCAAGCTGACGGAGGCAGGGGTGCAGTTTCGTGCGCCCACCGATGGGCATATGGTTTTTCTGGGGCCGGAGGAGTCCATGCAGATCCAGGCGGCCCTCGGTTCGGATATCGCCATGGTTTTTGACGAATGCACGCCCCATCCCGCCAGTTACGAAGAAGCCCGTGTCAGCATGGAGCTTTCTCTGCGCTGGGCGGCGCGCTCCCATGCCGCCTACGCCGGGCCCGGAGAGCTCTTCGGCATCGTTCAGGGTGGCATGTACGCGGACTTGCGGCGGCGCTCTCTGGCCGGATTGCAACGGCTGGATTTCCCCGGCCTTGCCATCGGCGGATTGTCGGT
>DAHXMV010000021.1 GCA_027371535.1 Candidatus Amesbacteria bacterium | reverse complement strand
GTTTTGCGCGCTCTCGTCGAGCTATCTCTGGTGGGTGGACGAGCTCGTCTTGATCCCGACGGGCTCGACGCCGTGTTGCGAGGACGGGGTAGCGCCGCTCGGTACCGAGTGGAAAAAGTCGGGGATGGGCTGCGGGTGACCAAGACCCTTCACGGCGTCCGTACAGTCTATTTTTACGGCAGGGAGCAGCTCGAGTCGGAAGAACTGCGCGAGGTTGAGCAGCGTGCGTCCGAGGTGCGGCGGCTCAACAACGAAGGGCCGTTTATCGTCGTCCGTGGCGAGCGGCGGCAGGAGGCCGCGCATCTGGAAGACGTGTCGCGTTGGCTTGAACAGGAAGCCAGGCGCAACACCGTCCTGCAGCGCTACAAAGGCCTGGGGGAAATGAATCCGGAACAGCTTGCCGAGACGACGATGAATCCGGCCACGCGACGGCTTCTGCGTGTCGGCATTCGTGACGCAGCCCGTGCCGAGGAGCTGTTCACGACCTTGATGGGCGACGACGTGGCACCGCGGCGAGCTTTCATTGAGCACAACGCCGTTGACGTGGCGAACCTCGACATCTGAGCACGAAGATCCGTGAAACCTAACGCTGCTCCGGTCGGAGCGAGGCGAGGGCTCCCTCCATCCAGGCGGTGACACGAGCATTAATTGACTCAGGGGCGTCGCCCACAGCCACGTCGATAGGGGGACCCACCAGGACACGAATACGTCCTGGGCGCTTAAAAAATCCGCGGCGTGGCCAATACGTTCCTGCGTCGTGGGCGAT
>DAHXMV010000020.1 GCA_027371535.1 Candidatus Amesbacteria bacterium | reverse complement strand
AGGCTGTTCGGCCTCTACCCCTCCCTCTCCGGCGAGATCCTCCACCACGAGGAGGAGGCCCGGGCCTTCGTCGAGTTCTGCCGCTCCCGCTACGGGGAATCCTCCGGCGGAGGGGTCCTTGAGGGGTCGGTCCACCCCGTGGAGGGCGCCGGCGAGACCCCCCTCTTCCGCCTCGTCTTCGAGAGCCGCCAGCTGGGGTACGAGTCCCGGCTCGTCCTCGACCCCGCCCTCTTCGGCGGCATGGTCGGAGGGAGCCGCTCGCTCCGCATCCTCCGGACGGAGGGGCTTCAGGGCCCCTACCGGATCCGGGATCGCGAGTCGGGAGAGGTCAAAACCTTCTCCTCCCCCGAGGCGGTCCTGGCCGCGATCACCGCCCCCGTGCGCTCAAAGATCTCCCTCCAGCGCTACAAGGGGCTGGGGGAAATGAACCCGGAACAGCTCTGGGAAACCACCATGGATCCGGCCAAGAGGACCCTCCTCAAGGTCTCGATCCCCGACTATCTCGAGGCGGACAGGATCTTCACCATCCTGATGGGCGATCAGGTCGCTCCCCGACGGGAGTTCATCGAACAGAACGCCCTCGACGTTTCCAACCTCGACATCTAGCCTCCGGAGGCTTTTTTGGATACTCTTTTCCCCCAGGCCCCCCAGGATTCCCCTCGCGAAACCACGGTTTCCATCGACGAGGAGATCCGCACCGCCTACCTGAACTACTCCATGAGCGTGATCGTGGGCCGGGCCCTTCCCGACGCCCGGGACGGGCTCAAGCCCGTCCAGCGTCGTGTCCTCTTCGCCATGCACGAGATGGGGGTGCGTCCCGGGACCGCCTA
>DAHXMV010000001.1 GCA_027371535.1 Candidatus Amesbacteria bacterium | reverse complement strand
ATCAAACACCACAGATGTATGTTAAAACCTATTTACAGAAAGGAGGTCAACCGTTCTCTATCTAGGTGGCCAGCACATGTAATTGACTTCGGGTTATATTTGGTATAGCATACGGTTTATGACCTGTCCCTGTTGTCATCATTGGAATTTTCTTAATCGTACGATTTCATCCTCCATAGCTTGTATTTTATGTGGAGCCGTTTTTTCTGAATAGCTCTTGGAGACGAACATATGCCCCATATTCCTGAAAATTTATACAATACTTAATCTCCTGGCCGATATATTCAAACCGTTGCAACAACTTCAATTACCTCTGGAGTCTCAACCTTTATCACCGGCACATCTTTTCATGGCTGATCCTCCTTTTTTTCCTTCCAAAACCATCCGGAAAATTATTAATCCTGGAATATCCGAGAAAGATGTCACGGATATGTGGACAATAGGGGAGGATTTCACATTGCCTGGTGGTATCAAGGCCATGAAAAAGAAATATCAGGGATGGGGGGAAATTGGTCTGACCTACACCCGCCGGGAAAACGGGGAATATATCATTATTGGCATCTGGACCAGGCAAAGAGCATCGTCAAACGTTACCGCGACATTTTTTGACCTTCCGCTCTGATTTATCTAAAATCAGACTATAAACAACCCACAACATTACCGTCGGGGTTTTTTCGGTAACATAAGCAATTGTTTAAGTCTGATCAGGCTCTTTATAAAAATCGGATCCCACAAGCTAATCCTGTCCTATACCTATAAACCCTACTTTGCCGACTACATTAAAGCCAAACTCAAGACCAGGTTTAAGGTAAAGGAAATTTATACCGGTTATTCCGTAGGCATTCTGGATTGTTACCTGGACATTCCCGGCGGACTGACTGAAAAAGACAAATCAAATACCGCCAAAATGTTTGGTCTGACCATGCGATATGTGCGGTTCACCCGTAACCGGGGAGACTATTGGAAAATCACTTTTTTACCCTCCGGTATCCGGGGAGTCAGAAAACTTATCAGCACTTTTCCGGACTGGATGCAGCAGGCCCAGACGGGAAAAACAGTGGATAGATTTGAACCGCAGGAAGTGATTTATCTGACCCGGGAACAGAAAACAAATAAACACCTTGAAATCCTGAAAAAACGCCGGGAAGAGAAAAAAACAGGGCTGGTGATAGTAGACATTTTGAATTACCTGGTCGTCATCCCGATTTTGGGGGATATATTAATTCAGGTCTACCTGCACAGGGGAAAAATCAAAAAATTCTTTGACCATATGCCCAAAGATAAAGACAGCATCAAAATGGTTCCATATATTATTGCCGGATCAATTTTATTTTACTTGTTTTGGTATACCTTCACCTTTTGGGCTACGTTATTTTGTTTGCTCCTCATGGGCTATGCCATCAGACGATTTGCCAGGTCGGTAAAAGTTAAAATAATTCTTTAGCCGGTTTCTCCCTGCTGTCCTCTAGCCACACGGAGAAGTATCAGTGCCAGGATAAATACCCAAATCATGGGGGTCATATACACTTACTCTTTCCATTATTCCCGTTAGGCGTTGGCAATTGGGCTGCCACCCGGGGCGCCTGCCGGCCGACCATGGCGCCAAAAATCAGTATGGCCAGAATTGTCAGCATTGAATAAATCCGGAAACCCTTACCCGCGGTTCCCGACCCGATGCCGCTAAACACTACCATTAAAATCCCGGTTATCCGTAAAGTCCTTTTTCCTGCCGCGGCTATAAAGATCCCGGTTCCGAATAGGATTACCAGCGGATTAAAAACAAAAATCATGGCGTTCCAGGCAGTTCTGGTGGGAGCGCCGATGGCCGACAGTTCGCTGATGGCCTGAGATGTAAAACTGTACCCAGGAGAGCTCAGGCCCAAAATAATATCCGTCAATATATATACCACCGGAGCCGCATACCCGATGGTTCGAACGAGCAGCCTCATCGGCAGATATCCCGTTTAACCATGATTGTATAGCCGTGGTCGCCCTGCCTCCCTGGGTGGGAGAACCCGCCACCGGCACTTCCATTCCCGTCAGGTCATCGGTTTCAATTTCGGATACTTTGACCGCTTTGGCTTTGATGCTCTCAGCTAACGCCCTGGCTATTATTTCCGTATTGCCGAATTGGGAATCAAAAACCACCAGCCGTTTCATTTTCAATTATTATTATACGAAACGCTTTGTATAAATTTCAGCTGAAATCGGACATGCCAATGGTCATGGGGAATATTTCCGTCACCGGCGTCACTATAAAAAATAGCCGGTCATCTTTTTTTGATTGGTTGATATCCCACCACCTTTTAAGAAATATGTCCGTTTTGATTATCCTGTCCTGATCGGCAAAATCTTTATACGGATCCACCATAATCAGCTGTAAATTTTCAATATCCACATATGTTACTACGCTGTAATGCCCGTAATCATCGCTGTCATCTTCGGACATATCCAATTCCTCATCAAACAATCCCTGCCATTCCACCGCCACCGGATAATGGTACTGATCCAGGACCGTTTGGATATCGGACAAACCGGCGTGTTCTTTGTACCATAGTTTTGTCTGCGGCGATAATTTACTGACAGCATCTGCCAGCTGGTCCACCCTGGTACCGTACAACTCCAGATTTTTGGGGATGACACCGGCGGCTTCGGCAATTTCCGTTTGCGAGGCCTCAATGCCCAGATTGGCCAGTAACATCTGAATCACCGCGGGTCCGCAATGATCCTCTGATATTTGTTGAATATGGGGAAGTCGCTCAAACTTCTTTGGCTGGTGTGAGGGATTTGGCATGTTTGGTTAGCAGGCTGCCCAGTATATCTTTGAATTCAATCCCGTTCAGGCGCATCACGTCAGTCATCGGCAGGCCCAAATCCGGTCCGAAGGCTGTATTGGGGTTGCAATCTATGATATAGGGGATATGTTCGTCCGCGGACAGTCTGATGTCAAATTTGGCATAGTCAATGAATCTCAGTGATTCAAAGGCTTTCACGCAGAATTCAGCCACTTTGGATTCGGTTTCCTCATCAACAGGTTCATACTTGTAGGCATTTACTTCCTCATAACTTTCCTGGCTGGTAAATTCATGACGGCCGTCGGGTTTGATACCGAACTTTTTCTTTGCCAGAAAGACATGTCTTTTTGTCCCGTCATCAAAAACCACGGCGGTTATTTCCTCGCCGTCGATGAATTTCTCAATTAATACCGGAATTTTATATTTGCCGATTATTTCTTCCACCTTGTGCAGTATGCCCTCTTTGGTTTCCTTGACCGCATGGTTATCAATCCCCACACTGCCGCCGCTTTCGTTCAGTTTGACAATATACGGGGGATCAAAATCGGGCGGGGTATTTGAACGGAGGTCTTTGATAAATTTATATTCCGGGGTGGGAATGTGATTTATTTCCAGCAATTGTTTAAACAGGTGCCGGTTTCCCCCGACAACCAGGCCGGTAATGCCGCAGCCGGTGTACTGGATATTGGCATATTCCAGAAAAGCAGGAACCGCGGATGACAGTTTATCCCGGCCCCGGACAGTGTCTACCAGATTAATGATTACATCCGGCCGGTCGATAATGATATTGGTCAGAAAATACTGGTCGGCCGGATAGCCTTTGGCCACCAGGCCCAATTTTTTAACTTCGTCCAACACCTGGCGGGCCCGCTCCTCCACTTCGGCTTCCGCTACATATGCCTGCTGGGTCGGGAAGAGCTCCCGCTGGACAAATGAATATGCCACAGCCACCAGTTTCAGGTTTTTAAGCGCTTCAGGATCGATGTTTAGCTTAGCCCCCGGACTTGCCATCACCCCCCATTATATAATTTTTTACCATATCCGGTCAGCAGACTGGATATCTTGACATAATATTAGCATATGCTAATATATCTTCATGGCTTAAACCCCAACTTTTGCAAATACTGGAGGTGAGTTAAACTATGTCTTGTCCACTTATGAAACAAAATGAAAGCACCATTGACCGGACAATCAGAGTGATCATGGGTATCATGGCTTTTGCAGCAGCCCGCTTTGTGTTTACGGGCACCCTATCAACTGTCCTGTATGTAATCGGAGCCATTGCATTGGTTACCGGAATTATTGGTTTTTGCGGCCTTTACGCTGTTTTGGGAATATCTACCCGGAAAACCAAAGATAAGGAAAATGTTTGACAATACCGGTCCGACCGTGCCCCGGGTTTCAGCTGATGACGTAAAGTCGGCAGTTGACACCGGCAAAAACTTTATTTTGCTTGACGTCCGGACCGTGGGAGAATATTCCCGGGGAAAAATTGCCGCCAGTATTAACCTGCCGGTCGATGAAGTAGCCTCCAAAATCGGATCGGTTATTCCGGATAAAAACGCAGTCATATATGTCTACTGTTTAAGCGGCTCCAGAAGTATTTACGCTGTAGATACAATGATTAAATTGGGTTATAAACAAGTTTATGATATGGCCAATGGATTATTGGCCTGGAGAGTGAAAGGTTATCCCACGGTATGAAAAAGATAGTCATTTTTTGCCTGCTGATAGTTGCCTCGTTTGCAGCCGGGGCGATGATTACATCCGGGACTGGTCCGGTAAAAACACCACAGAAAGTGACCGGCGGTCTGCCGGCCTATTCGCATATTGCTCCCCAACTGTTTAATTCGGCGCTCGCTTCCGGGGAATACACGTTGCTGGATATCAGGACGGCGGAAGAACATCAGGCCGGTCATCTGAAAAACGCAAAACAAATTGACTATTATCAAACCCAGCAGTTTTCGGATTATCTGGACACACTGGATAAAAACGGAAAATATCTGATCTACTGCCGGACCGGCCACCGCTCCGGGTTGGCTCTCACCATTATGCAAAATAAGGGGTTTAAAAATGTTTCTGATATGGACGGGGGATATAACGCCTGGTTAGCAGAAAATCTGGCCATAGAGAAGTAGTTTCAATCCGGACTCAGGAAGTTTGTTCCGGACCGGGTTGAAGAAGATTTAGAATCTTATCCAGTTTGGCATCCACCGATTCCAATAAAACTTTATACTTGTCATCTCCGGGGCCCCGCTCATCTCTTCTTGGTCTGTCAAAAGCTCTCCTGTCGCTTCCGCCCATTTTTGCAAAGCAGTCGCTGCAATAGACGGGTTTTTCGCCTGTCGGTTTAAAAGGCACTTCGCAATCTTTACCGCAATTGCTGCACACGGCCTTAAACATCTGCCTGTCCCCCGTGTTTCTTCTGCCGCCGAACGATCTCCTGTCCCGGTTAAAACCGCCGCCCTGAAAATTTCCCATTCCCAGAGTATATCATCAAATCCTGACCCAAACCATCGTTTCCGGTCTCATTAAAAATTATTGGGATTTGGAGACTGGATATTAGTGATATACTGATAGATAATTACGACTACTGAAATTGACCAGCTCGTTGCGAAATTTCTGCAAAAAGGCGGACATATTAATAAATGCTACCTGGATGATTGGTATAAAAATAAACCGGTCCTGGTTCACCTCGGCGGTTGGTTTAGCGGCAAAAACATCCGTGAAGCCATAAACAAAGCCCTCCTGCACTGATCTTTATCCCCCTGATAGTGTATAATCATTACCAGTATTCTTTTTTACAGCTACATTTAGATAACCGCAGAGCCTATTCTTGTTCACATAAGAACGTTCGAGGAAAAACAGTTTGTAAAGAGATTGCTTACAGGAATCGAGGTGAACAAGTTTAATGGCAAATAAATTATTCGTGGGTGGGTTACCATGGTCGGCGACTGAAGACGTATTAAAAACGTTTTTTGCCCAGGCCGGCACGGTCATCTCCGCCAACGTCATCATCGATAGGTTTACCGGAAAGTCCAAGGGTTTCGGGTTTGTGGAAATGTCCACGGACGCCGAAGCTGCGGAAGCTGTAAAAAAGCTAAACGGTGCTGAAATGGACGGCAGAAAACTGATCGTCAACGAAGCCAGGCCGAAAACTGAATCCTCCGGACCGGGTTTTGACAGATCCAATCGTTCAGGTCCCAGATCCGGCGGCAGCCGCGACGGATTCCATAGCGGAAACCGCAATCGCAGATTCAATTAGTCTGTATTTGAATTTGAAAAAAGCCGGTCATTTCACCACTGGCCGGTTTTTAATGTTTTAAATACAAGCTTTGTTTTAAGATGATGATTGGATGCTTTGGTAAAAATCCCTTTCATTATCCCAGACATTCCAGGTTGGATCTGTTTCAAAACACTTCAGGTGTTTCAGATGCCTGTTTAATCCTTTGACGTTTCTTAGCCAGATATAGCTGGTACCTTCCAGATCCCGCACCCATTCCCTGTCTGTCAATAATTTATTGGCAATATCAATCGGTTCGCCCTCCCGGCATTCAATTTCTATAATCAAACCGACCCGGTCCACATCGTCAATGACTATTTCATCATATCCGTTTATATATACTTTTCTTATTTTACTCATTTTTTGTTCGTCAAAATAACCGTTCATTCTGAAATATTCTGATATGGTATCGCCGTTTCTTAAATCAACCTTGCCTTTTAATCGTAACCTCTGAATTATTTCATCCATCTTTTCTTTCTCCGGCGGGAACCTGGTTTCTATTTCCTCAATAAAATGTTTATCCGTTCGATTTGGTAAATAAAACAACTTCTTAAAAGAAACTGAATCATCTTTATCATTAACCTTTCGAAGTCTCAGTGCGGCCAAATTATCATACAGGTACCAGTCCCTTCTATCAAAATATATATCCGTTTGGGTAATTATGCTTTCCAATTTAAAACCTGATTTTTCCACCCGGTTTACAAATTCATCCAGGCTGATGTCTTTTAATCTGATTTTTATTTCTCTTTCCCTGGCCATTCATCAATTATATCCGATCTGGATCGCACCATTAACCGTCGGGAAAAAACAATGTCCATACGCCCATGCTAGGCGTTTAATGTGCCGTGGATAAATCCGGCCGGTTAAACGCTGCATTATTAAAAACCTCTTATCCGAACACCGTCCCTGTCGTATAATTAGCCGGTGATTTGCTATCAGATCCTGACTCCGGAACATAAAACCGATATTCTGGAATTTGAATCTCAATATGCTCCCGGACTGCCGGTTTATTACCGTCACAGTCCGGATTCTCTGAATAGTTATATTTTTAAAAATAAAGACGGCCGGGCATATGGCGCTTTTGATGGGGAGACTCTGGTTGGCTGGGCCGGCTACAGTTTAAGAAAAAAAGGCGAATACGAAATGTGCGGCATGATCGTCCATCCCGGGTTTCGCCGTCGGGGGATCGGCTTGAAACTGTTCCAGCTCAGATTGGATGACCTGTTAAAAAAACCCGGAGCCAAAAGTATTTCCGCTACCTGCTATCCGGCCAATTCCCCGATTATTATTCTCTATCTGACCAACGGTTTTGTGATTTATAACTTCAAAAAGGACTATTTCGGCCCCGGAGTTGATCGTCTGTTTTTAAGGTATCAGCCGCAAAAATCATGAAAGCCGCCGGAATCAGTCTGAAAGCCGCCAAAACGAAAAGCTCGTCTATTTGGAATGGCAGGATCTGGATTTAAACCACCCCAAAAGGATGAACGGCGACGTCATCGATTTTGAAGACGCGGTCACCCGGCTTTTGGAAAGGGAATTGAATAATTCTGCGCTATAATCGGTGTATGAAAATTGCCCTTCTTTTACCCGGTTTTTTGGATTCGCCCGATTATTTGCATTTGCGGACTTTTGATAGCCGGCTGCGGAAATTGGGATATCAAACCGAAAAGTTGGATCCGGCAAACTTGTGGAACGGCGGAAATATTTCTGACTATTCAGTCACCAATTACCTTAGCCTGGTCAAAGACAGAGTCAATCATCACCTTCATGAAAAACCCGGGGATATCATCTTAATCGGCCATAGTCTGGGAGCCATGGTAGCCATTATTGCCGGAAACAGGATTCCCGAAGTCACCCGGATAGTGGCTCTCTGCCCTCCGCCGGACCTCAGACTCTTGGCAGCCAAATGGCAGGGCCAAAAATATAAAACTTCCGTCCGTGATTTGCCGGACAGTCCCCAAAAAAGCCGATCCTTTGCAGTCCCGGACGACTTTATTAAAGATGGGCTGCAGTATAGTGCTGTCGAAGAAGCCGGCCGAATAAATAAACCTTTTATGATTTTTATCGCCCAAAAAGACAATGCCGTATCACCTCAACAGTCAGAACTGATAGTTAAAAATGCCCCTCAATCCTATGTCGTCAGACAACCGAATATCGGTCACGATTTTCGCCGTGACTTAAGACAATGCGAACTGGTTTGGAATCAGATAGAAGATTTCATCTCCCGCTCCGCTGCATAACGCTCATCCGGTTGCCCTCAGATTTTTCCTTTATACCGTATATATCATCTAATTCTGGCCGGTAGGCTTGGGGGTGGAAAAAGGATTGGGACTGGAACCTTCCACCATAATCGGCTGAATATTGCTTCTGGCAGACACCGCATCCATTATCGTTTGGGCAGTCTGCACATCGATTCCCACCCAGGTGTAAGTTTCCGGATCCTGGTCAATCACAATATCTCCGACTTTGTACAGTCTCTGTACGAGCGACTGGTAAAAAGACGCGTTGCGGATTTTCTGAAACGGGATGGTTTCCGTATCCACTTCAAACACCCCTTCTTTCAGAAACAATGCATGGTCCTCGATCAGATATTTTAGGTTCGAGAACTCCAGATAGGCCGTGATATAGGTGACTACTGCCACAATAGCCAAAAACACAAAACCAATCAGCATTATCCACAGGATATAGGCTCCCAGATGCAAAAAAGACGCCGCCATGGATAAGACCACGATAATCATTAAAGCCAGCAGGGATGCCGCCAGGATTCTGGGTAACAGCCGGTAATACAGTGATTGCCTGCCGACTGATTGAAAGTTTTCCATATTCTTTAATCATTCTACAACCCCGGATTAAATTTCACCAATTTACCACTTTATTTACCCGGACTTATAATCAGTTTATGAATGAGGAAGAATCTTGGGGCAGGCTGACCCCCGGGCAGTTTGAAGACTTCTTGACTAGATTTACGGACCGGTTCGGGGCACCCGTCAAATCCCGGAGACTGGCGTTTTCTTTTTGGGACCATAGCCGAAACGATGTCGACACCAGAATCAGGATTACAGATGGAAAAGCTGAAATTATGCAAAAAGTCGGCAGCTGGGAAAAGAACCGCAAATGGAGCCGGAGCGAACAGAAAGTCAGTTTAACTGCCAATACAGAAGAAATATTTAATGCCTACCAAATACTACGGGTACTGATTCCCGGAGAAAAAGCCTGTTACATTGCCCAGTATGAAAATTTCATCTTCCAAAAGCCGGAGTTTGAACTGAAACTCACCCGCCAGACCGGAAAGACAGACAGATACAATTTTGAAGTGGAGGCGAAAAATAAGGAGACGGATTTAAATAAAGTGCTCTCTGATTTGGGTTTGGCGGATCTGGTAACCGAAACCGACGCTGATTTCTGGCACCAGTGGAACCGCGAGCTGAATTTAAACGATGATGATCTGACTGAAGAGGAAATAAAAGGGTTAATTAATGAATATTGCTTCGGGCTTTGATTGACACTTTATTAAATCTACAGTGATAGATACGTTCTTGATTTTAAATCACTTGATTTTCAGCTGTATTTTTGGGGTCTATGGGTTCAAGAATAATGCCTATTTTCTCCAACTCCATTTTATATATCAACCAGCGCGGGGCTTCTTCGGCTGGCGGTTGAGGTTTAGGTGGTAATTCTTTTGGTATTTGGATTTCTTTTTTCATAAAAAAAACTCCCCTTTCGGGGAGTGTCTCTAGGCTTTTTCTTTATTGTTTACAGCCTTAGACCCTCCCCTTTGAGAGAGTAAAGAAAAAGCTAAAGAAGCTAACTGCCAATTTCATACAAAGATTATTATAGCATTCTTTTATAATATTGCAAGATATCTTGAAATTAAAGAGTAAAAAGTCAGACATGAGTCAGAATTTATCCATTCGTCATCACTGTGTATCCCTCCACCTTCAGGTTTGGTCATAATTATAGGGGTATGATATCTGGCCCAATATCTGGCATCGGAAGCACCACATTCACCAATTACAGCAATGGCATGACCCAGAATTTCCTGGGAAGCTTGTTGTAATTTGCGGACAGGTTCGGATTTAACATCTGTAAAGGTAGGATCTCCGGAAGCAGTTATTTTAGCTTTCAATGTCGGATCTACGCCTGCTGCTAACTGTTTGATTTCGGCTAAAATTTCATCTACAGTCCGGGTTTCTGGAAAGCGGAAATCCAACCTTAAGACTGCTTCAGGGCAAACTTGGTTGACCGATTTTCCTCCCGAAAAGGAACCGATATTCATAGTGGTTTCCCAATTCTCCTGTCTGGAGTTTTGATCATATTTATTTAATAAATTAGCTGCAAGGCGGCATAACGGGGTTAGGGCATTTTTCCCCAACCAGGGAGTGGAAGCATGGGCAGGTTTTCCTGTGGATTCCACCCAAACATGGGCTACACCCTTGGATTTATTGACTAAGACGAATCCATCACCGCCATCAGGGACAACTAATACTCCAGGCCGGAATTGCAAAACATCAGCCAAGTGTTTACCGCCTTCACCGCCGCCAACTTCTTCATCCGTAGTAATTGCCAGGGTGAAGTCATTATCTGATTTACCGGTAATGGTCTGATTGAGTAGTTCCACCCCAATCGGGATGGAAAATTTCATATCACTGACCCCCCGGCCTAAGAGTTTATTACCGGAATGGGTCAGTCTAAATTGACTGGGCTGGCCTTCAACCACATCCATGTGTACCAGGTAACCCACTTTTGGGTTTATTAGATCACCGCTTCCCAATAATAAAATCTCAGCATTACCGTTTTTTACACGGAGTTTATGAGATTTGTCGTTTACCCAACTTTCTACTATATCCAGGGCCATGGAATTGGCAGCGGAGTCCGAAGAGATGGTGGAAATTTCAACTAATTTTCCAAGCTGGTCGATAAATTTCTCTCTAACCATTATTAACGGAGTTATGTTGGCTAATCATTTCCAGTCTGTCTCCGATTTCAGTTATATCTTTTTGATCAGCGGGAATCCGAAAACGAACATAACTACAATCCATTGCTGGATGAGTGGGCTTAAAAGTGGCGCCACTTTCAGTACATATATTAATCTGTTTTAAATTTTCAAAAAAGTTTTGGTTGGCCCTAGCCAACAAAATACTGACCGACGGCTGAGTACTAAACGTTTCCACCCCATGAGTGTTAAGCATTTGTGTAAAACTACACTTGGCCTGAGTTGTCATTTCTCTGACTTTGGGTAAAAAACTGGCCAACACTTCAGGTTGTAAAACTGCATGACCAATTAATTGGGTCAGAGAATCAAGTGAAAATACCAGTTGTAAATTTTCATATGCCTTGGCAGTGTAACCCGACATGGCCATGTAACCGAGCCGGGGAGAAGCCAGACCTACCGTTTTAGAAATGGAACGAAGAGCGACGACATGGGGATAGATATCAGCCAGGCGAAATGCTGAACTTTCATCGGGAACAGCATCTCCGTAAGCTTCATCAATAATCAATAAATCCTTTTTAGCAGTGGCTTCAGATAATTCACACAGGGTATTAAAACATACAGTCGCCCCAGTGGGATTATTGGGATTATCGATATAAACTATTGCAGGGTTGTAGGCTCTTTCCCGATTTTTTATTAACATATCAATTTTTTCTTCGTAAGGTAGGCCTATATCGGGTGTCAAGGGGTGATATGGAATCTGTGCTCTTTGCGAAAGTATTTTTATATTCGTAAATTGAGGACCCGCACCCACAACTTCTATACCATTTACTATTGCCCCCACTTTAACCATGTCGCTTAATAATGAAGCTAGTAAACCATAACTGCCGGCTCCGCCAAAAAAAACCGAGGTAGATTTTTTAAGATGAAATCTATCTTTTACCAGATGGGACAGGCTTTCAGAATAAGGATCATTCGGATATTCGTTCAAAAGGCTCGGGGTGATATTTTGGAGAGCAGTATCAACCTCCGGTGGGTAACCGAATGGTGAAGAACCTAAACCACAGTCAATATTTCTAAGGCTTTCGTCAGGCTGCACCTTTTTATCCGACGCATAATCATCTGCCCGTTTAAATTTATAGATAATATTATATTGTGCGAGTTTTTCTGACATACTATTTAAGATGAGAATAAATTACACGCTCCAAACCGGTAATAGCATTGTCTATGGTTTCGTTGGTGGTGCGGGGGTGCATAATACAGGCCCGGTAAACGGGTGCCTTCGTGCCATCTTCCAGCGGCAATTCAGTTGCTGAAAAAAAGTGACCGCCATACCTCTGGACACCATTATCTAGTTCTTCTCTGGTTGTGTCTATAAATTCTTTTACTCCTTTAACTGAATTAATCCCCAGTTTGGAAATAATTTCTGTTTTAATCCCGAAACATAAAAGATTCATTTCAGGATAAAACAGATTTAATAAAACAGGTGATTTTTCGACAACTTTCCACAAATATTCCACGCGGTCTAAATTAAGGTTGTAAAGAGTAGCCAATCCATCCAGACCCAGTGTCCTCAAGACCGCAACCGTAGACA
Source organism: Candidatus Amesbacteria bacterium (assembly GCA_027371535.1). GTDB lineage: Bacteria > Patescibacteriota > Microgenomatia > CAZETR01 > Amesbacteraceae > DAHXMV01. The sequence goes on along the minus strand of DAHXMV010000001.1, from coordinate 307,497 downwards.
AAATCGGACCGGCCCCCATTGAACCCTCTATCCTTTTTTGTCCAAGGTTAGCTTTATCACCCAAATATTCAACTCTGTCACCGTAACCTAAATATTTATCAGTACCGGTTTTGAATATTACGGCACCATTACTGTATGGTGTTCCCAAGGATTTATGGCCATCGACAGTAATAGCATACGATGATTCCATGCCAGCCATAAGGTGACCATTCCGGGATAAGCGCATTGGAGCACCGAAAGCCCCATCAACAATGACAGGAACACCGTATTTACCAGCAATAGAAACGATATTTTTGCTATTATCAACTTTCCCAGTTTCTGTTTCAGCAACGATAGATATTACTGCCATCACAGGGTCATTATTGCTTTTTGCCTCTTCCAACTTATACTCCAAGTCATTTAAATCGGTTTTAAAGTTTTTTACTTTGATATCTCTTTTTACCACCAGTTCGGTGGGGCCACCTATTATGTCACACATTTTAGATACTGAGTAATGGGAGTAACAGTTGCCAAAAACAACCAGGGGGTGATCGGGAGTAGGATGTTTACCTTCGGACATTGCTTTTCTCCTGGCCGCCATAAGTGCGGTTTGCATTGCCATGCTTCCTCCTGAAGTAAAAGTGCCGTCGGCTTTTTCTGGATCATAGCCTATGATCTTCGCTAGACCCCTGATGGCTTCCGGCTCCAATTTTGATTCGGCCAGTGATACCTCCCTGGCAACGGTATTTGACCCGGTTTTTAGACCCATAATATAACCCAATAATCCAGGAATTGAGGCTTCGGTCAGCATGTGACCTATATATGTTTCATTGAACAAACGGGCAGAATCGATATCTTTCAGAACAGAGTTTAATCCGGCCAATAATGTCCGATCGTTTTTATCCGTATTTCTGCCATCAATGGCTATTTGTTCCAGATTTGAGATAAACCCATTAAGGGACATACGGGGATTATCCGGATCGGGGTACATTGAAAGTACCTTATCCACAAGCCGCGGGTCGTGAGAGCCTTCCCTTGTAGCCAACTGCAAGGCTAATTGTTTTCTATTATAAGTGTGATCTTTTGTTTCTATCTGCATGTTTTGTGTAAAAAAAAAGCGCCTAAAGGCGCCTGAATAAAGATACACGTATAAAGAGAGTCGAAATTTTTATCATAATAACCCTTCCGGTTAAGCATGGATAGTACCCTATAAATACAAGCTTGTCAAGTATTTGCCCATAAATTAGGGATTAATATTTGACAAAGGCCTGATTCAGCCGTAAACTACAGGATAATAAAATATGACTACATTCGGGGCAGAAATAGAAAAACCAATCTCAGATATTGCAACCGGAAATCCAAAAGGCCTTTCCCAGAAGTCTTTTAACGGATTAGCAGAGAAATACAGTAAAGTTAATATTGATTACAGCGACACCAGACCCGATACTATCATTGGTATTAGTACTCCGGAGATGGGACATATTGGTTTAGATAATGGTTTTAACCTCCAGGAAACTTCTACCCGTGTAACTCAGAGTTTAGGCGAGCTGGAAGATTTAATAAAAATTGATTTAGCTACAATTCAGGAGGTCCTGGCCCGAGAGGGAGCAACTGTTATAAATATGTCCATACACCCCATGGGTAAAACGGACAGACAGACACACAGGTTATTTGTAGCTCCCAAAGGTGTTTACAAGTATATAGCTCTAAGAGGTTGGGATCATGCAGCGGGGATTGATGCTAAAGCCCAAAATAGCCCATGTACAGGAATAGAACCTGAAAATGCCGCTAAATCCGTTTCTACCATTATCGGAGCCTCTGCAGCTTTTATAGGTATTTTCGCAAATAGTCCTTTTGCAGAAGGTAAATTAAGCGAGTTTAAAGAAACTAGGTTAACCATGTGGGAAAGGTTCATGAAAGATTCTATTTCACAAGGAGACCGGGTAACAGCAAATTTTCCGGAAAAACCTTTTAATTCTCTAAGAGATTACTTTACATGGATGTTCGGTTATGGAACTAATATTCATTTTGTTATGGCCTCCGGAAGCAACTATAAAACATTCGGTGACGGGGCAATTCTGATTGAAAATAATCCATCTGTCTTAGAATACCTGGCTTTAGATAGTGCTAACGGGAATCTTTTAAACAGCGGTGATAATGTTTTAGTCAAACCCCATCTCAGGCATCTGGAGGCTCTCCAATTTGCCCAATTCACCAGCGCAAGAATAAGATGGACCTTCAATCATGATAATATTGATAAAGAAGGTTTTTTAGATGCTCTCAAGCAAGATTCTCTTGAAGAATTGTTTAGAAACGGTGCAGTAAGTAATGTTTATATTGAAGGCAGGGATCCGGGTGCAAACTTTCCCGATACATATCTTAAATCTCTGGGGAACGATCTCTCCTGGTCTACCGTAATGGGTCCTAGTGCATTACAAGCCGGGTTGCTTCACAATCTTGATGAATCATCCGCCTACATCGGTTCATTTAAATGGCAGCATTTGGGCTTGTTACGCATGGCAGCAATAAAAAGTGGTCTACAGGGTGAAGCTTGCGGGGTAAGTGTTTATGATTTTGCCAAAAACATACTTAACATAGCTTCGAGGGGTTTGTCTAATGAAGATGGCCGGATGTTGGTTTATCCGGAACATGTATTACGGACGGAACAAAACGGTGCTGACAGAGCTTTATATGACTATATTGAAAAGGGTTTATCCATCCAAGATATTGTAAAATCTAGGAATGTCACTCTCTAGTAAAAGTCTGAATATTAAAAGTTCTGAAATTAGACTCTTACGATTGCCTCTCATTTCAACATTTACGACGGGTTTCGGGTCCATTAGTTATAAAGAGACTATTCTTTTGAAGTTGGTTGGTGGTAATGGAGTATGCGGATGGGGGGAAGGTGCAGCGTTGCCTTTTCCAAACTATTCTCCTGAAACAACGCAGACTACTTTATTAGGATTAAAAGAATATATCTTGCCTTTACTTTTAAATAAGAGTTTTATGAATCCTGAGGAGGTTTACAATACACTTTCCTGTATCAAGGGATTTAATTTTGCCAAAGCTGCTGTAGATTGTGCATTCTGGATGATGTTTTCGACTATAAATCAAACGTCTATAAGCAGAAGCCTCGGAGGTGTCTGGGAGAAGGTTGGTATTGGTGAAAGCGTAGGTATAAAGAAATCGTTCGAAGAAACAGCTAATGAGATTAACTTAAGATTAGAACAGGGTTATCAGCGAATTAAAATAAAAATAAAACCCGGATGGGATATAAAATTAATAGAGTTTATCCGAAATAAATTTGGAAATATAAAATTGATAGTCGATGGAAATTCGTCTTATACCCTTAGGGATCTGGAGGTATTAAAAATATTAGACAAATTTCACCTGTTGATGATCGAGCAACCTCTGGGCGACACGGATTTAATTGACCACGCAACATTACAGAAGCAAATCAAAACCCCGATTTGTCTCGATGAAAGCATTCTATCAGCAGAGGATGCCAGAAGGGCAGTAGAAAATGGAGCATGCAAAATTATTAATATAAAAACCGGACGGGTTGGAGGAATTACTGAAGGAAAGAAGATACATGACTACTGTAAACAAAATAATGTAGGTGTGTGGTGTGGAGGACTACTGGAGAGCGGTATAGGGAGAGCGTTCAATATTGCCCTGGCCTCGTTACCCGGATTTGTATATCCAGCGGATATGTCTCCATACTCGATCTTTTACAAAGAAGATTTAATAGAGCCGTCATATGAGGTTGACCAGGAAGGTTTTATAAAAGTACCTGACAAACCAGGATTAGGATACAATCTGGATAATAAAAGAATAAATAAATATACTCAATATAAATTTTGTTTCCAATCCTAACCAGTTAACTGTTATTAATTTCTCCAACGCTTAAATATTCCATCATTAATTTACGATACTGCTTGGATAAATTAGTATCTGTACTTTTTTGGGGTTCTTCTTTGGAATCAAACAGGGGAGTGTCAATTTCGCAAACAACACCGTACGGGTAAGGATGGTGATCAAAATCCACGGCGATGAATTTATAAATTCGATAACGCGACTTGTCTTCTTCAACTCTGAATAATTTTCTCAACCAGGGAGGGATAACAACTTCACCCCGGGCGATTCCCTCTTTTTTGATTGTAAATCAATGATTTCTGAAAGTCTTACCCAACGAACCGCCGGCCCGGATTTCCAATGCAGCCCGGCTGAACTTGGACCCGGATCGGTAATCAATTGGGGTAAGCCAGGTGACAGCATGTGTCAGGCAAACCCCTTCACTGTTAACGATGTCCACTATCCGGTGCCGGTTGTCATGACAATTTACTAAAATATGGGTCGGTCCGAATTGTTTTTCCAAGAGGTCTGTATGTAACAGAGTTTCCGGCATAATACAAATATATTATAATACGTCTGGGCTATTTATGTAGTTGATTAGGCAATATTTAGCTGTATAATGAATTGTCAAGATGGTGGAAAAGGTATGTGAAGGGTTATCCGGCGAGGAAATGGAGAGACTGCTCGCGTTTCAGCCTAAAAACGAATTTGTCAGCCGGGCGCTGGGGTGGGCCATCATTGCCCACCGGGGACAAAAAAGACGTTCCGGGGAACCATATATTGAGCACCCGATAGCAGTCGCCAATATCCTCAGCCGGGAATGGGGATTAAACCAAAACGAAATCCAGGCAGAGGCATTATTACACGACACTATAGAGGACAGTCCGACCTCCTTTGATGAAATCAAACAAAGATGGGGAGAGCGGGTAGCCATGCGGGTCCGGGATGTAACCAAATTCGACTCGGACCTGAAAACCATGAAAGAGGTGTCCAGCCGGTCATATATTAATGTGGAAAGCGGAGTCCAGAAATTAGCCGACCGGTTGCACAATATGCGGACATTGGACGTCATGCCGCCGGAAAAACAAATTAAAATCGCCCTGGAAACGGACATGGTTTACCGGGAACTGGCAGAAAGCCTGGGAATCTGGATCGCCAAAGAGGAGTTAAGCGACCTGGCTTTTAAATATCTGTATCCCGAGGAATATATCCAAATCAGTGAAGAGATGAAAAAAGATCCGCGGACCGAACCGGAATGCTACCTGCACTATAAATCAAAGATTACGGCCCTGTTTGCCGAGAGAGGACCCGAATGTGACGTCAGTGTCCGTTTTAAGGGAAAATATTCCACTTACCTGAAAAGAGAAAAGAAAGTGTTTGCCAATGAATGCAGTCCGGATGATCTGACCGGCATCGACGATCTGGTCAGCATTGGGATCATCGTTAAAACCAGGCAGGAATGTTATCTGGCCCTGGATAAAATGCACAACGAATGGGACGGAAAGATTATCCCGGACAAGCTGAAAGACCGCATCAGCCAGCCGGCGGACAACGGATTTCAGGCGCTGCAAACGGCGATTTTGACCCCGGCCGGGCCGGTTGAAATTGCCATTATGACGGAGGATATGAAAGCCTTTAACGACTTGGGGTTTGCCTCCATGTTAAGCCGGGACGGCAGCCCCAGGAAGTCACTCCTTAAACCGGTATTTTTACCATCCGGAAGAGCCCTATTCATGCCCCCCGGCAGCACCGGGGTGGATTTGATGTGTCACCAGGATCCGCAGCAGGTGGGAAAGAACCCGAAATTAATCATAGACGGAACGGAAATGCCCTTAACCACGGTAATCCCGGTGGGGGCAACTGCGGAAATAGTTACCTTAGAAGACTCCAAAAGCCGGATTAACAGCAGCTGGTTCGACTATTGTTCGGGTATCAGTGAAAAGAAACTCCGGGAAATGCAGCTGGCAGCCCGGGAAGAGGAATTAAAAGAAAAAGGCCGGATAACAATGAGAGAGCTGTTGATGCCCAGGGGACTGTTATTTTTAGAAGATGCCGGCACAGGTATCTTAAATAAAGTCATCCGGGGTCTCGACAGAAAAGAGAACCGGGTAAAAAGCCCCGATCAGCTTTATCACCTGATAGGCGGTGGTTATCTGAATCCAGAAAAGGTAACTGCAGTTTTAAACGAATGCGGCGTCAGTAAACAGGATCTGGGGTTATCTACGGTCAGGGTAACCGGCAAAAAAGACCAGCCCGGGATTTTGGAAAAACTGACAGCCCAGATCAATGCCGGGGGCGGGAACATCAAAAGCGTCTTCACGGAAACGGAAAACGGTTTCCAGGTCCGGATAATCGTCAGGGGACTCAACCCCTATTCAGAAATAAGTCTGAAGGAGCTCTTAGCCGGTAATCCTCTGTTTGACGAGGTAGTCGTAATTTAAACGGCAGGAATATTGACAAACATGTTTAGAGCTAGTCTAATTAGGGGAGATGAAGTGGATTAACCGTTTGTATATCTTTTTTCTGGGCATAATTTTGACTATTACTACCGGATTTGGCGTAGCCGCCTTTTATCCCCAGCCCGAGATACCGGTTTACCCCAACCCGACTTTCACCACCCCCATTCCGGAGAGCTGCAATTCCACCCCGAAAGCCCAGGTGTCTCCCGAATGCCAAAACCTGCTGGACCGGCAAAAAGCCAATGCTTTGCAGGATGAACAGAAACAGGCTGATTTCAACCAGAAAATGGAAAAATACCGGAATGCCGACGCCGGTTATACCCGGACAGCCGTGTTTCTGGGGATTACCATCGGCGCGGGTTTTGCGATTCTGGGGATAGCTTTTATCAAAAAATCCCGCCTGGTGGCTACCGGGCTGCTGCTTTCCGGAGTTTTAACAGCCATCCTGACCAGATTATTAATTAACCTGGCATCACTGGGCTCTGCAGTCAACGGAACTGCCCGGGCTGACACATTGTCATTTGTGGAATTTGCGGTGTTGTTTTTCTTATCGGTAATCGTCATCCTCACCGGCTGGTTCAGATTGTCCGACTCGTAAATGTCAGATTAAATATTCACCCCCAGGATTTTTTTTACCAGATATCCCAGCATAAACGTCAGCGCCGATACTCCCAGGGATATTCCGGTCATCTGCCAGAACCGTTTGGAAAATGATACGTCGTTGGCAACTGAGACGTAAAAAGTGAAAAACAGGATTACCCCTATTGCCAATACCAGTGTAATTATCAGTGCCGTATAGACATTATTCAAAGTAAAATAGGGGATTATTAATAATATCACCGTCAACAGATAAGTCAGCCCCGTATAAATGGCGGCTTTTTTCGGATCCCGGTCCTGTTTCTCTGCCTGGGTGGACAAATACTCCGAGGTCCCCATGGACAGTGAAGCCGCAACTCCGGATATGAGGCCGGTCATGCCGATCAGTTTGGTATTGGAGAGGGCCAGGGTAAAACCGGCCAACGCTCCGGTTAATTCCACCAAAGCATCGTTAATACCCAGAATTATTGACACGGCGTATTTGAGGGTTTCATCATCCAGCATGTTTACCAGTTTCATCTCATGGGACTTTTCTTCTTTCTCAATATTGAGGGCATCCGGTATCAGTTCAGATATTTTGCGGTAGTTTATCTGGGCCAGTTCCTCGCCTTTTTCCATCAGTTTTATGGCAAATGTCAGTCCCAATAATTTAGCCGTCACTGTAAAAAAGACCACCTTCAAAGTATTTTCAGAAACTGCTATTTGGGTTCGTTTTTTCCAGTATCCGGCGTGTCTTTTCTCGTCCCGGGCAATTGCCAGGAGAATCTGTTTACTCTTTTTGTCTCTGACCCGGCCTGCCAATCTGGAATAAATAATTGCCTCCGTGGCCTCGTTTTCCTGGGTCCGGATCAGTTGTTTTTGTAAATCTTCATCACCGGTGATCCGCATGCCCTGATTATAGGAGTTTACTTGTTGGGAATCACGGTCAGCCATCCGCCGTCGGAATGTCCTGACACATCGGGAAAGTACATCTCATGAGCCTGGGCCGGCGGGTAATGGTACTTGCCGGGAGTGGTCGCCCGCACCTGGTAGGTGACTGTGTAAATTCCGGCCGGCAGGTATCTGGCAAACATCGTCGTCCGGTCGTCCCGGTATTCTCTGTGGTAAAAATACCACCAATTGTCCGGTTCGTCTAAAATGGGATTTGATTTATTCAGGTTGACCACATTTTTCAGGCTTTCATTGACCGCCTCCAGCCCGGCCGGGAGCATATCCTCGATGATGACAAATTGTCTGGTTGCCGGAGCGACGACAGTCAGCTTCACCGAGGCTTGCGTTCCTTCCCTGATGGTTTCCAAGGGCAGGCTGTTACCCTGGTCATCGGTGAATTCCCGGATGATGACCAATCCCTGATCAAGCGCCGCGATTTGTGAAAACGGCAGGAAGTAATGCATGTTAAAGTTGTAATAAAGATTTCCGCTGCCGCTTTTGGAAATTTTAAATGTGTTATTCTGCCCGATAGCCAGGCTGGAAATCGGCACGCTGAATTTCACCAGTCTAAGCAAATCAGCGGCGGTTAATTGTCCGGAAAGCACCTCCCGGTTGTTGATTTCCAGTTTGTAATTTTCTTTCAGGTTGGCATTCTGGCCGGCCAGCATCTGCTTCGTAATGGCTCTCATAATCAGGGCTGTCTGTTGGGTGGAACCCCAGTTATAATCCCCCCTGTTGGCCATCAGATATCTCACCGCTTCACCGGTCATGGGATTATTCGGGGCAAAATCCGTCATCATCTCCAGGACTGCTGCCGTGGTCGGATTAGCTCCGTAATACCAGTAATAATAATTTCTGCCGGATTCTTCCCAGTGGCTGGTGGTAGAAGTTTTTTTCGCCAGGCTCAGCACCTCCTGATATTGCTTGTTGGCTGCGTCGGATAATTTACTGGCCCTCAGGACCATGGCCAGATATGCTCTCGAAGCTACCCCCATTTCAAATCTCCGGTCATACAGATTTGTCGCATACGCCGACAGATTAGCTCCGCTGTCTTTTAAGGCATATAACAGGAAAGTTTTCCCGTCCAGGCCTATGGTCGGATAATTTCCCGAAAGACTGGTCAGCAGAAATTGTCTGGCCGGATTCAGGGTTTTATCCGCGACTGTGAAGCCTGCGTTTTTGGCTTCCCAAAGACCTAAATAAGCATATGCAGACATCATCGGATCACTGGAGCTTTCTTCCGTCCACCAGCCCCATCCGCCGTCGGGCCGCTGGGTATTATTCAGCCTTTGGATGGCATCATTTGCCATCCAGTTCATTTCCATCTGGGATACGGATCCCAGAGTTTCCGTTTTTGCCTGTCTTAATACCTTAAGGGCGCTGACTGCCGTAAGTAATTTACTGGTTGTCTGCTCGGTACAGAAATAGGAGTAATCATACATATAATTGGCGGCTTCTATACTGCCCGTCCCCAGTGAAGGGGACAAAGTAATATCCACCCGCCCGTTTTGGGATTCCACCACGGACGGTAATTTGACGTTTTCTACCGCCGTGTCCGCCGCCTGTCCGGCTGTGGCCACGGTTTCTCCGGTCGAAAAGCTTTTCACCGGCAGGGTTTGCACTAAACTGTCATGCAGGGTTCCGCTCTGGTCCGTTACCGAGATATTAATGGTGGCTGAATCGGTGCTCCCGGCAGTGGTTGTCGGCCACAAAAATTTCGCCTGGTCGCCGTCGGCTATCGTGGCCGTCTGGACGGAATTGGCATTTACTGTCAGACCTTTGCCTGACAGAGTGGTGGAGAAGACGGCTGATTTACCGCTGGTATTTACAATAATTGCTCCCAGACTGGCCTGATCGCCGTATAACAAAAATCTGGGTATCACCGGTCTGATCATCACCTCTCGGTTGACTACAAATTCATCTGTTGCCGACCCGAATGCCGACTCCCGGGAATCCGCAATCGCCGACAATCTCCACGTGGTCAGATTGTCGGGCAGCTTGACAGTGATATCTGCTTTTCCGTCATCGCCGGTCAATATCGACGGATTCCAATAAGCGGTTTCGGGAAAATTATTCCGGGCGGTATCCGTACCGCCGCCTTTCTGGTTGTGCACAAAAATCCCGTCTGCAAAAAAAGTGTGGTACTGATCAACTTCCAGGTTATAAACTATCAAGTCTTTTCCGAATACTTGCTCTACAGAATTTACTCTGACCGGTTCGTTTTTGGTATTTAACAGCCAGTCACCCGTCTGAATTTCCCCAGCCGCTTTCCAATTCCCGTTAACAAATAATAAATGTACTGGTGTGACATGAATACTGCCGTTTATGATCAGGTATCTGTCCACACTGTGCTTTAATACGGCCGTCACTTTTCCGGGGATCAGATCAGCCGATTCGGGGCTGCTTTTGGTTAACACCCGGTCTCCGGGTTTGATCTCCCCGATGGGTTTGGTTAATCCGCCGGGCAAGAGAATCGGAGTTTCCGCGGTAAAACATCCGCCGCTGCCGCCTTTGGCCCCCAGGTTGGTGTTGGTATTGATCCTGTCCATGGAAATGGATAACAAATGCGATGTATCCACTTCCAGATTCCTGGGTACATAAAAGTACTGATAAATATCCGGCAGCTGGATTTCCGACAGGTCCCAGACCGATTTATCTACCAGGCCGACAGCCAATTCCGCATTTACCGGATGCCCCAGCAAATCTTTGGCAGTGATGACAGCATGCATCGTCTCCCCCGGCTTATATTTTGGTTTATCAGTCTGGATATCCACCGTCAGCTGCTGTTTTTTGTCTGTCACTTTTACTTCGGCATATCCGACTTTCATTTCCGGCGGTGCGCTTACCAGGTTGCCGCCCTTGACCAGTACCGCCCCGATATAGATATTGGGCGAGTAGTTGGGGTTTATCGGCATTTGAAAATTATTGGAAACATCGCTGGTGTCAACGATTTTATAACTGATCACCTTGGATCTTTCGACTGTTAAGAGGGTCTTGGCGGAACCGGTGGCAAACGGTGTATCCACAAATACGGAGGCATTATCCCCGACAAAATATTCCCGTTTATCCGGTACTACCAGAATCCGGTCGTTATTCTCCCTCTGGGTCATGTATCCGCTGCCCGACACCCAGACATAACTGCTGGTTTTTGTCGTGTTCCCCAGGGCATCCGTTACACTGGCCAGCACCCGGTATGTGCCGCCCTCACCCGGGGTAAAAGAGGTGGTTGCATGGCCGAAGTTGTCGGTGATGATATTGGCATTGGCTACCTGGGTGTCGTGCGGCTGGCTGACATAGGTAAATTGCCCCGATTCGGGATCCAGTTGCCGGACGGTATTCCATGTTCTTTTGAAAAACTGGATGGTGACGGCAGTATTCGGGACTTCATTTTCATCAGGGGCCACCGTCACCACCTCCACCTTGGTTTCGGAGCCGGCGCTGCTGCCGTAGCTTTCCGGGTGCAAGCCCGCATAAATTCCTCCTTGGTGGACTACAAAAGTCTGTGATGACCCTACCGCCTGATTACTCTTATCGGTCACCTGGGCCACCAGTTCCAATTGTTGGCTGGTAGTATATTTCCCCATGTTGAAAGGAATTTTCAGGTTCAGGTTACCCTGGTCATCCGTTACCCCGGTGCCGCTGGTAACCTGAGCTCCCGAAGAGGAGTGGTAACCCCACCATCTGTACCAGATATCTTCCACATCCCCGAATTCAAACCGCCAGTCACGGCTCCAGTTAAAGAAATAATCCTGGGTATTTAAAGACCAGTTGACTTGGGCATTGGCCATTGGTGCCCCGAAATAATAAGCCGTGTTAATCGTCGCCCCCGGGGTCTGTCCGGCCAGGTAATAACCCTTATCCGGGATAATGGTCAAAAGCATATCCGGCCGGCGGAACTCTTCCACCTGCACCTGCTGCGATACGCTGTTATCCCCGTATGTAGCAGTCAGATCATAATATCCCAGTTCTCCGTCGGCACTGATGTCGCAGGTGTCGGCAAAAGTTCCTGAAGAATTTGTCGGTAGTGATTTGCTGTAAATGGATCTCCCCCGGCCATCGGCAATATTGACTGAAACCGGTGTTCCCGGCGGAATATTGGCATATGCCGCGTCGTTATCTTTACGGATCAGGCCTTTAAAATAAATTTTTTGCCCGGGCCGGTAAATCGGCCTGTCTGTGGTTAGAAATAATTTATACCGGTTATTGCTGTTTTGGTTATCCTCGGAGGCGTTGTAGCTGTAATAACTCGGCAAACCGAAATCATACCGGTTTATCCCGCTTCCCCAGTTTGAAGAAGCCACTACCACATCGCTGTCTTTTTGTCCGAAAATCAGCAGGTTATAGGTATTGCCGATGTTGACGTCCTGCTGCCAGACTCCGTCCCCGTTTGTCTGTCCGGATGCCAGCTTGTTGCCGTAGGCATCGGTCAGTTCCATATTCATCCCCCCGATGACTTCATTGCTGGTCTGGTCCACCGTCCAGGTAAAAATCTGCTGGCTGCTCTTTTTGACCGCCATGGTGGCGTCCGACACAATCATCACCATATTGTCATGCTGTCCGGTATTCACGTTGGCCGTCAGAAAATAAAATCCCGACAACAGATTCGTCCCGTCTGCCGCCGTCACTTTGGTCACCACATTTACCGGTACGCTGGGGTTTATATCTATGGTTTCTTTCCATGACCGGACTTTTTCCAGTTTGGAAACGTCATAATTTTGCCAGTTCCGGCAGCCTTCATTGTTCCACGAACAGAAATCCGTATAGTAGCGCTTGTACAAATCCAAAAAGCTGTTCCGGTCGAGTTTATATAAATTGTAATTTACTTCCCCGGCATTGTTTACCTGGGCCACAATCCGCGGGACTATCTGCTGATTGAAACTGGCAAAATAAGTACCGAAAGGCACAAACGACACGCTGGGTTTATAGTCGGCGGTAGTGAAACTGAATGTATATGCCGATCCCAGGGGCACTCCGTACTGGTCGGTTACTTTTGGTCCGATGGTCACCGTATATTTCGTCGACCTAAAGAGGTAGCTGTAAATATTCAGCTCGTTTTGACTGTTCCAGTCCGAAAAATTGAAATTCGGTTTGTTTTCCGGTACGGGGTTGATACTGATATTGTCCTTAAAGGAATCTTCATCCATGGGGGTTTTGAAAAATACCGATATTCCCTGATTTTCTACATTTTTATCCCCGTCAGCCGGCGCTGATCTCAGGACTGCCGGTTTGGCAGCCATGGTAAAGCTCCAGGCATAATCGGATTCCGTTCCGTTGGGCCCTTCTTTTCCGGCCAGACCGGCCATAATTACCGCTTTATAAATTTTTTCCCGTACCAGAGCCGCCGCCGGGTAAAATCCCAATCGCTTTCCGTTAACTGTTACCCGCCCGGGAATCTGATTCCCGTTAGTGTCTACCAACTTGAAGTGGGTGGCAGCTGATGCTCCGTCGATATTTTGATTGAAAACTGCAGAGACAGAGGCTGTCGGTGACGCGTAAAACTCCCCCTCCCGCGGAACTACCGATAAAACATGCGGTCTGAGGCTGGAAAACTGCCAGGAAAAGGACTGGCTAATTATTCCTCCGTCCGCCGATTTCAGATTCGGGACCACGGATACCGTGTAGGTGGTGGCTTTTTTAAATGGTTTCAACGGGGTAAACTGGTAAGCGGTAGTCCCCAGCCATTTTCCCGTTCCGGTTAGTGGAGGCGATATTTCAAACGGAGATTTTTTCTCCGCGCTGTTTGTGGCCGTAGTCAAAGGAATCATCGGCCGGTCAAAAATTACCATTACCGGTGCCAGGTCCTCTACTGCCTCGGACTGGGGCGAAAAGACCGATACGATTGGATTCCCGACCGTCGTAAAAGTCACCGATACCCCGCCGGGCATTGGCGACAGGAAACTGGAAACTGCCAGTCCGTTAAATTTCACTTTGTAGTTTACCCCTCTCTGCAGGGGAATTTTTGGTGTAAACACCAGTTTCCGGTTGCTTTCCCACGTCAGGGCTCCGTCCACCTTTGGAGTTATTGAAAAACTTTTTTCCACGCTCGCTTTATTCATCCCCCGGTCAAAAATGATTTCCACATCGCTGTCTAAAGGATTTTCCCGGGAGTTGTTTCCCGGAAAGCTGACGCTGATTTTCGGCTGTGCAAAATAAGGTCCGATCAGAATTACCACCCCGACAATTATTGCCACCATCACCGGGATTTTGATTCTTGCCCATTTCTCCTTCAGTGGCAAATGAACAAAACCCCATCCCCACGAGATGATTTTCCCCACACCTTTTATGGCTAGCCCCTTTAGCTTATCCAAAAACATATGTCCGCACCTTGAAATCATTTAATCAGATTCCGGGTTTCATTACAATCCGTATTCTGTGACTTTTATGAGAATCTGCTGACTCCGGGCTGTTTCACCGGTCGGGGTTATCCCTTCTGCCATAATCACATGATCACCGGGTGTGGGCGGCCAGGCTGATAAAAACGGGTAAGTGTTCGTGTATTTATATAATTTTCCGTCAATATACCAGTTGACACCGGTTACATCCCCGGAAGTGTTCACCGATAAATCTATCAGCTGATTTTTTACCACCCCTGCAGCTGACTGAAACACGGAATTATTTTTGGGAAATATTATATTCACATATGTTGATGCGGAATTGGTATTGGCTTGCTGGCTGCAAAGCGGTGAAGAATCTCTCGGAATGACCGTCAGCCCGTTGTCCACCGCCCAACCGTAGACCTGTGGCGGATAATCAATCAACACTTTGGTGACCAAATATTTTTTGGGACAATCCATCCCTGCCGGGAGGTTATTTCTGGTATCGATTAAAACCTGTTTGTAAATTTGCGACTCCTGTTTGGGTTCTGTTCCGGCTATAAATTTTTCCTCCATTTGTTCCCGGCATAAATCACCGGGTAGTAAGCCGTCTGTTTTACAAATGGTGGTTTGGACGATCCCCGCAGGTTTTGTAAACGTCACCGCAGGCTGGCCTTTATGGATTTCCTCAAAAAACTGGTTCCAGATCGGCGCCGCGCCCGTAATTCCCGTCAGCCGGATCATCGGATGGTTGTCATTATTTCCCACCCATACCCCCACCGTTGTTTGCGGCGTATAACCCACCGTCCAGTTGTCGTGCCAGTCAGTCGTGGTTCCGGTTTTCACCGCCGCGGGAAAAGACAGCACCAGCGGATTTTTTTCCCCGAAACCCGGAATCCGGGCCAGCGGATCTGCCAGAATATCGGTAATCAGGTAGGCTATCTGCGGACTTTTATTTCCCCAAACCTGTTTGGATTGTTGGGGGTGGTGTTGATAGATCACCCGGCCGGAATCATCGGTAATTTTTTCGATGGCATACGGCGGTAAATAACTTCCTCCCCTGGCCAGGCTGGCATATACATTGGTCAGATCTAAAAGCGTGACTTCCCCCCCGCCCAATGTCAGTGCCAGGTCATATTTGGGGTCGGGTTTTAATGTCCTGATCCCCAGGTCGGCGGCAGTTTGTAAAAAGTTTCCGATGCCGATCCGGTTTAACATTTCTACCGCCGGCTGGTTTAAAGATGACGCCAGGGCTTCCCGAACCAGGACCAGTCCGTGATACCGGCCGTCGTAATTATTCGGGGTGAATCCCTCGCCGGTATGAGTTTGGTACACCGTTTGTACGTCATATATCAATGTTGCCGGTGTATATCCCATGTCAAAGGCGGCCGCGTAGGTAATGGGCTTTAGGGCAGACCCCGGTTGTCTGCTGGCTGTGGTCAGATTCACCTGTCCGGCGTGGGTTGCATCGGCGTAATCAATCCCCCCGAGCATTACTCTGATGGCCCCGGTCCGGTTATCCAGCATTACCAGGGAAGCATTGGATAAATCGTGCTCCCCGGACAGTTTTTTCACCCATTCCCGGGCAATATCCTGGGCCAGCATAAAGTCGGGGCCGTCCAGGGTCGTGATCACATTTATGCCGCCGGAATAATTTATGCCCGTATCTGCCAGTTGCTGTCTGACGTAGTCCACAAAGTGCGGGGCAGAGGCTGAGGCCTCGGGAGGATATAAAGTCATTTCCTCGGTTTTGGCATTGGTTGCCTGTTCCCGGCTGATGAATTTTTGCGACTCTAACTGGTTTAATATTTCCGTTTGTCGTCTCCGGATTATTGAAGGATCATTTTCCGGAGTCGAAATCAGGCTCACCAGATATGCGCTCTGAGCCAATGACAGCTGGCTGACGTCCTTATGAAAATATGTCCGGGCAGCCGCCTGGGCGCCGTAAGCCAGGTGTCCGAAGTAAACATTGTTTAAATATTGGGTCAGAATGTCCTGTTTGCTGTATACCAGAGTTAATCTTATGGCTATCAGGCTTTCTCTGATTTTTCGAAGCCAGTTGTGCGAGTAGATCGATTTGTCGGCGATAACCGCAATTCTTGCTAATTGTTGGGTGATGGTACTTCCGCCGCTGACAATTTGCCCGTATTTCAGATTTTGAAAGGCTGCCCTAAGCATGGCCACAGGGTCTATTCCCGGATTGGTAAAATAGGTCTTATCCTCGGCAGCCACAGCCCCGTCTATCAGATATTTTGGAAATTGGTTATAGCTTACGGGTTGCTTTCGCCCCACGTTTCCGGCTGTTTCGTATAGCAATTCCCCGTTTCTGTCTCGGATTTTTATCGTCCCGCCGCTTTTTATATCGGGAATAGTCCACCACAGAAGCCAACCCGAAAATAATATCAGGCCGATGATTAACCCCTTTTTCACTCCCTAATTATCCCCCCGTTTGCATGGGTTGGGTATACTTATATGTTATGGAAATAAAAAATCGGGTGATTGTTGTTACCGGTGCTTCGGCAGGTATCGGCGAAGCCACAGCCAGGCTTCTATTCCAAAAAGGCGCCCGTCTGGTTCTGGCCGCCAGATCGGTGGATAAACTTAGAAAAATTGCGGACACTCTGCCGGGCAGTCTGGTCATACCTGCCGATGTCACCGATCACAGAGCCATTAAAAAGCTGATTACCACTGCCGAAAAACACTTCGGTCGGATAGATATATTAATTAATAACGCCGGTATCGGTTATGATGCCTCGGTTGAAAAAACCGATCCGGAAAAATTGCGTCAGGTATTTGAAGTTAATGTGCTGGCACCGCTGGTGGCCATGCAAACCGTGATTCCCATTATGCGTCGGCAGGGGAGTGGTCTCATTATTAATGTATCTTCCGGCACTTCTCTCATGTATTTGCCGTATATGAGCGGTTACTCCGGTTTAAAACGGACTTTAAATGCTATTTCTTTGACGGCCGCAAAAGAACTGGAAAAAGACCATATCAAAGTTTCCGTCATTTATCCCTATATGACCGCTACTGATTTTGCCAAAAATACCCTCACCGAGCATGAACGGATTTGGGATCCGGCCGCTTCCGGGCGCAGTATCCGCCCGCCCGATCCTCCGGAATTGGTGGCCGCCAAAATCGCCGAATTAGTAAACAGCGAAGCCCCCGAAATGTCCGTGCAT
This sequence comes from Candidatus Amesbacteria bacterium, assembly GCA_027371535.1. Classification (GTDB taxonomy): domain Bacteria; phylum Patescibacteriota; class Microgenomatia; order CAZETR01; family Amesbacteraceae; genus DAHXMV01. The sequence goes on along the minus strand of DAHXMV010000001.1, from coordinate 290,181 downwards.
GATTGGATGTAAAAAATGCCATAATTAAGAAATGAATCCCGCCCGACTCGAAGCCGGTTTGGAACAGGAACTGCATGTTTCCTGGTATATTGTGGCCTACAAATTAGTCACAGGATTTCTGGAACTGCTTTTCGGGTTGGGTATTTTAATTGTCGGTCCGCAGGCCCTGCAGGCCTATCGGCGGCTGGTGTCGCAGGAATTACTGGAATCCCCCCGGGATCTGTTGGTTATCGTTTCCCAAAGAATTGTCCCATATGTCTTGTCCCGGCATTATTCCTTATCCGTCTTTTTGATTCTTCTGGGACTGGCCAAAATCGCCGGAGCCATCGGTCTGATTTATCGCAAAAATTGGGGGGTGGATTTATTGATCGGAGTCACCCTGTTACTACTGCCGTTTCAGCTCTTTAATTTGACCGTCAGGCACTCCCTGCCGGACCTGTTCTATATTTTATTAGGCTTGTTTATCGCTATGTATCTTATCAATTTCAACCCCAGGGCTTATTCCGAGAAAATCATCCGGCATATCAGGCGGTCGCGTTAAGCCACCCAGGATCTAATCGGGGCAATTTTTTGTAATCCATAAATTACCCCGAATGAAATTAAGAATAACAGTCCGGTACCAAATAACCCTTCCGGTATCAGGCGGGTTTGCAGAATCAGCGGGTGGACAAAGTAAATTCCCAGAGTGGTTTGGCTAATCAAGGCCAAAACATTTTTAATCCCGGAATTTATTTTGCCCGAAAGATATGGGCCGAGAGTCAGTAATCCGCTAAAACCTCCCCCGGCCATCAGTACCACCCCGGGAGCCAGGTAGTTTAAAAAATTCAGATCTGCATTGCTTTTATATAATGTTAAAATCCAGCCTGCAATTCCCGCGGCCCAAAAAAATTTATGTACTTTCCGGCTGGCTTTGGATAGCCACCACCCGCCCAGAAAATAACCGCTGAACTGAACCACCTGACGGACTATACCGTTGTCGGAAACCATGGGAAAAGCTGCCGTATTTCTCAAAAACGGTAAGATTGATAATCCGCCAAACCACCAAAGACAGATTAAAAAAACGTCAATTTGTCCGGCATTTTTTACTAAAATCCTCAAAGCCGGGGTTAAGAGATATAAACCCAAAAGCATCGGCACAAACCACACCGGTACGAAAATTGATCTGAATAAAGCCAATAAACCTGCTAAATTATTCACGGGTCGGTGAAAAATAATCATTTGGTCCAGGGTAATTATGACCGACCAGAAAAACCAGGGTTTTACCAGCCGGCTGATCCTTTTTTTAACAAACACCCCGTAACTTTCGGATTTAACCAGGAGCAGGCTGCCCGATAACAGCACAAACAGGGGCACCCCCAATCTGGATATGGATAATAAAGTCAGGGTTATCGGATTGGCAATCCCCGCCTTGGCGGGAAAAACCGCAGTGTGTACGAAAAGTACCAAAAAAATCGCCAGCCCTCTGGTCACATCAGCCCATACCAGCCGGTCATTTTTTACCATGAGATATTGATTATATCTCCGGTTTTAATTCGTTTTTTTTCAATCGTCCCGGCCGGTAACTCCAGTACCCCGTCATTAACCGGAGGCCAGACATAAATCCTGCAGGGATTTAAGCCTTTTTCCATTCTCACCACCCGCTGATTTTTATCCAGAATCAGGATATCCAGTGGAAACCTGACCCCGAAAGTGTGTATCCCCCATCTGGTTTTAAAATACATCGGCAGTGGTTTTTGATAACCGATCAGACCCCGGGTTAATTCCCAGAAACCTGTCAGCTGTCTGGCTTTAATCTGTTTTGCCATCTCAGCCGGTGACTTTTTGAATATAGGGAATTTTATGAATCAATCTGGCAGCCAAAAACGATCCCCCGGCCACGACTAAAAAAAACACCGGATCCCACCACCATTGCCGGATAAAAAACTCTGTCTGCCTTCCGAAAATCACTTTATTAAATAACTCCCAGACTTTTTCTAAAATTATTACATGAATAAAAAAAACCAAAAAAGACTCATTGGCCCACCCGGCCAATTTCAGAAATATTTGCCCCGGCCGGCTTAACCAGGTATATCCTAAACCGAATAACCCTAACGTATAGATAAAAATACTTGGCCTCCACTGGGAATAAAAATCAATATAATTCCAGGATGTCAGGTATCTGGATCCGCCTTCCCGGAAAATAAAAATTCCCAGCAGTCCGGCTGCCGGCGCCAGGATAAATTTAAATTTTACCGTTAATTCCTTAATTTTATCCGTATTTTGCGAGGCTATCATCCCGGCCAGAAAGCAGCCGGAATTTAACACCACTATTCTTAACGGATCCCACAAATTAATCTCCCGGGGATAATAATCCAGATATAAAAGCCAGATTTGGATTGCCAGGATAGGGATGATAACCCACCACCGGCTGATCCACCGGTATACGGCATGTAAAAGCGGAAATACCAAATATAAGAGAAACAGCGATGGAATAAAATACAATTGGTATGAAGAGTTCCCCCCGGCCAAAGCCTGCCAGAAACTGACCCCGTGCCGGGTGTAGATGAAAAAGTAGTAAATAGCGCTCCAAAATACATATGGTATCAGAATTTTTCCCAGTCTTTTTTTAAGATAGCCAAAGTATCCCAAACCGTCTTTGTGTGATAATTCCAGTACAAATCCGGAAATCAGAAAAAACATCGGTACGGCAAACCGGGAAATCTGGTTTAAAAAAATAGCCACAGGTACCTTTGGCAGATACAGATTTACCGTTTCCATCGTTCTGGTGGTGGTATGAATACAAATCACGGCCAAAATTGAAATTGCCCGTAAAATATCTATCACCGGGTCGTAGTTGCCGGGCCTGACAGTCTGCATCGTTAATTTTTATATTATTATAAAAATGTCCGGAATTCTTGTCAGTTTTTTCTACTGGCCGCCGCGGTTAGCGGAGTATTTATCACCCTTCAGCATTTGGTTCCTGCCCGTCTGACCCGGAAAGCCGGTTTTGGAAATAACTTTTACCCGAAATTACCGGCGGTAACAATCCGGTTATCCGGCCGAAATACAGACTGCCCGGCAAAGCGGTTAATCCCGGGCCAAAGGCCAGCCACAACTACATTAGGGGTTTTTATATAAGTAAAAAAAATCTTTGGTATAGCCGTTCAGATATTCTTTTGAACCGTCCTGGATTTTATTTATCAAAGTCGAAGTGTGGTAGGTGCCGTTGCCGGTATCATCAAAAATATTAAATCTCACCCAGTAAGGGTTGATATCCAGTTGAATCGCCTCTACCGCTCCGGCCGACAGCAATGCATCCGCCAAGGTTTGGGGTGTCAGGTTGTTACCGACGGCGTAAAGGACATTCCCGTTCTTATTCAGTCCGATTCCGGACCGCCAGGTTTTAATATCAAAGCTTGGTGTTCTACCCCATAGCTTCTTATTTTTTTCATCAGTCACGGCCGACAATCCGTCTTCAATCAGAATTGGGCAATTTTGTCTCACAAACTCCACCCCCGGGCCAAGGTTCTGGCCCTTATATTTGATAATCTTCAGATCTCCGTTTGTGTATCCGATCAGGGTCCCGATATCCGGTTTGAGCGGCAGGTAGGTCGTGTTACCCACGATCATTCCGTATTCACCGTCCCGGTATTGAAATCCGCCGTCAAAAGCCGCAACCAGCCGGCCGCTGTTTTTAATCTGTTCCGGTACTACGCCCGGACCGGACATGCCCACCGGGCCGCCCGGCTGTTTGGTTCCGGCCACAGCAGATAAATGCAGTACTTTCATATCCGCCTGGATTATGGTTACATAAGCGTAAGGCCGGTCCGGATCGGGACGGATGTAAGTAAAAGCCATCACTTCCTGTCCGGGAAAAATTTTCAGAGGCCGGTCATTCCATACTCCTTCGTTTTGTTCCGGTTTAAATTTCGGGTTAACTGTCAAACGAGTCAGTTCCAGACTGACCTGGCTGCTGATTGGTCCGTCCTTTGCAAAGGACTGGTCCAGAAAATTTAAGCCGGTATCCGATTTTGAATTATAGGTTAGCTGCTTTAGTTTATCGGCCGTGTTGTAATACCACCTTTCCAGGGTTATAACTGCATCGGTACCCAAAAGTGGCCTGAGGACGTTATCTGTAAACTGCGCCGCTCCTGCCGTATCAAATTTAATAAATAACACTAATCCGGTTATGACTAATACTCCGGCTGCTAAAACTATTTTGAGCTTCCGAAACCAGCCCCTTGGGGATTTTCTATTATTCATAAATCGATTTTAATATACCAGAACTTTCTTTTAGTGCATACATTTGGAATTGCCTTTCGACTGCATTGGGCCAAAATTATTTCCGGTAGATCGTTTTTATCTTCAATTTACGATATTTCCCCTGATTTTTATCCTGGTGGTTTGTGCCGGGTTAGGATATTTCGGCCTTTTTCCGGGATTATCTCATCTTTGTCCGGGTGGCCGGTACCAAAATCACCGAAAATCCGTGTCCTTCTACCGGCGGAGCCGGTCTGAGATTTTCAGGTATCCGTGAGCAGAATACGATTTTTTCCGATTCCCAGGCATCTGTCCGCATAAATTTTTCCGTTTGGAAATATATACCTCTGAGTAACTTTCAGGTCAAATTCAACGGCACCGACAGGAAGGAATTTCCAGGTATTTTACGTATGGACAGGATGGACGGTTTTGTCAAAGCTGCAGGTAACCCAGATTTTTTCGCCAGCGACATTTATACCGCCGTCAAATTAATTAAACTTTTACCTAATAATCCGCCATACATATTACCCAAGTCCGGATTTACGACCACGGGTTAAATTTTAAAGGCACAGTTCCTCAAAATTAAGAGATCTTGACAAATTAATTTATGACATAATATAAGTAATAATGGACCAGATTCGCATTTTAGGCATCGCCGGCAGTCTAAGAACCGCTTCTTATGGAGGTGCCGTTTTGCGTGCGGCCAATAATTTAACATCCCCGGACCTGCTTTTGGAAATATATGATCTTAAAGATCTGCCGGTTTTTAATCAGGATATGGAGCTTTCCCTGCCGGGGGCGGCCAAAAATTTCAAATCCGCGATTTCCCGGTCAGACGGCATTTTGTTTGTCACTCCGGAATACAATTATTCTGTTCCGGGGGTATTGAAAAATGCGATTGATTGGGCATCCCGGCCATTTGGCGATAATTCCTGGGATAATAAGCCTGCCGCCATCATCAGTTACTCTCCCGGGATGCTTGGCGGCAGCCGGGCCCTTTATCACCTGCGCCAGGTGGGAGTATCTTTAAACCTTCATTTTTTAAATCGTCCGGAGGTGATTATTCCTCAGGTAAAAGACAAAATTGACGATCAGGGAAATCTGGTGGATACCAAAACCCGGGACAAAATCCGCGAGCTGTTAACCGCTTTGCGTGACTGGACGATTAAAATACGCTAAAATGCCCCTATGGCGAGAACCAAATCCCAAGCCAAGCAGGAAACCTTTACTGTCAAAGGGGACGAACTGGTTAAAAAGTTTAAGGAGCTGGTTCACGAAGGCAATATCAGAAGAATCATCATTAAAGATAAGGAAGGTAAGTCCCTGGTAGAGTTTCCCCTGACATTGGGCGTGGTCGGTACCGTTTTAGTTCCGGTTTTAGCCGCCGTCGGAGCGATTGCCGCCCTGGTCACCGAATGCTCCATTACCGTCGAGCGTAAATAACGTGACTCCCAGCCTGAAAGAAAGAATCACCCACGAAAAAGTCCTCAACATCCTTAAAATTTGGATCCCCCTGGCTGCGGCAGTCACATTGCTCTCGGGTCTGGTCTACCTGTTGGTTCAGCAGGATGTCCGTTTATCTGCAAATATGCCTCAGGTTCAGTTGGCAGACGATATCGCTTTCCAGATGGGTGAAAACGGTTCATCTGCAATTTTCCGCTCCCGGAATCCGGTGGAAATTTCCACCGGTCTGGCACCTTACGTGCTGTTGTTTGACAATTCAGGCAAATTAGTGACCTCCTCTGCCACCTTGCATGGGCAACAGCCCCATCCGCCCCAGGGTATTTTGGATTATGCTTTCACCTACGGTGAAAATCGGGTTACCTGGCAGCCGGAAAAGGGGATCAGACAGGCTTTGGTGGTTGTACGGTATTCAGGGCCGAAAAGTGCCGGTTATGTGGCTGTGGGCAGGTCTTTGGCTGAAGCTGAGAAAATAATTGACAGCCTGACTCTGATCGCCTTTTTGGGCTGGGTAACTACTTCAGTCACCAGCCTGGTTTTAGTCGCTACCTTTCAGTTTATAATCTAACCCCGTTTTCGTTTCCGGGCTACTTTCAGTTCCAGCAGCGATCTGGCCAGGGAGGTCTGAGCCATAGCCGAACTTTTTTCATCCGCCTGGGTTTTCAAAATTTCTTCTGCCCGCCGTTTGGCCTCCCGGACTTTTTCTTCATCGATTTCCTCACTATTGACTCCGTATTCCAAAAGCAATGTGACTTTATCCCCGGTGACATTTACAAACCCGCCCCCGCAAGCCAAATAATCGACCCCGTTTTTTGTCCTGACCGTCACCTCCCCGGACTTGACCATCGAAAAAATCGGCATGTGTTTTGGTAAAACTGTGATCTCCCCGTCAACTGTCGGTATGGTCACACTGTCAATTTCGGTTTCAAGAACATTTTTTACCGGAGAAATAACCACCAGTTTAAAAGCCATATCACTTCTTTCCGTGTTCCGTCTGGTAAGCCTCCGTCACTTGGTCGATCGCGCCTTTCATATAAAAATAGTCTTCGGGTATTTCATCCACCTCCCCGTTTATAATCCTGGCAAATCCCTTGACTGTCTCATCAATTCTTACAAATTCTCCCTTTCTGCCGGTAAATGCCTCTGCCACAAACATCGGCTGGGTCAGAAACCTCTGAATCTTTCTCGCCCTGGATACGGCCAGTTTATCTTCATCAGACAGCTCATCCACTCCTAAAATTGCGATTATATCTTGCAAGTCTTTATACCTTTGCAGTACTCTCTGGACCCCCTGGGCTACTTCGTAATGTTCGGTTCCCACAATATTCGGATCCAGAATCCTGGAAGACGAAGCCAACGGATCTACTGCCGGATAAAGAGCCTGCTCGGCCAATGATCTTTCCAGTGAAATAGTGCTGTCCAAATGGGCAAAAATCGTCACCGGAGCCGGATCTGTATAATCGTCTGCCGGTACATAAACTGCCTGGATGGAAGTTATTGACCCGGTTGTAGTTGAACTGATCCTTTCCTGCAGGGCTCCGATTTCTGCTGCCAGTGTCGGTTGATACCCGACAGCCGAGGGGATTCTTCCCAAAAGGGCTGAGACTTCTGATCCGGCTTGTGCAAATCTGAACATATTATCGATAAACAGCAGTACATCTTCACCTTTGACATCTCTGAAATATTCGGCCATGGTCAGAGCTGTCAGAGCTGTACGCAGTCTGGCTCCGGGCGGTTCATTCATTTGTCCGAAGACCATCACGGTTTTATCCAGTACTTTGCTTTCCGTGAGTTCCCGGTACAGCTGGGTACCTTCTCTGGTTCTTTCACCGACTCCCGCAAACACTGAATGGCCTTTGTGTTCGATCCCGATATTTCTGATGAGCTCCATAATCACCACTGTTTTTCCGGTCCCGGCCCCGCCGAATACCGCAGTCTTTCCGCCTTTGGCAAACGGCGCCATCAGGTCGATGACCTTGATTCCGGTTTCCAGAATTTGCACTTTGGTTTCCAAATCCAAAAACGCCGGGGGGGCTTTATGGATCTGGGAGAGTTCATTGCTGCCTCTTTTGGTCTTTAATTCACCGCCTTCGTCAATTGTTTGCCCCAATACGTTGAATATCCGTCCCAGTGTGTCTTCACCGACAGGCACGGTAATGGGTTTACCGGTATTGACGACACTCATCCCCCTTTTTAATCCTTCAGTCGGGCCCAAAGCCACCGTCCTTACCAGGCCGTCTCCCAGAATTTGTTCCACTTCCAGAGTCAACCCGCCGACCACCAGCGCAGTATAAACTGCCGGTAGCGTCCCTTCAAAAGCGACGTCTATTACTGGTCCCAGAATCTGATAAATTTGGCCGTCCATATTTAATCTGACACAATTGACCCGGATACGATATCCGCTATTTCATTGGTAATTGCCGACTGTCGTGTCTGATTATAATTTAAAGTCAGGGATTTAATAATATCCGTCGCATTATCATAGGCGTTTTTCATGGCCACCATTCTGGCACTGTGCTCGGATGCAGTGGCGTCCAGAATTATCTGATTCAGAACAGTTAATAAGTAATGCTCTAAAAGCGGGCCTATCACGTCCTCCTCGGAGGGTTCAAAATTCACGATTTTGCGCACACCCCCCTGATTATTGCCGAGAACCGTTACCATAGGCAGATACTGTACCGCTCTTGGTTTTTGGGTGACCGTGTTAACAAAATTTGAATATATTATTACCACCAAGTCAGCTTCATGATCTAGGTACGCTTTTGACAATAAATGTGCCAGAGCGTGTATCTGTGCATCCACGGGCTCTTTTGCCTTTAGTGAAAAATCTGCCGTAATATGTATACCGGTTTTTTTTAATATCTCCCTGGACTTTTTACCCCAGCTGACTGCCGTAAGTTTGGTATCGGTACCGATTTGTACAACCGGACCTAAACCGTCATCGCTCAGAAGTAATTTTCCGTTTCTGATTCTGTCAGTCACCAGGAACACTTTTTTAGCTAAATTTGTAACTAGTGCCCCGGCCAGTCCCTTTTCCGGTCCGACAGCCACCACCCACACTTTTTCAATTTTTGAAGGGGCTGTCAGAAACGGATGCACCCGTTTTTCCACTTTACCGGAAATCTCCTCCAATACTTTAATCAGTTCTTCGGCATATGGTTTTCCGGCGTTGGCTGCTTCCTGGGCCCGGCGCATTTTAACCGCCGAAACCATCTGCAGTGCCTTTGTCACCTGGCTGATATTTTTCGCCGATTTAATTCTTCTTTTTATAATTCTGATACTGGCCATATGGTTAAGTGTTCAGTTGTTTAATTTTATCTGCTTCTGCTTTCAGAATTTCTTCCGTTTTTGGTTCTATCCTTTTATCCGTTCTGATACTTGCCAGCGGTTGGGTTTTCAGTTTGCCTAAATTCCTGACAAAATTTTTCGTTACCTGGTCTATCTCGGATAAGGGCAGGTTATCAAGGTAACCGTTCATTCCCAGCCAGATGGCAGCGATTTGTTCTTCTACCTGAAGGGGAGAGTATTGTGGTTGTTTTAAAAGTTCCGTGAGTACCTTTCCCCGTTCCAGTCTTTTTTGGGTTGATTCATCCAGATCCTGACCGAACTGGGCAAATGCTGCCAGTTCCCGGTATTGCGCCAGATCCAGTTTCAGTTTACCGGCTACCTGTTTCATGGCTTTTATTTGGGCATCACCCCCGACCCGGGAAACGGATAACCCCACTGACACTGCCGGTCGGATGCCCGAATAAAAAATATCCGGTTCCAGGTATATTTGTCCGTCGGTAATGGAAATCACATTTGTGGGAATATAAGCCGAAATATCGCCTGCCTGGGTTTCGATTATGGGTAGTGCCGTCATCGATCCGCCCCCCAATTTATCGTTCAATCTGGCTGATCTTTCCAACAGCCTTGAATGCAGATAAAATATATCCCCCGGATATGCTTCTCTTCCCGAAGGTCTGCGCAGTAATAAGGATAATTGTCTGTATGCCCAGGCATGTTTTGTCAGATCATCGTAAATTATCAGCACGTCTTCGCCCTGATTCATAAAATACTCTCCTACAGCGGTCGCTGCAAAGGGAGCTAAATATTGCAGGCTGGCCGAATCGGCAGCACCTGCCGATATGACTAAAGTATTTTCCATGGATTCAAATTCCTCCAGCCGTCCTACCACCTGGGCCACTTTGGCTTGTTTCTGGCCGATGGCCACATAAATACAGATCACCCGTTTTTCCCCTTTAATAAGACTCTTGTTGATTTTAGCTTGGTTGATAATTGCATCCACTGCGATAGCGGTTTTCCCGGTTCCCCGGTCACCGATAATCAGTTCCCGTTGGCCACGGCCGATAGGCAGGAGGGCATCAATTATTTTTATCCCCGTTTGCATCGGTGTTCTCACATCCTGCCTTTTAATCACCCCGGGTGCAATACTTTCCAAATTCATTTCCTGGTCGTTTATAGACTTTTTAATTTCCCCCTTACCGTCTATGGGATTCATCAACGGATCCACCACCCGGCCTAATAGTCCAAAACCGGCAGGCACTGTCAGAATTTTTCCGGTAGACCTAACCTCGTCACTCTCTTTTACGTTTGTATAATCCCCGAATATAACTGCATTTACCTCATCAGCTTTTAAATTTAAAACCATTCCAAATGTATTTTTTGAAAACTCTACCAGCTCTCCCATCAATGCTTCTGACAGACCTGATAATACCGCCACCCCGTCTCCGGCAGACAGAACTTTTCCGGTACTGGTTAGACTGGAGGATATTTGCGATTTTTCCACTCTTGACTTGATTGCCTGGACCAGCTCTTCGGGATTAATTGTCAAATCAGATTTGCTCATATATATCCTCCAATTTCGTTTTCACTGAAAGATCCAGGACTTTGTCGCCGATGGTTATTTTGATTCCGCCCAATAACTGCGGGTTAACCAGGTATTCAATCTCTTCTTTCCAGTGATATTTTTTGGCTAACATTCCGGCTATCCGTTCTTTTTCCATGCCGTTTAAATTGATTGCTGTTTCTACCCGGGCTGTCCTGGCGGATTCGGCACTTAATACTTTGAGCTGTTTAATTATTTCAAAAACCAAACCGCTGGCCTTATGGCTTTTTAAATAATCCATGATGCCCTGGGCGATATCTTTTACCGTCTGGTCTTTATTCGGTTTCATTATTTTCTAAATCTTTTACACTTTTATTTAACTGAGCTTTTTGCCAGTCGGGGTTGCTGATTTGTTCCTGGATCACTCTTTCCACGATAGTTTTAGCCAGGGTCTTGGCCTGGCCTGCCAAATCCTTTTTGGCATTATCCACTTCCTGGTTGATTCGTTCCCTGGCTTTTATCAATTCCCTTTCACCTTCTAAAGCGGCCTTATTCACAATTTCTTTCTTAACTTCATCTGCTGCCTTTCTGGCTTCGGCTTCCAGTTTTTTATTCAGGGCAGCCATCTCTTTTCTTTTGATATCCTGCTCTTTTTCCAGATTGGTCAGTCGTTTTTCCAGTTCCTCCCGGTCGGTAAATGTTTTTTTAATGCTGTTTTTTCTTTCTTCAAGTGCTTTTTGAATGTATCCGTAAAGAAATCTCTTCATCACGAAGAGTAATATCAAAAAACTGATGATTTGAGCAATCAGCAGTATAGGGTTAATTCCTAGTGTTTCCATACAATAATGATGGTCTGTACCTTTAAAAGGGGATTACAGAATCAGGGAAATCACCAAAGCGTAAATCGCAATGGCTTCAGCAAAACCGATGGCCAGAATCATCATTGTCCGGACGAGGCCGGCAGCTTCGGGATTTCTGCCGACTGCCTCGACCGCCTTGCCGCCGATTATTCCGATGCCGATTCCCGGTCCTATGGCTCCTAGGCCGATTGCTAACCCTTTGGCTAGTTTAGTTAGATCCATAAATTTGTTTAAATAACCTAAGTATTTTAATCGACTTTATGCTGGACGTAAATACTTATAAATACCAGCGACAGGACAGCAAAGATAAATGCCTGGATAAATCCGACAAAAACTTCAAACAGATAAAATGGTGCCTGTAAAATGCCCCCCGGTATACCCATGAGAGCGGAACTTTGCCGGGTCATGATAACAAGTATGGTGGCTCCGACTAAAAGCAGCACTTCCCCGGCAAATATATTGCCGAATAACCGGAAGCCGAAAGAGAAAATTTTAGATACCTCGCTGACGATTTCCAGGGGATTTATAAAATGTTTCAGGTGATTTTTGATGCCGGAGGCGCTGATCCCGTAAAACTGGGTCGCCACCACACTGATCAGTGCCAGAGCTAATGTTGTGTTTAAATCGGCATTCCCTCCTCGGAACAGAGGCACAAAGACTTTTTGTCCGTTTTCAATGGTATTCAGACCGATCGAACCTACGCCCGGTATTAAAGAAATCCAATTGGAACTAATAATATACAGAAAAAAAGTTACTATCAAAGGTACATAAGTTTTACCTTTTTCACCGATTATTTCTACTGCCAGATTTTCAAACATCTCATAAACCATTTCCAGAACATTTTGGACGCCCGTCGGCAACCGTTTGAAGTTTTTTCCGGTGATAATAGCAGCCACGGCCAAAATTAATATGGCGATAAACGAAGTCAGCATTGAATTGGTAATCGGTATGGGACCGATATTAAAAATTTTTTCAGCTGCTACTGATATCTTCATATCTTATTTATGAACAATTATATCTAATGCCGGTTTTCCTTTATCTTCTACCAGTACCATTTCCGTGGCTAAATATATAATTAAAGACGCGATTCGGGCAAAATCTTCATTTACTCCCAATTCTTTGGCTTGTTTTACAATCATCCACAGATCCAGGTTGAATGCCGGAGACCCGGATTCATTGGCTTTCAGAACGTCCAAGGTAGTCCCGTCTTTCAGGTTTACAAAGGCCGCCCTTTCTTCATGTTCACCGACCAGATTCATAACAACCGCGTTTTGTTTTTCCAAATCGCTGATCAATTCTTCTCCGGTCACCTTTACCTTTAATAAAGAATAACCTTTCAGCGATTCATAAACTGAATTTGTTTCAAAATCTTTCAATCTCTCTTTTATTTCTTCTTCTTTTTCCGTTATTTTTAGCAGGATTCTGATCAGATTATTGGCAAATCCGCAACCGCCGTGTTCTCCCCTGTGAACCCCCAGTTTGAATTTCTTTGATAATTTTTGGGCATATCTGTTTATGTTCTCCGCGGAGAAATCTTCGTTTTGTTCAATAATCGCCAGCAGAATCGGGAATATTGATCCTCCGGGCATTTGGGCGCCTTTTTTTGTCCGGCCTGACTCTTTCCTGCCGTCGATACACCAGGCAGGTTCATTGCCGTTTACGCTGATTTCATAAAACGGGTTCAAATTATCTTCCATAACCTGGAAATTTTATCAGATTTGCCATATCCCGTCACTGGTTAAGCCTTATCCGTTTTATTTTTCTGTTCCGTCCCGGCCGGGTGAAACGGCGGTGCGAATAAGGTAAATAACTTCAGATCCCGGCTTTTTGAGGTATTTAATAAATTATGTTCCGCCCCCTGCGTGTTTGGGACGCTGTTAGAACTTATTTCCAATCAAATTTAAGTACACTATAAACCTGATAGTCCAAAAATTTTCCATCAACATATTCAAATTGTCGAACGATACCTTCTTTAACAAAACCTAGTCTCTCCGCAACTGCACAACTTGAAAGATTCTCAGTACTAGCCTCTATCGCAATACGATTAAGATTTAAAATGTTAAAAGAATAATCTACCAATGCTTTTACAGAACGAGTAATTATTCCCATTTTTTGATATTCTTTGCTAAGCCAATAACCTATACTTGCCCTGCGGTTTGATTTACTTAACCCGTGCAAACCGATACATCCGACAAGTTTATTTTGATACCAGATTCCCAATTCCAAACCTTCGCCATTTTTCATCTCTTTGATAACGCGGGTTATAAATTTAATTGAATCATTTTCGTACTTAACACTCGGTACCCATGGCAACCAAGGCTGTAAGTATTTTCGGTTTTGGTCTGTTAATTTAAATAGCTCGGAAGAGTAATTGATATCCCAGATTTTAAGATATAAATCATTATCAACTTTAATTGTATTTATGGGTAAATTCATAAATTGATTATAGAACAAAAATCGTGCTGCGTGTTTGGGACGCTGTTAGAACTTATTACTTAGCGATTTAATTCCAATTCCCAAAATCCTGCAGACCTTTGTTCACCATGTTTTACCATAGCTTCAAACATTTTGTTTATTTCAACCAACCTCCATTTAGGGTAGTCTGGACTTGGATCAATAATTCTTATTTTTCCGTCAATTATTCTGTCAAAAACGCATACGTGACCCCAATCTTTATCTGGATCATTAATAAGAGTTCCATGGTGAAAACAAAGCAATACATCTTTATCTACTGTTTCAACTTTTTTTAAGTAACCTAATATATCTTCAGGTGACTTAACTTTGGTTATCGGAATTTTATTAAAGTTGAGTGGAATATTAAATTTCTTAAAAAATATATTAGGTTCATATTCGGGGTCATAAATCCTAGTAACATAACCAGCTGGTGGTTTATTAATTGAAGTTCTTACACTGTAAAATAAATATGCCCTATCTGGATGAACAGTTAAACCTAAATAATAACCAATTTTTTCCGCAGGTATTAGTGGAATATTATGACGGTACATAACCATCTGGAAACAGGTTGGTACACAACATGCGGGTTGTTGGGTAAAAGGAATATATCTCGAATCAATCGGTGTAACATTATTTTCCATAAACAAATTATATCAAGAAGTTTCTATAAAGTCGGTGCTGGGGGATAAGGATTACCACTCCCGGCCTGACCTGATATTCCTCATCCTCTACCACCACTTTGCCCTTACCGTCTTCGAAATAGAATATTTGATCCGATTTGGCGTGGACCTCCCTGCCCATTTCTTCTCCCGGTTTCAGGCACATGGCGATCAGCTGGCAATTTCTCCCTGAAAACAGCATTTTCCGATAATTTGAGTTTTCCAGCGTTACTTCTTCAATATTGGCCAGGTATCCGATCATTTACTTTGTCCGTAAATAATAACCGTATCTTATATTTTCCAAACTTTGCCGGACCACCGGTTTTCTTACAATTTTTGTTATCAGTATTGCACCATTATTTCGTTTGAGATCGTTCCGCACTGGTCGTTTAAATATTCGCAGATCCGGAAATAATATGGCAGGCCGGTCTGGTAAATATTAATCTCCTCATGCCTGGCCACGGTATTGGCTTCATAGATAAAATTGTCACCGGTTCTTGGCGGATACGTCGGATCCGGTGAGTTTGACCAGAGAATTTCGTATCCATAGACGGCTGTTCCGTCCACGCTCCAGTCTAAAAGGGCTTTCAGACCGCTTTGCTGAACCGATAGGGAGATTTGATTTACATGGCTGGGAATTGATGTGGGGGCGGGAGTCGGAGTAGGTGTGGCTGTGGGAACTATAATGGTGGGTATTGTTGTCGGACTGGTCAAAGGCTGGGGCCGGGGAGTGGGGGTTGCCATTTCTGCCAGGCACCAGACCAGGAATTTATCTTTGTTAATATCGTCTGAAGTCAGCTGTCTTAACTGATTTTTGTCATTCCAGATCTGATTTTCTGATATTACCATTTGAGAAATGCCGGGTGCCGTCAGGGTAACAGACCCTGACATTACTTTCACCGAAATATTTTTCAGGTTCTCCGCCATAAAAATTCCTGTTACTGTTTTAATGTTCACCTGGTTGATAGTGAGGCTGAAATGCTGATTTTCACTTGAGTTTACACGGAAAAATATATCCCCGTTTATAAGATTTAAATCAATATTCCCGGGTCTTAATTTGTTCACCTGCAAAGTTGAATTTTCACCCAACCTGACTTCCGCTTTATCGGCAAAATTAATTACAAGCCTCGAGTTTTTATTACTCATTATCAGATCACTCTCTTTTATCGGATCATTGGCGTTCGGACTAATGGTTAAACCGTATCTGACAAGTTTAATTTCTCCTTCTGAGTACAATAATATCCCCGATAATTGAGCCGGAGTCGGGGTGGGTAATAAAGTATATACGTATTTTTTATTTTGTACCTTAGAAGCCCTAATAAATATACCAAGAATTGCCGAAAAAACTACCACTAAAATGGTAATTAGGAGGACCGTCGGTACCGCCCTTTTATTCTCACTCTGGGTATCCTCACCTTCTCTGGTTATCTGGGTCAGATCTTTATCCTCGGATATCACCACCGGCTCTTTTTTGGACTTTTGCTTCATTATCTATACTATATCTTAAAAATCGTGTTTAATAATAATTAATGCCCGTTGTACCTCACCGGGGATCGGTTTTAATAGTACCCTTAACTTTTGGTTTGTTAATCACCGTTTCCGGGTTAGTAGTCTTAACCTTAAACCATGAGTCTGCTGCTGTTTCTGTACCGCCATCGGCTGCCTCCCGGGTTTTTCCGACTTTCGAGCCCCTGCCCACTTTAATTCCTACCCCGATTCCCAGTCCTACCCCAAGGCCGACTCCTACTCCTTTCCCGAAGCCGACCCCGATTCCCATATCCGGACCGCCGGGCACCGGTCTTACCAGATCTACAGTGAATACACCCAAAGGGACTTTTTCAGTTACGGTCATGGCTTTTAATTTGGCCGGCACCAGGGTGATTACGGATACCGGTAATGATGATAATTGCGGCAACGCCTGCAACGTCTATCCTCTGGCAAATTATGTATCTAAAAACGGCGGTTACGCCGGGGTCAATGGCAGCTATTTCTGCCCCGATACCTATCCCGACTGTTCCGGAAAGACCAATTCATATGACTTTCCGGTTTACAACACCCGTCTGGGTAAATGGATTAATCAGGACAAATTATTCTGGAACGAACGCCGGGCCATTTTTTATGTTGACGGCTCGGGAGCTCACTATTTGAATAGTTCAGCCGGTTTTAGCGGGGGATTAATTGCGGGGATTGTCAATTACCCCGGGTTATTGGACGGTGGTAACGTCCAAATTGACGATAATCAGTCCGGCTTGTCGGATAAGCAAAAAGGTGTCAATACCAAAGTGGGAATCGGTGTCATTGATCCCCAGCATGTAATCGTGGTCGTCGCCCAGGCTGTGAACATGCAGCAGTTTGCTTACGTATTTAAGGCCCTCGGGGCCCGGGGGGCTCTTAACCTGGACACCGGCGGTTCCACCGCCCTTATATACAATGGTAGGTACCTGTATGGTCCCGGCCGCAACCTCCCCAATGCCGTCATTTTTGCCAATAAGTAGACTATTTTTTCCCGGCAATAATTATCCGGTATCTTATCAATCCTTTTTTACCCATTTTATAAAATTCTACTCCGGCAGTCGTATTCACAAATTTCTCTCTCAGTCCCAACCGTTTAATTATTTGATATGGTAAATAGGCGTATTTATAAAAACGTTCCAGGGAAGGTAGCATATTACCGGTTATATCTGTATCAGATATAACTCTAAAACCGGAAATGGTAACCAGACGGGCAAGATGGTCGTGTTCCATTACCGGTAAACTGTTCATAGCTGATCCTTTACAAATCAATTTAAATAATTTTCTTTCTTCATGCAGAAATTCATCAGGCGGGGAAACTGAATATTCAAATAAAGCCAATTTGCCTTCCGGTTTAAGCAGTCTGTGAAATTCCCGAAGGGTTTTCGCCGCATTTTCAGAATGTACCAGAGTTTCCAAAGTGAAAATTTTATCAAACATCGAATTCGCAAAATCTGTATGTGAATAATCCTGCCTCATAAACCTGATTTTCCCTGAATTTATTAATTTAGCGGCTTTTTTCTTAGCTATTTCTAGCTCAAAAGGTACGATGTCGATTCCGGTTATTTCCGCTCCGTATTTTTCCGCCAGAAAACAGCTCGTGGTTCCCCGGCCGCAACCTGCATCCAGGACCCGTTCACCTGCTTTCATTTCCAGTTTTTCGGCTACCAGATCCATCATCAGTCTTTGGGCTGTTTTTTCGGTTATATTAGGCTTCCGGTCGGGATAATATCCGAAATGTTTGGTATCCCAGGTAAAAATTGTATATCCAAGTCTGGATTCCGGATTTTGGTAATATTTTACAACTTGGTTATTGGTGTCCATTTCTCTCTTGTGATTTTAGCTTCTTTATATTAGATTAACAGGGCATGATCATTGAGGATAAAAGCCGGGATAATATTATCGAAGGTGAGATAGTCCCGGCCACACCTTCAGCTTCCGCCAACCCCACGGCCGTAGTTGATCTTACCGGTTTGATTAACTCACACCTCACCACTATCGAGAATCTTAAAATCGAACTGAATAAGCTCAAGGAAATGCTGGATGACATTTTCACCAACGACTCTACTTACCAGGAGCATGATAAAGCCGTCAGGGAAGCTTCCAAAGTCCGGGCCAACACCAAAAAACAGATTTTAAAAATGCCCCAGGCGGCTGATCTTTCCGGCAAAATTCAGGATTTACGGGGGCACGTTAAGGATTTGAACGAAGAGCTTTCCGGTTATCTTCAGGATTACGCCAGGGAATCCGGTACCACTTCATTTGAGACCCCCGACGGCACTGTCCGCCAGATCATCTATACTGCCAAACTGGTCAAGATCGGCACCTGAAAGCTTTTTACTGCTTTCTCTTTGGCTTGGATATGGGATGGGAATTTATTTGGTTATTGGGATTTGTAATTTGAGATTTATACTCTTAATATTGTTGTATGGCCCTGCCCGATGACCAGCTGCGTGCTCTGCTTCTTAATGCCAATCTCATTGATGAAGCCAAATTAAACGATATCTCCCGTTTTGCCGTCAATTCCGAACTCACTTTGGATAAGGCCCTGCTCCAGAAAGAAGCTATTCCGCAGGATAAATTGGCCGGGCTGATCGGAGAATACTACAAAGTGCCGGTGGTTTTTCTTTCCCAGTTAAATATTCCCCAGGAAGTCATCAACATCATTCCGGAAAGATTTGCCAGGAAACACAAAATCATTCCTTTTGAAAGGGGACCGGAAGCCATAAAAGTAGCCATGTTAAGCCCTGATCGTACTGATTTGTTGACTGCTCTGGCCAAAAAAACCGGGTCAAAAATAGAAGTCTATTTTGCCCTGTCCACCGAAATTACCAACGCCTTAAGAGCTTATGAAAAAGATTTGCAGAAAGCCATCGATGATCTTTTAAAGCAGGATATCTGGGCCAGTAATAATGCCCTTGAAGATCCTCCCGTCGCCAAAATTGTCGATTTGTTAATCGATACGGCCTACCAGGAAAGAGCTTCGGATATCCACATCGAACCCCAGGAAAATTCGACCCTCACCCGTTTTCGGGTCGACGGTATTCTCCGCGATGCGCTTTCGGCGCCCAAAATTCTCCATGACCGGATTATCACCCGCTTGAAAGTCCTGTCCAGTTTAAGAACCGATGAACACCTGAGTGCCCAGGACGGTAAAATGCGGGTTGATCTGGAAGAGGAAAGGCTGGACATCCGGGTTTCCATAGTCCCGGTGGTTCAGGGGGAAAAAGCCGTGCTCCGGCTTTTATCTACCCAGTCCAGGTCTTATAACTTCCAAACCCTGGGTATGAACGAGGCGGATCTGCAGAAAGTGGAGTCCGCCTATTCCAAATCCTACGGTATGATTTTGTCGACCGGTCCGACCGGCAGCGGTAAGACGACTTCCATTTACTCCATTCTCAAGGTTTTGAATACCCGCGAAAAAAATATCACTACTGTAGAGGATCCGGTCGAATACCGGATCAAAGGCGCCAATCAGATCCAGGTCAACGTCAAAACCAATCTCACTTTTGCCAATGGCTTAAGATCCATTCTCCGTCAGGACCCGAATATCATTTTTGTGGGTGAAATCCGTGATGACGAAACGGCAGGAATTGCTGTCAATGCCGCCCTGACCGGTCATTTGGTTTTATCCACCCTGCACACAAATGATGCCGCTACAGCCATCCCCAGGTTATCGGATATGGGCGTTGAACCGTTTTTGGTAGCTTCGACCTTGAATATTATTATCGCCCAGCGTCTGGTGCGCCAGACCTGTTCTCAGTGCAAAGTCAAAACTACCCTGACTCACGACGAATTGATAAGAAATTTTCCTGCAGAACTGGTCAAGCGGGTTTTTGGCAGCGGCAAGGAATTCATCATCCAGAAAGGTCAGGGCTGCAAAATTTGCAGGAATACCGGCTATATGGGCCGGGTAGGTCTGTTTGAGGTTTTGGAGGTTTCTAAAAATATCCGGAAGCTGATTACCGAAAGGGCTGATTCGGAAATAATTGCCAAGGCTGCCATGAACGAAGGTATGCGCAGCATGTTTGAGGACGGCCTGATTAAAGTCAGGGACGGGGTTACCAGCATCGAGGAAGTTTTGCGCGTTGCTAAGTCCGAATTTGTATCCTGAAAAATTATGGCCGGAAAAGTTTCCCATATCACCCTAAGCGGCAACGATAAGATCAGCCTGATCACCAATCTTTCCACCATGCTCAAATCCGGTATTCCGATCATTGAAGTGGTCGATTCTTTACTGGAAGACGCCAAGGGCAGCCAGCGCAAAATCCTGGAAAACTTGCGTACCGACCTTATGCAGGGTAAGCGGATTTACCAGAGCCTGTCAAATTTTCCGGACGCTTTTGATCCCGTAACAGTAAGCTTAATTAAAGCTTCCGAGGAATCCGGTAATTTGGAAACCACCCTGGCGGATCTGCGGGTTCATATCCAAAAAGATATGGAATTTTCAGACAAAATTAAAGGTGCCCTGATTTATCCGGTCGTTATCATGGTGGTTTTTGCCGGCGTAATGCTCATCATCCTTATCTTCGTTATCCCCAAAATTTCGGTGGTTTTTAAAAGCCTGCATGTTTCCTTGCCTTTGCCGACTCAGATCATGATTACTGTTTCGGATCTGATTATCAAAAAAACCTGGTATGTGGTCAGCGGTGTGTTGATGACATTAAGCATCGCCTTTTACCTGATCAAACGCCAGCGCCAGCTGCTGGTTAATCTGGTGACTTCTTTACCGGTAGTCTCCGAATTGGTTCGTCAGATAGACCTTACCCGTTTCTCCCGGAATTTGTACCTGCTGTTGTCTACCGGTCTGCCGATTACCACCGCCCTGGAGTTATCCCAGGATGTGGTAGTCCGCCGTAAAACGGCCCTGTTAATTAAAAAATGCAAGGAAATGATTATGTCCGGTAAACGTTTCTCGGATGGTTTGAAGTCCACCCCGGGAGTTATCCCTTCCATTATGGTGAGACTGATCGAAGCCGGTGAAAAAAGCGGCACTTTGGACAAATCTCTGTTGGATATCTCCGAATTCCTGGATTATCAGGTTTCCCTGGCATTAAAAAATCTCACTGCCTTGCTGGAACCCGTACTTTTGCTTTTCGTCGCGGTCGGTGTCGGCGGCATGATGGTTTCAATTATTGCTCCTATTTATGGGCTTATTAGTCAAATCGGGGGGCACTGATCATGCGTGGTTTCACTCTGGTGGAATTAATCGTCGTCTTGGGAATTTTGTTTTCCTTACTGGCTTTTTCGGTTCCCAGCCTGACCCAAAATCAGCGCCAGACAGAGATTGACTCTGCCGGATCATTGCTTATTTCGGATCTTCGGAATCAGCAAATAAAATCTATGCTGGGGGACACTGAAACAGCGGCAACTGCCACTTCCGCCGGTATTTATTTTCAGACCGATCGTTACACTCTTTTTCGGGGGCAGACCTACTCTGCACAGGATTCCGGTAATGTGGTGGTCATATTGGATCCGCAGTTTGAGTTTACGGCCACCAATTTTCCCTCTTCCCAGATCGTATTTGCCCGCGGTTCGGGTGAAGCCGGCAATTTTACCTCTGACTCATACTCTCTTACCTTAACTGATATCCAGTCCCAGGTTTCCCGGGTTATTACCGTTAATAAATATGGAGTGGTGCAAGCAGTTGATTAATAGGTTTAGTGCCGGCCAGTCCTTGGTGGAAATTTTAGTGGCTTTAGGCATCTCCGCCCTGATTATTCCGGCTATTTATTTAGGTCTTTTAGCTTCCCGCCAGGGGCAGGTTCAGTTAAACCAGCGTCAGAATGCCTTGACTTTATTAAATGAATCGTTAGAAGCGGTCCGCGTGGTCCGGGAAAAAAAATGGACTACATTTGCTGTGGACGGTACCTATTATCCGGCTACCCAGGCCGGCGGTTGGGTGCTGATGGCAGGTACCCAGACTATCGGAGATTTTACCCGGTCACTGACTATTTCTGATGTGTCCCGTGACAGTACCGGAAAAATTGTCAGCTCCGGAGGCCAAATCGATCCCTCGACCAAAAAAGTCACCCATACAGTCTCCTGGTCGGTTCCATATTCGGGCAATGTCTCGGTCACCACATATATGACCCGTTATCTGGATAATGACGCATATTTACAGACTACCCAGACGGATTTTAAGGCCGGTACCCAAAGCGGCACTGCCGTAGTCGCGACCACGGGAACCGGTGTTCCCGATGACGGACAGGTCCAGTTGGGAGCAGGAGGTTTATCGGATTGGTGTGCTCCCAATTTAACTATTGCCCCGCTGGATCTGCCGGGACAGGGGATTACCACGGCTATTTCAGCTACGACTTCGGCCGCCATGGACTATGCCTATACCACAACCGGCGGCAACTCCTCCGGTGATTCCATGGATGCCATGATGATTTCTCACGACAATCCGCCCATTGCCAGTTATTCCGGAATGTACAATTATTTTAAAACTTACGGTATTTATGTCGATGTTGCCAATAAATATGTTTATCTGACCTCGGATCACCCCGGTATGACAGTCGATATCGTTCAGGTTTCTTCCCAGCCATACTCCGAAGTGGGTACATTTAGTGCATCAGGAGGCGGACAGGGTAATACGGTCATCACTGCCTTTAATGCCCATCAGAACTATGAAGTCGGTTACGTCACAGCGGGAAGCTATTTATACGCTATTGATTTGTCTTCCAAAAACGGTGCCCGTCCTCAGTTAGGACAGGTGCAGCTGGGCGGAACGGGTCAGAGGGTATTTATAAATGGAAATTATGCCTATGTTGCCGTATCTAGCGCTACCGAGCAGATGGATATTATCAATATTACCGACCCCGCCAATATGTCTAAGGTTTCCCAGATTAATGTGGGTAATTCCCAAAACGGTGTGGATTTGACAGTCAGCTCGGATGGCTCCCGCACTTATTTGATCACTTCCCAGGGCTCTCCTCAAAGAAACGACTTTTTCATTATCAATACCGAGAGTAAAATTGCCACGTTGCCGGTACCTCTGGGTGCTTACAATTCCGGAGCAATGAATCCCAAGGGGGTCATCACGGTATCCGGTAATCATGCCATCATTGTTGGTTCCGGCGGGGAGCAATATCAGGTCCTAAACATTGTCAACGAGGCCACTCCGGCTTTGTGCGGCGGCCTTACCAACCCCAATGGAGCCACCAGCGTAAATGCTGTGGCCGGTATTTTACGAAATGACGGCAGTGCCTATGCCTATATTCTGACTAATACCGCCAGTCAGGAACTGCAGATAATCCAGGGAGGACCGGGAGGCAGTGTATCTTTGAATGGCAGTTTTGAATCTTTCGCTTTTAATGCCGGTTATTCCACCGCTTTTAATCGCTTTATCGCTTCAGTTTCCCAACCCAAGCAGACCGGTATCAAAATGCAGGTCGGTGTGGCCGCTTCGATCGGTGGCGCCTGCAATAATATTGCCTTTACCTATGTCGGTCCGGGAGGTGATCCCGCCGCTTACTTTACCCCCGTTGAGGCTTCAATATCAGGGGTCATCCCTTTTGGCACTTATGCTCCTACTTACACCAATCCCGGTCAGTGTTTCAGATATAAAGTCTTTTTCAGTTCTTCCGACCAAAGCCAGAGCCCGATTTTTTATGATATGACTGCTAACTATTCACCATGAAACGGCGCGGTTTTTCCATTATTGAATTGCTCATCTATATGGGTATCATTTCAGTCTTCCTGGTAATTTTAGCCGGAATTTTAGTGGCCGTATTGGATTCCCAGTTGAAATCTGAAGCCGCTACCAGCGTCGACCAGAGCAGTCAGTACTTAATCAGCAGGTTGCAGTACGATATCCGCCGGGCCACAGGTATAACTACACCGGTGAATCTTGGTGATACTGCCTCCAGTCTGGTATTAACTATCGGCGGCAGCAGCTACACTTATGCAGTTTCTGCCGGCGTGCTGACTCTGGCTACGGGAGTCAAGACCTACAACTTGTCTCCGTTTGACGTTGTATTTTCAGGTTTTTCTGTCACCCGGCTGGGAAATATTTCAGGTAAAAACAGCGTCCAAATCGGTTTTACTGTCACCAGCCTTGCCAAAGACACCACCGGTCAAAATGCCGTCCGCAGTTATCTCACCACAGTCGACGTCCGATGAAAAAAGGCCAGGCTTTAGTCATTTTATTGGTTTTTATGGCGATCGCCATCACGGTAGCCACTTCTGCAGCCATGATTTTTGTAGGTATTCAAAAGTCTACCACCAGTCTGGAAGTTTCCACAAACGCCTATATGGTGGCCGAGAGCGGTATCGAAAATGCCCTTATGCGTTTGCTTCGCGACCCCTATTATTCAGGTGAGACGTTGACAGTCGGCGATGGAATTGCCACAATATCTGCAACGGGCCAGGGTGCGTCAATTATTTCCACCGCTCGCGTCGGCAACTATATTCGGTCGATTAAAGTTACCGCCGGGTTTGTGGGAAATATGCTGACTATTTATTCCTGGCAGGAAATTTATCCCTGATTATGAAAAAAACTGCCCCCCCGACTATCGTCTATGTGGAGAGAAACAAACTCAGCCTGAGTACCAATCTGCATCTTGACCCTTATGTATATGCCTTCCCTCCGACTGCTTTCTCTGATCTGGAGATCATCAATCCTCAGGAATTGGTAGTCGGTCTGCGCAGTTTTATAGAACAGAACCGTATTAAACCCGGACCTCTGGTAATGTTTCTTTCCCAGTCGGTTTATTTTGAAAAAAACTATACCGGCCAAAATCCTCCGACTTCCGAAGATCAGGATAATTTTAAAGACACGGTGCCTTTTTCTGCCACCAGCTCCAAATTATTTCATGTCATCAGCGGCTTCAAACAGGTAGTTTTAAACCGTGATTCTTATGAAGGTCTGAAAAATTCCTTTGAAGATATGGGGTTTTCTCTGATTGCCGTGGTTCCCGGTTTTGCCTTGGGACAGAATGCCGCAGCCGGATTTACCGCCGAATCCTGTAAAAACATCTATCACAAGCTGGATCAGATTATCGTTAACAGTATTATTGGGGCCAAGGATATGTCACAGGCTTCGCTGCATGAAAAAGAACAGGTGATGCTGGAAAGCCATAAACTTTTGGTAATTGTGCTGATCATTCTGATACTTTTAACCTGCGGTTTGGCATTATATATGACTTTTGGCCGTCCCCAGCCTGTCAGAAAAACTGCCCAGGTGATCAGGGAAATTCCGGTTTTGCCGACAAGCACCCCGGAAATTACTCCCACCCCGGAAATTGCCCAGCCGACAGCCCAAATTCTGGAATCCGCCACCGTGCAGATTCTAAATGCCTCCGGTAGAGCCGGCCTGGCAGCTACCGTTTCCGAAAAATTTAAATCCCTGGGGTTTACCAAAATTCAGACCGGCAATAATACCAGGACTGTTCAAAGCTCTTCTTTGATTTTTGCTTCACAGGTGGCCACAGACACCGCCAGATTTGTGGAGAATGAGGTGAAAAATATCTTTCCTGATATTCAAATTCAGACCGATCCACAGGCCAAATTTGATATTACTGTCATTTTGGGGGCATCTACCCCTTGACAAGCATTTATGCAATGCACTAAATTATCTTTAATGCCCAAATTTCCTAGAACCGCCCGTGGTTTTACCCTTATAGAGCTTCTTGTAGTTATCGGCATTTTGGCAGTCTTATTAACCATTACTCTGATTGCTATCAATCCGGCCAGGCAGTTTGCCCAGAGCAACAATACCAAGAGGCGCAGTGACATTTTGACAATTCTTAATGCTGTTGGCCAATACTCTGCTGATAACAAAGGTCGGCTTCCGACGGGAATCACTAATACCTTCACTGAGGTTGCCAGTACAGGTGTAGATATCTGCTCCTTCATCATGCCTACTTACGTCTCGGCAATTCCTACCGATCCCCAGTTTGGCTCAAACAATACCGGCTCTCCGGTTACCGATTGTGCCGCAGCCGGGGGTTACAACACCGGTTATGAGATTGCAGTGGCGACAGGTAGCAGCCGGGTCATGGTTCAGGCTCCTCATGCTGAATTGGGAGATGTTATTGAAGTCACCAGATAAGCCAGATTTTTGGTCCTTGCTTTGGCTGTAATTTTCACTTTAAATTGATAGTTGTTAGTCATGATTAACCGGTCCACGAGGCACACTTTGGGTTTTTTTCTCTTGTTTATAATTATTGGTATTTCCCTGATAGTCGGTTTGCAATTGGGGTTGGAAACCATCACCGACCCGCAAAAATATTTAGGTTGTGTCCCGGTTAACTATACTCATAATATTAATCAGACTGTCGCTTTTTGGATGGATAAAAGCCTCACTCCGACGCAGGTAATTGCCGGAAATTTCTCTGACAGTCCGAAAACTGTTCTGGGAGCAGCCTCCGGCCAAAAATGGATAGAAATTGATTTGACCAAACAGATTTTGATTGCCCGCCAGGGGAGTAATATTTTTTTACAGACCCCGGTATCTACGGGTTTATACAACCGGACTCCCGTGGGAAATTTTCATATCCTGAATAAATATCCTTCAGTCACTCTGGAGGGTGGCAGTCATTTAAACCAAACCTATTATTACTTGCCCAATGTTCCGTATTCCCAATACTTTACTGATAAATTCAGCTTCCGTGGCAGTTATTGGCACCAGGACTTTGGCTATCGGGTGGGTTTCGGATGTATTGATATGCCTATCGAAGCCGCCCGGCAGCTTTACTATTGGACGGATACCCGAGACTCCCCAACCCGGCTGATCATACATTAATGTATATGCTGACTATAGACGAACTGGTGGCAAATTCGGGAAATTATCTCCTGATTGCACTCGTGTTTCTGGTTCTCTCAAACTGGCTGAAATACCGCCGCACCCGGTTACTGTTGACCTCCTTGGTTTGTGCGGGTGTTGCCTTGGTCCTTGGCATGGTGATAAAAAATCTGTTCTATGTTCCCCGCCCCTATATTGTTTCCGGGACCACCCCCCTGATTCCCTATTTGCTCGACGGCTCTTTTCCCAGCCTGCATACGGCCATTGCCTTTGGCCTGTCGCTCCCGGTATTTCTCAGGGAGAGGAAATTTGGCTTTATATTAGTATTTTTAAGTCTTCTGACGGCTTTTAGCCGGATTATCGCCGGTGTGCATACATTGACAGATGTTTTAGGAGGTTTTGTAATATCTCTTCTTATCTCGCTTTTTTCCCGGATTGACTCTTGTCACTCTTAATGCTAGACTGCTAAATATTCAAGAACTATGGCTTTTACTTTATCCAAAATATCTGCCAAACCCCACTTGACTGATGAGTCTCAGACTCTGCCTTTGGTTGCCCTCAGGGAGGGTGTGGTTTTTCCCCATACTGAGGCTCATTTGACTTTCGGCCGGCCCAAAAGCAATTCGGCGATTGAAGCCGCAATTAAAGCTGATAAAAAAATTGTCCTGGTGGCTCAAAAAAATTCCACCGCTAATCCCCAGCCGGAAGATTTATATGATATCGGTACCCTTTGCACTATTGAACAGGTCGCCCCGTATGGTAATGAATTATTGGCTCTGGTCAAAGGTATATCCCGGGTTAAAATTCTCCATTTTATCGGTACCGACCCGCATTTCACTGCCCAGGTTCAGGAAATTGCCGAGGATGTGACCGAAAGCGATCAGGTGATCGCCTTGGCCAGACAATTGGTCGCCGAATTTAAAAATGCCTTTAATCTCGGTAAATCAGTTGAATTTCCGGTATTTATGCGGCTGATGGCCGGGGTGGCGTCTCCCGAACTGGCAGATCAGGTAGCCAACTCTTTGGAGGTCAGAACTGAAATCAAGCAGCAGGTATTGGAGACTCTGAATATCCAGGCCAGATTGGATTTGGTCTTACAAAATTTGGTTCACGAAATCAAAGTTTTGGAGCTGGAAAAATCTATTTCCAGCAAAACCCATGCCAAGTTTGAAAAAGGCATGCGGGAACAGGTATTAAGAGAGCGTAAAAAAACTATTCAGGAAGAATTGGAAAAACTGGGTTCTGATGAAGTGGATGAAGATGACGAGATCGGCGCTTTGAGAAAACAGATCCGTTTGGCCAAGATGTCCCCTGATGTCCGGAAAAAAGCCGAAAAAGAGCTGTCCCGTCTGGATCAGATGAGTATCCATAATCCCGAGTCCAGTTATATCAGGGGTTATTTGGACTGGCTGGTGGATATGCCCTGGTACAGGACTACCGGCAGTCATGTCTCATTGGATAAAGCCGCTAAAGTCCTGGAGGAAGATCACTTCGGGCTTAAAAAGGCCAAAGAAAGGATCCTGGAATATCTTGCTGTTATGAAACTGAAAGGCCAGGCAGAAGGCCACAAAACCGAGAGCGGCACCCACCCGACTATCTTGTGTTTTGTCGGTCCTCCCGGGGTCGGCAAAACCTCAATTGGAAAATCCATCGCCCGGGCTTTAGGTCGTAAATTCATCCGGGTTTCACTGGGCGGTATACGTGATGAAGCGGAAATCCGCGGGCATCGGCGGACATACGTCGGCAGCATGCCCGGCCGGATTATTCAGGGGGTTAAAAATGCCGGTACTAAAAATCCCGTTTTTATGCTGGACGAGATCGACAAATTAGCCAGTGATTATCGCGGCGATCCTTCCTCGGCATTATTGGAAGCTTTGGATCCCGAGCAAAATCGTGAGTTCTCAGACCACTATCTGGAAGTCCCATTTGATTTATCTGAAGTGATGTTTATTACCACGGCAAATATTTTAGACACTATCCCCCCCGCCTTAAGAGACCGGCTGGAGGTCATCAATTTCGCCGGCTATACTCTGGATGAAAAAGCTGAAATTGCCAGGAAATATTTGTGGCCCAAGCAGTTGGAATCCAACGGTTTGGCGAAAACTTATGTTTTGGAAGACGCTGCCTTAAAAGAAATCATCCAGCGCTACACCCGTGAAGCGGGAGTTCGTGACCTGGAAAGACAGCTTGCCAATATCTGCCGTAAAATTGCCAGACATATTGCCGAAAAAAAGAAAGTCACCGCAACCATCAGTTTAACCGATGTTCATAAATACCTGGGTCCTCAGAAAATTCCCGAAACTCTGGCTGAGAAACAGGACGAAGTCGGTATGAGTACCGGCCTGGCCTGGACAGAGGCGGGAGGAGATATTTTGTTTATCGAAGTCGCTCTCATGCCGGGTAAGGGAGATTTACAGCTTACCGGTCAGTTAGGTGACGTGATGAAAGAATCTGCCAAAGCCGCCTATTCCTTCATCAGAAGCCGTTGGCAAAAACTGGGATTAACCCGCGATTTTTACAAAAAAACCGACATCCATATCCACGTTCCCGAAGGCGCCGTGCCCAAAGACGGTCCCTCGGCCGGGATTGCTATTGCCACCGCCATTGTCTCTGCCCTAACCAACCGGCCTACCCGCCGGGATACCGCCATGACCGGTGAGATTACTCTGAGGGGCCGGGTTTTGGAAATTGGCGGCTTAAAGGAAAAAGTCATTGCCGCTCATCGGGCCGGCATCAGGCAGATCATCCTTCCTAAGGATAATAAAAAGGATTTGGAAGATATTCCGGCCACGGTTAAAAAGGATCTGGCGTTTCATTTTGCCACCCAGCTGGATGAAGTTTTGGACTGGGCTTTGGTTAACGGAAAAAAGACTGCCGCTAAAAATCGGAAACCGTCTTCAGGTATGCCAGAGCTCCGTACAAGCCACTCTTCTCTCCCAACTCAGATCTGACAATCTCCGGTAGCACTGGGAAAATAATCAGTTCTTCCCGGATCAGATTTTTGAGATATTCCAGGTCTATCTTTTGCATCAGACCCCCGCCTAAAATCACCATCTCAGGTGACCAAAAAACGATAGCGTTGTGGATCCCGATGGCCAGTAATCGGGTTTCCTTTTCCCAAATTTCCGGTTCGTCAATTTCCTCAGGTTTTCTGTTAAAAATTTTCTCCATCGCCCGGCCGCTGGCAAAGTGTTCCAGATAGCCTGCTTTTCCGCCCCAGTCGATTATCTGGTGTCCGGGTTCAAACCCCGCTGCTGCGGGGCAGATTTTTCCGTCGTGAATTTTGACCCCGCCTATTCCGGTTCCTATGCTTAAGTAAGCCACCGTTTGTTTCCGCCGTCCCGCACCCATGGTAGCTTCACCCAGTCCTTCCATGGCCGCGTCATTAACGAGATATACTCTCACTCCGGTAATTTTTTCGATATTTTTTTTCAGGGGGAAATTTTCCCAACCGGTCAGATTCGGAGATTTTAATAACCCGCTTTTATTGGCATCCAGTACCCCGGCAACCCCCCCGCACCCGACACTGATTTTATCCCTGCCTGCCATTTTTTTTATCTCTCCGGACATGGCCGCCAGGTTCTTTTGGGGATCGGGTAAAGTGTCCATTTCAACCACCGTGGAAATTGTCGATCCGTCGGGTGATAAACCCAGTCTGGTCTTGGTCCCGCCGATGTCAAATATCAGTTTCATACTACTTTACTCTTATGCCAATAAGTATATATTATATTTATAATGCCCCTCAAGGTGCTGATGTTTGGTTGGGAATTACCTCCGTATAATAGCGGAGGTTTGGGAACCGCCTGCTACGGTTTAACTGAAGCACTGGCAAATCAGAATGTGGAAATCACCTTCGTTTTGCCCCAAAGAGTTAATGTCAAAGCCGATTTTATGAAACTGGTTTTTGCGGATCTCGAAGGTTTCAGTTGGCCGGATTTTCAGTTAAACCCCTATGACACACTAAAACTCCTGCCACCGGGTGTCAACCCCGAACTGGCCCGTGATCTGGTTGCAGCTGTCCATCTGTACGCCAAACGGGCGGCAGCTATTGCTAAAAAAGGTAAGTTTGATCTGATTCATTCTCATGACTGGCTCTGTTTTCCGGCCGGTGTGGTAGCCAGTGATGTCTCCGACCGGCCGCTTATAACCCACGTTCATGCCACTGAACTTGACCGTTCCGGCGGCAATGGCACAAATCCTGTAGTCTATGCTGTGGAAAAACACGGCATGGATAAATCCAGCGCCGTAATTGCAGTTTCTCAATTTACCAAGAACTTACTAAATACCTATTATCAGATTCATCCGGAAAAAGTTGATGTTGTCCATAACGGTGTTAACACCGCGGATTTTGACATTCCTGTCGATGACGCCAACCCTCTGCAGACTTTAAAAGACGCAGGTTTTAAAGTGGTTTTATTCGTCGGCCGGTTGACGCTGCAGAAGGGACCGGATTATTTATTAAAAGCCGCCAAACGCACTCTGGAGTATTTCCCCAACGCCGTTTTTCTGTTTGTCGGTTCCGGGGACATGGAAAGTCAGCTTATCAACCAGACCATCCAGATGGGTCTTTCAGACCGGGTAATGTTCGCCGGCTTTTTACGGGGAAAGTTGCTCACCCAGACTTTTCGTTCGGCTGATTTGTTCATTATGCCTTCGGTGTCAGAACCATTCGGTATTACGGCCCTGGAATCCGTAGCTGCCGGTACTCCGGCCATTATTTCCAAACAATCCGGCGCTTCCGAAGCCCTGGGTCATGTCCTAAAAGTGGATTTTTGGGACGTGGAAGAAATGGCCAATCAGATTATCTCCGTCCTCAACTATCCTTCATTGCACACCGCCTTAAAAGTTAATGGTAAGGCTGAAGTTAAAAAGATTTCCTGGTCTGCCGCGGCCTCCAAAACCATCGACGTCTACAAAAAAGTGCTTTCCCGTAAAAAGTAATATAATACTTGGTACTTTGTTAGTTTAGTTGTTTCAGGGTTTAGATGAGCGCTATCTGTTTTTACTTCCAGGTTCATCAACCATACCGGATTAGAAAATACCGGGTCTTTGATATTGGCAACAGCCATGAATATTTCGACAGCCCTCCCGGTGACCGTCTGAATAATCTTGAAATTCTTCAAAAAGTTGCCCGAAAGTCTTATTTGCCAGCCAATCGTCTTTTTTTGGAACTTTTACACCGCCACCCCCGGTTGAAATTGGCATACTCACTGTCTGGAGTGGTTATGGACCAGCTGGCAGAATATGCTCCCGAAACTTTAGATTCTTTCCGGGAGCTGGCGGCCACCGGCCGGGTGGAAATTTTAAGCGAAACCTACTATCACTCTCTGTCCTTTCTCTATTCCAAAGACGAATTTGCCCACCAGGTCAGGCTTCACGATCAGAAGGTCAAAACTCTCTTTCATCAGATACCTAAAGTCTTCAGAAATACAGAATTAATCTACAACAACGAGCTGGGTCGGTATATGGAAAAAATGGGTTACACGGGTATTATTGCTGAAGGTGCGGAGCATATTTTAGGTTGGCGCAGCCCCAATTTCCTTTACCGCCCGGTGGGTACTCAAAAAATAAAGATGTTGCTTAAAAATTTCAAACTTTCCGATGATATTGCTTTTCGTTTCTCCACCCGGGGTTGGAGCGAGTATCCCTTGACGGCTCCGAAATTTGCCCGGTGGGTTTCGGCTGTCAACGGTTCCGGGGATATCGTCAACCTTTTCATGGATTATGAAACTTTTGGCGAACATCAGTGGGAAGATACCGGGATATTTGAATTTATGCGATATCTGCCGGGCGAGTTGTTAAAGCATCCGGACAATTACTTTGTCACCCCGTCCGAGGCGGTTAAGAAACTCCCCGCTGTGGGCGAACTCGATTTTCCGTTTTTTGTGTCCTGGGCGGATATCGAAAGGGACGTCTCCGCTTGGTTGGGTAATCCCATGCAGGATGATGCTGCCGGCAAATTGTTTGCCCTGGAATCAGCTATTTTAAAGACCAGAGACAATCAGCTTATATCTGACTGGCGAAAGTTGCAGACATCCGACCATTTTTACTACATGTGTACTAAATGGTTTGCCGACGGTGATGTGCACAAGTATTTTAATCCTTATGAATCGCCATACGAAGCCTTTATCGCCTTCATGAATGTCCTCCAGGATATCCGCATGCGCCTGGAAGCAGTCAGTAAATCAAAGAAGATTACGCCAAAAAAAATAATTACTTCGACTCAATAACCGGGAAACCTGCTTCAGTAAAAGCAGTTTTCAATTTGCTAAACCGTCCTTGAATTTCTTCCGAATGTAATTCCTGATCCCTGTCTACACTTACACCCCAAACATTATTTTGATAATCAGGGATAAACATTACCCTAACACCCTGGCCTAAGAAGGTTAATTCCCCATGGCCCGACGGTGTTAGGTTTCTGTGATCTGAATACTCTTGGTAATTTAAGCCTTTGGTAATGTTCCACCTTGCATCACCCTGGTCTGCCGGATTGGTTGCTGACCACTCGGTATCGGGTCTAAGACCACATAACCTGATCCATATTTTCAATTAGGCTATAACATACTTATTCCTCGGCTATCAAATCTGCTAAACTTATTTTAAGATGCTTTCTCCCAACTGGTTCGAAAAAGCAATTATTTATGAGCTTTATGTCGATAAATTTGCCGGTAATTTCTCCGCCCTGACATCCAAACTTGATTATTTTAAAAACCTGGGCGTCAACACCCTCTGGTTATTACCGCATTACCCTTCTCCTTTAATAGATGGCGGTTATGACATCTCGGATTATCAGAATATCCGCCCGACCCTGGGCACTCTCTCCGACTTTGACCAGTTTGTGGCTACCGCTCATACCGATGGCCTGAAAATCATTATCGATATGGTCTTAAACCATACATCGGACCAGTACTCTTGGTTTAAAGAAGCCCGTTCGTCAAAAAATAACCCCAAACGCAATTGGTATTTATGGAGTGACAACCGTGACCGCTTTCCCCAGGCTTTTGTCCATTTTGCCGACCATCCCGAAAAAAACGGTAAAAACTGGATTTTCAATCAGGCAACCGGCGATTATTACTACGCCACTTTTTATCCCGGACAGCCCGATCTGAACTGGGACAATCCCGAAGTTAAAAATGCCTTGCAAAGCGTCATGGATTTTTGGCTGGACAGGGGAGTGGACGGTTTCCGTCTGGACGCGGTTTCCCGGTTGGTCAAACGTGACGGCACCTACTGTTTCGGACTGCCCGAAACCCACCAAATCTTGAAAGATTTGCGCCGGCATATCGATCAAAAATACCCGGGAACTGTTCTGCTGGCCGAAGCCGGGGGTTGGCCGGACGAAGCCCGGGCTTTTTTCGGTGAAGGGGGGGAATGCCAGCTAGTGATGCATTTTCCCCTGGCAGTCAAAATGCTTTCAGCTATCGCCTCTAAAAATACCGCCGGGGTTTCCGATATGTGGCGCTGGACCGGCCAGGCCCCTGCCGGGTGTTCCTGGACTGTATTTTTAACCAATCATGATTCCGTGGATTTGTTTTTCCTTTCCGACTCCCGGGAGCGGCAGCAGTTGATTGACCAGGGTAATTCCCGTCATGAATTTTCCGGTATGGACGGTAATAGTTTCGGCGCGCGCCTGGGGGAAATCTGCCGGGGAAACAAAGACGACATCATCTGGGCCACAAAATTATTATTAGATCAGCCCGGAGTGCCTATAATTTATTACGGCAACGAAATCGGCATGATGAATCAATCATTGCCCGAAAAACCGGCCGATATGCGCGAATACGTCCGCGGCCCTTTTGACTGGGAAGAAGCAAAACGCCAACAGTCCGATCCTGGTTCACTTTTCAGTTCAGTCAGCAGTTTGATTAAGAATCGCCGTATTTCCTGAAATTTACCTGAAAAACCGATTTGACTCTCCTGACGGGAACTGTTACCATAAATAAAACTCAGGACAATACAGATTTTATGGATCAAATAGACTTGGATAAACCCGCTCGTGTATCCGATCCGCAGTCGTCCGGTTATTCACCCCTTCCTGGCCCCCGGATGTCATCACCGTTTTTTCAGAAATCATTTCTTTTTCTCCTCCCGGTTTTGGCTGGTTTATTTGTTATCGGAATTGCCGTTACCCATCTCCGGACCCCGATAAATACCAGTTCAGAGGCAGCCGCCGGTACGGCTATTTCTGTTTCTACAATTGATTCCATGTTGAACATAAATCTGCTTTACGGTGCCAAACCTGCGGATATAAATGGAGTCACCGCCAGAAAAGTTATCGGGAATACGGGGGTTTCATCCGGGGTTTACGAACTGCTGAGTTCAACCTCGCCCTCCTTTATTTGTCAGCCGGGTACCTCAGGTTGCGAACCGGATAAGTACGAAATCCGGCTGACGAAAATTGTTGGTCATATTTATGGTCTGGGAATGGTAGAAGCTGCCAACCAGGTGGAATTGGAAGATTTTCTTGATTCCGACTTTGGGTACGGCCATTGTTTTACTCCGACCAACAAGATGGGGCTTAATCTTCCCTCCATAGATTTTTATGAATCTGATATTTGTCGCCTGAGAACCCCGATTTTTGTTTTGCCGTCGGAGAAGATGATAATTGTTTATCTCCAGCCGTACACCAAAAAGCTGCGTCTCTCCAGAAACGGCCAGTCGGGCTGTCCGATAGGGGAAACCTGCATGGTATTGAAGAAACATGACCAGTATGTGGAAGGTGCCCCCGCGCCCCTGGCAATTATCAAAGGTGATACGGTGGCTGATATGTACCAAAAATATTATCAGTACCTGAGTTCCAAAGGCTTTTATTTTAAAAACCCCCAATACAATGCCTTCGGAGTGGGCTGGGAATCCGCTAATGAATTCGGAGATCAATCCACGTCAGCGAGCATTAATAATGTCGCCAATAATTTCATAAGTAATCATATTCCGTTGTCCAGTTTGACTATCGGGTCGGGCTTTTGGGGAAAGGTCACTTATAATAATTACACCTACCCTAAAAGTCGTGTTGGTTTTGGCGGTGCGTATAAGTCCTGTCCGGCTATGGACGCTTTTACTACCGATAAAATAATGTATCCGGACGTAACTATTAATGGCCAAACCACTTCGGGTTTAGCCAATCTGTTTAATAATTTAAACAGATTGGGTATTTATCCGCTTATCGGAATTCGCCACCGGATTGAAACGGAATCTGGGTGTTTTCCAATTGACAGTAATACTCCGGTTTTGGACAACCCGTCTCGTGTTATCAGTGCCTTTCCTGCCGGTACCGGCGTCATCTACAGCCCGGATAATACCAAATATGCTTTCTGGGATTACCCGCCTTATTATTATCTGAATTTGTCTTCCCCGGCTGTCGTGTCAGATTGGATAAACCTGCTGAAAAGTTCTTACGGTCCGTTCAGGGGTATAAAAAATGACGACTGTGTGTTTACTGACAACCGGCATTTTCCTCATAGTTCACCGGTTTATAATTTGCCGGATAACTTTATCAGCCAGACTTACAAAAATTATTCGGATTCATTCAGTGGTGATTTCCTGAATTTCGGCCGGATGGACTGGCTGTCGGTAGGAACCGATTTGCAGGAATCCCAGGGTTGGCTGGGTGACAGTTGTATAAATTCATCTGATGGAACTTGTAATAATGCAACCAAAGCCACCATCCCTTGGGACAATAAAGCATATTATATTAAATATTGGTTGGATTCCGGGTTAACACAGATAGCTTCCGGCTATCCGCATCCGAATTTGGAATTTAACATCAGATCCGAGCCGGCAACTCCTGTTAATGCGTCCCTAACAATGACCGACAGTCAGCAGAAAGAATTAACCCGGAGTCTGCAGCTTTTGACCTTTACTCCCCAAATGAATCATTCCCTGGGTTTTTGGCATCTGACAGCCAACTCTGTTTACCAAAACTCTGTCATCTGGTTTTCCCAACTTAAAGAGCGTCTGCACCAATATACTTATGATCAGGCTAAGCACTGGTATGCCACCGGGATCCCTTATCTGATGCAGCCTTTGTATATCAATTATCCGGATGATGAAAAATCTTATTCCCAATATGGTTACCCCGGTTCTGGAACAGACATGATATCTCCTCATGACGAATATATGTACGGTAACGCTTTGTTGGTCAGGCCGGTCTTTTCTTCCGCTGATACGTTTAATGTCTACTTGCCGGCCGGAGTATGGCGGCCCTTCCTTCCCGGTTTGTCATACACCAGCATCCAGTCGGCACTTGCCGGCAACCAATTAGTGCAATTTACTATTTCGGGGATTTCAAGCTATCCGGTTTACTTAAAAGAAGGACAGATATTAATTATCAAGGATGCTGTTGATAGCACTAAAACCCAGGCTTATGTCTTTTTGGAAAATCTGAATCAGTCAGACGTCTATACTTTTAATATGCGGGACGGAACCAAAATTTATCTGCAGGCCATCAAGCAAAACGGAGTGGTAATTGTCAAAAACGTCCAGACCGGTCTAAGTGTTGAAGCTAAACAGGACGCTTTTAAAAAAGGTTTTCAGGTTGCTGATATTGATACTTTATTGACCTCTGATTCTACCCCGTTACCCACAAATACTTTGGCACCGACTGCTACCCTCATACCCCCTACACCTACCTCCATCCCCCTCCCTACACCTACCTCCATTCCTACCCCTACACCTGTTCCGACTCCTGTTATATATTCCTGTAGCCGCTGCAGCACCGTAAACGGCTGTGAATGGGACGTTTTCCAGTCAGCATTTTCCTCTTGTTCCACACCTTTAAGCGGTTCGACAGTCACCCGGACGCTAAACTGCGGTTGTCCCAATGTGGGAGGAACCAGCCTCTGTTCCCAGTGTACCTTGACCTGTGCTTCCTGGACCAATATTTACATTAATAAATGCAGTCCTTACTCGTTATGGGCCAGCATTCCCAGGAGTCCGTTTTGTTATACTTCTGCCGGTACAGTCACAGTGATGAATAACGTGATCAATGCTACCCAGGTTAAATACATAGAAGCTCCGCCAGCCACTGCCTGTACGGCAGTTAATTTCAACCTGCCAGCTTGGGAAAGCTATGCTAACACCAGAACTTGGAATTTGTCATCCGGGACGGGAGATAAGAAAATTTGTGCCCTGTTTGGTAATGCAGTTTCCACAATTATCTGCGGAAGTATGATCACCCGCCAGTAAAATAATATATATTTATAAATTTTCGTACACGCTCATCGCCGCTAAAAACCCCATATCCTGAATCCTCTTTTCTTTAATCATCTTTTTCACCTTATCGATATTTATCAGTTCCCATTTCAGGTGTTCATCATCACTTAAATTCTGCTCCGACATGGTCGTTTCATCAAATTCCAAAAAGACTATGTGTGCTTTCATTGACATAAAAGCCGGTTCGGGATAAACAGTCAGTTTTTCTTCTCCGCTTCCCACGAAACCGGTTTCTTCTTTAAGTTCCCTTACGGCAGCAGAAAGGGGAGTCTCGCCTTTGTCAATCCAACCTGCCGGTAATTCATACACGAAATCATCCACTCCTCTTCTGTATTGTCTTTCAACCACGATTCTGTCTTGCCTGTCTTTAGCCAGTATCAGGACATAATCCGGCCTCAAGACGTGAACATAATTTTCCCCTCTTTTTCCGTCCGGTAATTCGTACGTCCGGTTTTCCACCGTCAGCCACTTTGATTCAAAAACGGGATCTGCCTTAATCAGTTTCCACTTCTTATCCATTAAACAATTCCTCTGCTTTTATTTCATTAAAATTATGAATTGTTCGTACGACTCCCGGTAATTTTCCCACCACCGCCAGTCTTTCGTCATTACCGATGGCAATTATATTTCTCACCCCGGCAGCAAATGCCGACTGGATACCGGATTTGGCATCTTCAATCACATAACACTCCGCGGGATCCAGATTAATTAATTTTGCCGCCTTGATGTACGGATCCGGAGCAGGTTTGCCGGGATAAGTTCCGTCGTTAAACAAAATTTTATCCGGGGAAAACCAGCGGTTTAACCGGAGTTTATTATAAGTAAAACTGAAAATTGTCTGGGTTGACGATGTGGCTATGGTTATGGGAATTTTAAGCAGTTTTAGCTGATTCAGAAACTCTTCCAGGCCCATGTTCAGGAAAAACAGGGGACTGGTGGCAAATAAATCATTAATCAGACCGTCTTTTTCCCGCGCCAATTTGTCCACTTGATCAGAAAGGGCGCCTCCTGTCATCCATTTGATAATTTCCCTGGTAGGTATCCCCCGGATATTATTCACCATTTCGTCATCAGTCACGGGTAATCCTCTCAGCTTGACAGACATTTGATTCCACGCTTCTCTTTGCAGCGGGTAATCGTCAATTATTACCCCGTTCATATCAAAAATTACGCCTGTAAGTTTCATATTTATCTGTTTTGTAAATATTCCAAAAGCCCGTCATGCAAATGTTTTTCACCCTTCCATATCCGGATATTATACCCTTTGGGTAATTCTTCCGGATCTTCCTCCCGAAAATCGATTGCCCGGACCCTCGGATCCACTGCCTCGCACATATATCTGTCAGATCCGACATTTATGGAATATCTGTCGCCCCAGATTTCCAAAAACTCCGGACGGGATACGTCTTCCGGTGTCATTTTGAACTCCGCTAATTTATCATGGTTGTCTAATAAATGCTTGATGGCGGTTGTTTTTGATGCCCCTTCGATCACCAAATCCAGGGCAAACATTCCTCCGTATCTGGGGAAAACCGGTAGGTCATTTTCTTTAAATAATATTTCTGCCATTTTAAAAACCGGTTCTCTGAGGGTGCTAGATCCATTAATAAACTCCATGGTAATTTGCGGTCCCCGGTCTTCCAGCATGATTGCATTCGGATTATTCCCGGCGTTGAATTTAAATTCAGTAATTGGCGTAGCCGGATAAGTAATTAATTTAAACTCCGTTATCAATTGCTGTACCAGCTCCCGCCAAAGTTTCCTCTTGGTATCATCCATTTTTTCTTCGTACAAACTGTATTCCGGCCTGGTTCTCAGGTCTCCGCTTTTTTCAAAACTCCAGACTTCCGCCCCTCCGCTGTGCGAAATTAAAATATTATGTCTCAACGATGGTTCTATTTTATTGGTGATTCTTCTGTTTACCCCTTCCAGTCCCTGGCCTGTTATAAAGAATATAACTTTATTTTCTTCCAATAATCGGGACAATTCCGTAATCATTTCCGGTTTTGCCGGTAGGTACAAATCCGCCACCGTCTCATCCACGTCGGAAAGAATTAGTTTTACCTTGGAATTCCAATTGATATCAGTCTTCATATTTTGGATTAAATATCCTGAGTATCTCCGGATGTAAACGCCCGTTAGTTCCCAGCGCGGTGGTTGTCTTTAAACCGACCTTATCGCCGTATAAATCCGTCATTTTACCCCCGGCTTCTTCTGTTATTATGGTTGCCGGGGCAATATCCCAAATTTTAATAGATGCCTCGACCATTATGTCGATTCTTCCCGATGCCAGTAAGTTATAACTCCAGCACTCCCCGAAACCTCTGTGTCCCATGGTTAATCTTGTCAGTTTAAGCAAATTATTTAACTTGGAAATATTTTCAAAATAATGAATACTGCCGTTAACCATAAAAGCTTCATTTAAATGATTTATTTCTGAAACATTCACTTTTTTATCATTCAGAAAACAGCCTTCGCCTTTTTCTGCCCTGACTAACTCATTCATTTCAGGAGTATTTGTTATCCCCAGAATTATTTCCTCGCCCCGCATTAAAGCCAATAGCGTTCCCCACATCGGAATCCCTCTCATAAAATTTTTCGTCCCGTCCACCGGATCAATAATCCACTTATATTCTCCAAGGGGGTTGGTTTTCTCTGTCTCCTCTTCACAGATGAAACTGTGATCCGGAAAATCCTTTAAAATTTCCTCAATTATCATCTTTTGTCCTTCCTGGTCGGCTAATGTTATCGGGGAACTGTCACCCTTTAGCCTGTATCCGGTGTTATTCCGGTAATATTTTAAAATTACATCCTCAGCTTTTTTTACGGCTCTGATTCCGGTAGCCAGGAATTCGCTCATTCTCTCAGCTTCTGATTAATGCCAGTATTTCATCCCTTTTTGTTTCCATCAGTTGCTTGGTTCTGGCTTCCAGATTCAGTCTGAGTTTGGGTTCGGTATTCGACGGCCGGACATTAAACCAGTAATCGGGATATTCTACTGAAATTCCGTCCATAAACATCTGTTTTCCGTCACTGTATTTGATTTTAATCTCTTCAATTTTTGCCTTGGTATCTTTTACTTCGGAATTTATTTCACCTGAATGGAAATAAATTGCAAATGGCTTCCAGATTTGGGACAATTTCTTGCCGGATTTGGAAACAAAATCTAAAAACAGCCCTACCAAGATTGTTGGCGCCTCAAATGTTCCATACACCTGTTTAAAGAAGTAATGGCCGGAAATTTCTCCGGAAAAAACTATATTTTCCTTCAGCATCTGTTCCTTAATCAACGAATGTCCTACCCGGTTAACCACGGGAATCCCGCCGGCAGCTTCAATAAGATCAATAGTTGCCCGGCCGGGACGGATGTCATAACCCATTTTCTCTCCGGGATATTTGGATAGCATAATCTGGGCTACCAAACCCCTTAAAATATCCTGTGGTACGGTATCTCCGTTTTCGTCAATAAAAAAGTAACGGTCCGCATCCCCGTCTATTGCAATTCCCAGATCAGCCCTGCTCTTTAAAATTGCCTCCTTTACCCATTTGAGATTTTCTTCCTTTAATGGGTCTGCCTGATGTACGGGAAAATTTCCATCCAAGTCAAAATTTAGCCTCACCAACTCACACCGGGTACCTTTAAACATGGCATCAATATCCGGTCCGCCCATACCGTTAGCGGTATCTATGGCAATTTTATAAGGTTTAATATTGGCCCAATCCACCCATTCTTTCTGTACTTTTACCAGGTCTTCCAGAATCCCGGATCTTTTTTCCGATTGTCCGGGATTTTCATCGGTAAATTTATCTTCAATCACCCAGTCTTTCATCTGCACAATCCCGCTGGCTTCCGATATGGGCACGCCTCTGGCTCTGACCATCTTAAAACCGTTATATTCAGGAGGATTATGGGATGCCGAAATTTGAATTCCGGCAGTATATCCGTAATAGGCTACCCCGAAATAAAAAGTGGGAGTTGAAGCCAAACCTACATCCATGACATTCACCCCAGACTTCAGCAACCCTTCAATCACTCTTTCGGTTAACGCCGGAGAGGATACCCGCATATCCCGGGCTACCATTATCGTCACCTGTTGTCCGGGATTTTCTGATTTTATCAATCTGGCCAATGCCCTGCCGATTTTTTCCGCAAGATTTTCATCCAGGCTCTTGGGATATACCCCCCTGATATCGTAGGCTTTAAAAATAGATGTATCGATGTCCATATTTTGTTTCCCCAAAATTATTGTCTATACTATACAATAGAATTACCAGACTGCCCATATGCCTGATCCCAAAACTGCCATTGATGTTGCTTACTTCTCCATGGAAATTATGCTGGAGACGGATATTCCCAACTATGCCGGTGGTTTGGGTGTCCTGGCTGGCGATCTGCTCCGCTCCTGTGCCGATACCCGCACTTCGGCAGTCGGTGTGAGCTTGATTTACAGCGGTAAATTTATGAAACAGATTGTCCATCCGGACGGCAGCCAGGAATTTGAGGAGCGTGACTGGCAGAAATCGGATCAGCTAACCCAGCTGCCCAATCAGGTCAAAGTCGAATTGGACGGTGTAGAAGCGGTAATCGGCTGTTGGCGTTATGACATTGTCGGTTTGGATGGTTTTGTCGTCCCGGTGTATCTTTTGGATCTGGATCTCATGGAAAATCCCCAGTGGATCAGGGAAATCACCCAAAATCTCTACGATTCTTCCCAGGGTCATTTCCGTATCTGTCAGGAAGTGGTTTTGGGTATCGGGGGCATCAAAATGCTTAGGGATCTGGGTTATCAGGACATCAAGACCTATCACATCAATGAAGGCCACGGTGCTTTTGCTTTGCTGGAATTATTAGCCGAGAGGGGTTACCAGGATGACGCGGTCAGAAAGTCCTGCGTCTTTACCACCCATACTCCCATGCCGGAAGGACACGACAGATTTGCTTATGACTTTGCTTACAAATACGCCGGCAAATACCTGCCTTGGCACATCCGCAAACTGGCAGGGGATGACTGCCTGAATATGACCCTTTTGGGTATAAATCTGAGTCATACCAGTCTGGCGGTTTCCCAAAAGCACCGGAAAGTCACCGAGCACTTGTTCCCCGGGTTTCACTTTGAATATGTCACCAACGGCATCCATGCCCGCTCCTGGGTCGGCTCTTATTTCCAGGACTTATTCGAGCGTTACCTTCCCGGCTGGTTGGAGGACCCCTCACTGTTAAAAGACGCCGTCGAAAAACTTCCCGATGATGTTCTCTGGCATGTTCATAAAGAAAGCAAGAATGAACTGGTGACTTACGTAAACAAGCATATGCCCAATGTCCTGCCGTATGTGGGTTACGAAATGAAACCCTGGGATTATTTTGATACCCATACGCTCACCATTTCCCTGGCCCGGCGGCCCGTGGCTTACAAGCGCCCCCTGCTGATTTATAAGGATATTGAACGCCTGGCCAGAATCGGTGCCGGAAAAATTCAGATTATCCAGTGCGGCCGTTCCTCTCCTCACGATGCTATTTCCCAGGATTTTATCCACCAGATTATAGAAATTTCCAATCGCTTAAGAGGTGTAATGAAAATCGCTTTTCTGGAGAATTATTCTCCCAAAATTGCCCGCCAGCTGGTTTGTGGAACTGACGTCTGGCTCAATACTCCCAGACGCCCCCTGGAAGCCTCCGGTACCAGCGGGATGAAGGCTGCAGCAAATGGGGTACTCAATTTCTCTGTTTTGGACGGCTGGTGGATTGAAGGTTACCAGATGGATCCGCTGTCCGGTTTTGCCATCGGTCCCAGCGATGAACGGGTCGAACCGGACAATAATGATGACGCCGATGCCATGGATTTATACGACAAACTGGAATCCGAAATTGTGCCCTTGTACTACGACCGCCGCCCGGAGTGGATCAGCCGTATGAAGCACGCCATCACCCTGGCCGCCCACTTTAACACCCACCGTGTTTTGGCAGAATATAAGTCCAAAGCCTGGAATATTTAATTTACCTTTTATGGATCCCCAAAATCCGGCTGCTGCCCAAATAATACCGGCAGCCACCGTTCCGGATCAGGTTTTTTCTGGCTCTGAAGCTATCGGTTTCGGTTGGAAAAATTTGGGAAAATTTTTCTGGTATTCCGCCTTATTTTCGGGTTACGGGATTATTGTCAGCCTGTTAAAAAATCCTCTCCAGGCACAGTTTTCCTTTGCCGGTTCATTAATCTTTTATTTGCTCTGTTATGCCGCAATGCCGGTCATCGGTATCGGAACTGTCACTCTGTTACTAAAAGTGGTTTCTGGGGAAAAC
Organism: Candidatus Amesbacteria bacterium; assembly: GCA_027371535.1. GTDB lineage: Bacteria > Patescibacteriota > Microgenomatia > CAZETR01 > Amesbacteraceae > DAHXMV01. The sequence continues at coordinate 245,912 of DAHXMV010000001.1, read as the reverse complement.
ACCCGGTTTTCCGATATTTTTTCCAAATCAGGACTGTATTTTAAATATCTCATCACCCAGATGATAACTACTGCTATGTTTTTCGGGGGTGCCCTATTTTTATTGCTCCCCGGGGTTATCTTGGGTCTGGAGCTTAGTCAGGCTGAATATTTGGTAGTCGATCAGGGTCTGGGTCCCATTGAAGCTATCAGAAGAAGCTCGGTCATTACCCGGGGTCAAAAAAAGAAATTGCTCTGGTTTGCGTTTCTCAGGTTCGGAGTCATCGTCTTGGGTCTTTTGGCAATTATTCTGGGCTTGCTGGCGGCTGTCCCCGTGATTCAGATCGCCTCGGTATATGTCTACACCAAATTGAATTCCGGTTTTTCCGCCTCCAAAAATTATTCTGCCTCACCGGGTTATTCCGTCGGTTTCTTTAAATATTTTTGTGCCGTTATAGGTTTTCTTTTAATGGCCGCTTTTTTCACTTTTTGGATTTACCCCCAATTATATGTGGTCCCCATGTACAGAATTGCCCTTACCAAAATTACCAACCCCATGGTCTACGTTGCTCCGCAAACACGGATTATAACTCCTCCCGTTAGCGACCTTTCACTTCTTCCGGATATCAGTTATTTTGGCATGACTTTTAAATCGCCCTGGATGGAGACCAGCACATCCGGACCTTATCGGAACATAGTCTCATTCACTTATTCGCAAGGTCAAAAAATCTTATTTACCAGAAATTCCTTTTATCCGGCTGCTAAAATGAAAAAAGACACCTCCCCAAATTTTCAGCGCATCCGGGCTGAGCTTGGTCAGCATACTTTGGATTCGGAATATAATTTTTATTCGGCTGCTATCAATTCCACCCCCGATCAGGTTTCATATAAGTCTGATATCAAAACAATTGCCGGTAAGGCCATATTAACCGTCTTAAAGGCCGGTCAAATAGTTTCGCCCTATGATGGGGATAAAACCCTGTACAGTTTTCAGACTGATAGTATTCGCGGTTTCCAGTTCGGTTCCCCGGCTATCAGCCATCATGTGTGGATTCATTTCTTTAATCCGGACGACCAGGCATATGACCTGATTGCTTCCGGCAGCGCCCTCACCCAAAACGACGTGGACTTGATGCTCTCGACTATGAAAAAAGCTCAGGAATAAGAGAAATTACCGGTTTTCTTACAGCTTATTTTAAGATATGCTGTCTAACATGTTCATGCGTATGCATAAAAATACCCCCCTTACTCTTCATGACAGGATTATTGCCGGTATATCAATTCTTTATATCGTTTCGGTTTGTGCTTACATGATTGCTCATCGGATCTGGTTTTCCCCTGATCAGTTCTTTATTTTTGCCCTTCTGGGCGCTTTTTTCATCGGTCAGGCCAGGCTTTTTTTGTTGGACTGGCTTCCGTTTTTAACACTTTTTTTAGGCTACGAGTTTCTGCGCGGCCTGGTCCCTTTTGTCAGCAAAAACCCTCATATTCTGCCCATGATCAGGATAGATCAGGCCATATTCGGCTTTATTCCTACCATCAAGCTTCAGAGCCTTTTTTATACCCCGGCCAGTCTGCACTGGTATGACTATGTTTTGGTGACTTTTTATATCAGTCATTTTGTCACTCCCATGGTGGTGGGTTTTATTTTTTGGCTCAAAGACCGGGCCTTTTTTAAAAACTACACCCTGGCGTTATTACTCCTCTCATATGTTTCCTTTTTTACCTACCTGATTTTTCCCGCCGCCCCCCCTTGGATGGCATCCAGCCGGGGATACCTGCCCCCGATTGAAGAAGTTACCGGTCATGTGATGTCCCATTTTTTGCCCACGCAAATCAGCCTGCCTTCCGTTTATAGTTTTATGCGCCCCAACCCGGTTGCCGCCATGCCTTCTTTGCATGCTGCCTTTCCGTTGTTAATCACTCTTTTTGTCTTCAAGAAATTCAAAAAATTCGGTCTCCTGTTGGTCCCGTATGTTCTGGGTGTCTGGTTTGCGGTTATCTACCTTGGTGAGCACTATTTTATAGATGTTGCCGTCGGCGCCTTGTATGCCGTGTTGACCTTTCTGTTTATCAACTACAAATCCTATCTCTGGCAAAAGTTCCGTGCCTTTTTTACCAAACCCCGGATTTTACCCGGTCCGGCAGTCAGCGAAGCGGACTGACCCGGGGAATTATTAATTCTGGCCTGTTGGTAATATTATTGAGAACGTACTTCCGTTACCGATTTCAGAATTCACCTGCACTTCTCCGCCATGGGCTTTGACAATCAATTTGACGATATATAATCCGATACCCATTCCCGGCACCGGCTCCAGGGGGGATTTTCTGATTTGATGGAATGTCGTAAACAGTTGCGGCACCTCGGATTCAGGAATGCCCTCTCCGGTATCAGCCACATCTATCCGGATATTTTGTCTGACCAAGCCCACAGTTACCGTCACCTGGCCGGCCATGGTGAATTTAATTGCGTTATCAATTAAGTTTTCGATTGCCAGCCGGATTCTCCGGGCATCGATATTAATTGCGGGAATCGTTTCGGAGGACTTTTTAAATTCCAGGTTCAGCCCTTTCTGCATCGCCTGTTTTTTGTATTCATTGGCCAATTTTTCAGTAATTTCAAACAGATCCACAGGGGCTTTATTTAATTTCAGGCTGCCCCGGTCGACATCAGCTGCTGTCAAGAGGCCCTCTGCCAACAGGGTCAGCTGTTTTCCGGCTCCGGAAATTGTTTCCAGATCGCCCACGGCCCAGGGGGGCAACAGGGCATACTGGGATTTGAATTTTTCGGCGTAGCCGTTGATTATTGACAGCGGCGTCCTCAGGTTGTGTGATGCCAGCAAAATGAATTCTGATTTACGCTCATCTATTTCTCTTTCATGAGCCAAAAGTTTGGTCACCGTATCTTTTTCCCTGCGGACTTGTTCAAATAAATAGGCATTATGCAAAGCCACTGCAGTCTGGTTGCCTAAAATTTCCAGTATTCGGTAGTCATCCAGATCATATTTTTGCTCCGACAATTTTCTTCCCAGTACCATTAGCCCGACGGTTTCATTTTCAAAAAACAGCGGCAGTAATAATTCTGCTTTCAGTTGGTTCAGAAAAGCCTCAATTTCTAACACCGGTACATTTTTGCTTTCAAATACGCCCGGATTTTTATGTTGTCCCAGTTCCCAGAGCACTTCAGGAGGTATTTCCTCCGTCAGCCTTTCACTGTATCCCCACTGGGTTAAGGGTCTGAAGTTATTTTCATTGGTGGGCGTGTATAACACCAGTTTATCGATTTTCAGGGTAGTCGTTATCAGATCGCATACCGCCTGTCCGATTTCATCTAGTTTAATTGTTCTGGTCATGACTTCTGAAAATCCGGAAATGGTTTTTTCCGGATCATAAGCTTGTCGGAAAAATAACCTGTCAATTATTGACCGGCTGATATTCTTTAAAGGTTCGAAGACAAAAGTTATAACCGCCGCAGTTAAAATGATTGCCGGGATATTGATATTTGTTCCGGAGACCTGCATTACTACCTGCATTCCGAGAATTAATAACAGGAATATTACTGATATTAATGCCGTTAATAAGGAATAAACCAGGCTTTTCCTGACAACTATGTTAAAATTCAATGCCTGGTATTTCAGCGTTCCGTAAACCAAAGCTACACAACCCAAAGTCACCATAAACATGTCCATGGGGTATTTGCTGACCTCTGTGGACTGAGATCGTTATAAAGCCTAAAAGTGGTAATACACCGCCCCAAAACAGGTACTTTAGCCGGTTTCTCGAAATCGCGGAATTGGACTGAAAATAAGTTCTGGCCAGTAAAAAAATACCCACCAGCCATAGCCCCACCCCGATATAGTAAAAAGGTTCGGTGGCAGTGTTATACACCGGCTCAAAAAATTTCACCTGATTGTCCCAAACGAGATTTAAAATCAGGGACTTGGGCCAAAACATAGTCGCTGCCAGTACTCCCAGACAGTAAATATAAGTTGTATATACCAGCCATTTTTGCCCCATGATATTCAGATATTCCCTCACAAATAAATAAAATAAAGGTACCAGTATGATAAATACTGTTCCCAGCCGGTACATTCTGAGTACAAATTCGGCATTTACGGAAGACATAATAATAATGCTGTTGACCTGGTCTATTATCCCGAGTAACACTATCCAGCCGATTAGGTAATACCATCCCCTGGCTGTTGACCTGTGTTTGATAATCAGATAGATGAGCCACAGGCTGATGAATGTGCCTATCCCTGCAGCAATGAAAGTCACCAAATGTAATACCGGGATTTGATAAGGGTTGGGCATTTTATAGATTAATTGTACCGATTTTTATCTTATGGTGGACACCCGGAGCCATATAATCTAACCACACCGGTGGATCAACCTGGGTTTTTTAATAATTGACTGTCTGCATGTTTTGTCCGGGATTTAAACCCGAAAACCCCGAATAAATTGTCGGCAAATAGGCATATTTCACTCCCGAGAACCATATATCATGAGTGTTTATTCCGTAAATGCCGTTGGCATGATTGGTCATTTGGACCACAATCTTTATTTGGCCCCCCCGTTTTTGGGCATCCACCAGCCTTATCCGAAAACCCTCGCCCAAATCCACATCACCGGCATCTTCCCAGTCTATTGGTTGGGTCAATGTCGGAGGTGTCGATCCCGACACTGATTGAGTGCCGAATACCCTGTGTGACTGCCAACCGGCTAAAATCATTATCCCTCCCGGAATTATTGCCAGATATTTTGTCTTTATATATCCAGATTACATCTTTCCAAAACTTTCTGGCAAGTTCATTTTGCTTCTTTATTCAATGTTTCCATCATCAGAATTGCTTCCCACAGTAACAGTTTTTCTGCCGTATGCGTCAGTCTCATTCTGGCTGTCTGGTAGCCTACAAAGACCGCCCCTTTCCATTCACCGTCAGATGCGGATCTGATAGACATCATATCCGGCAAGCCGGCAAAAAAAAGTACTTTTTTCAATACCGGAACTTCGTCAAAACTGTATTCTTATTAATCGAACCCTTCATAAACTGCCCGGTTTTTCTCCGCTTTGGTACGCCGCAAAAATTTTCGCACCTGAAACCGGAAACCGCTTAATCTCTCTGTCCATAAAAAGCAGGCGAGTGCTCCAAATTATACCCACTGTCCTTATTTTTCAGCTATTTTCCAGTCTTCGAATATTCCGTCCAAAACCCCTTTATCATCAGCCTTGTTGGTGGAAAGTAAAATTTCACGGCCGGTTTGGTCAATTCCCGAAACATTTAAATTCTGGTTTCTTAAACCGTTGTCTATATGATTTATCGTTCTGTTCTCAAATCCCGGCAATATATTTGGGTGCTTGCCCATAGCCAGATGCCAGATGCCGCGTTTTTTCTCTGTAATCAGCGCCGATAAAATCTCCAAACCGTTGATTTTATCTTCCGGGTTATTTGCTTTACCGTTAATTCCCAAGCCGATTTCAGATAATAACAAGGCTGCTTTTTGTACCCGGAGATCTCCGGATCTGGAAGCCTCTTCATCTATATTGGTAACTTCTTCAAGATATTTTTTAAAAATTACGGATCTGATACCCGGACCGTTGATTTTATCCAATACGGCATGACCCGTCTGGTCAAATTCCAATTTGATAAAGTCTTTTTCATCGAAGACAATGTCCGACTTTGAATGGGTGATATTTAAATTTGGAAATAACTCGGGGTGTCTGAATGCATATTCCATTACATCGGTATCAATTTGATACATCACCAGGGTCCCGGTGGCGGTTTTGATATTCGAATATATTTCCCCGGGCGGATTATCCCAAATTGGCGGATCAGTTAATAATAAACCCGGTTCTTTTTTATAATCTTCCGGTCTGAAACCGAAATAGTTATCAGCTTCATTTATAAATTCCGCCCCGCCTGTATCTACATATAAATCCGTCCCGTCCGGGGCCAGAAAATGAAATTTTGTGTATTTTTTCAGTTCATTTAGGATTTTCATTCCGTAAGTTCTCATTAATTGTCTGTTTTCACCAAACATACCGGAATTTAACCCCGATATATCAATAGCGGGTAGTTCCAGCCCGTTGCATTGCAGATTTAAATCCAGTTCAGGGTCATAATCCGGACTTTCCGGTTTGGCCTCCTGTTGGGCCCGGCAGATATCCTGTCTTAGGTCCATGGCATCAGCCAAGTTTGTAATAGATACGGTAGGCATATTCTTGGCAAATAATGCTACCGATCGTACCCTCACCTCGCGTGAATAATTAATATAATCAAATATATCTACATCTGCCCCTTTATCCACAAGTTGCCCCAAATAAACTGATGCAACCGAGGCGTCATCATTAAACAAAGACCGGTAATAAATTACGTGCACCTGGGCTCCAAAGGTAATCGCCTCATCGGCGATCATAAATAATGAAGGTAAATCACCGGCGCTGTCCCAGGCAATTGCCAGCCGGTCCGTATTTTTAAGCATCAGAATATTCTTCAGCATTTCCTGGATATGAATTTTGGCTGTGTTGCCCAGCCGGCTTATTTCTTGGTTGTATTCTTCTGTTTTTTGTTTGATTTCCGTTTCGTTCAGGTGGTAGTTGTTGGTAGTCGCCAGAACTATGGGAGAAGCCATTTTTCCATTTTATACTATTTCTGAATCCATATTGACAACCATGTCAATGGTCTTAGGCCATTTTTAGGTTACATTGCAGTCAGTTACTTCAAAGGAGGTGATAAACATAGCTCCCCCTAAATCAGAAATAAATGAGCTTCGCAGGTTAGGTTTTGGCCAAATACATCCTTTGACAGATTGCGTCCTCATGTATTTACACACCCCTGCTGCCGGATTATATGTTTCCTCTTTGGCTACCGTACCCTATAACCGGGATGACTATCTGGCAAATCTCGCGGAGGGTGAACTAAAACAGCCTGAAATAGCTCCAAAACCAAAGTCTTTGACAAATTAAATCACCAATTTCCCGGGCCTATGTCCAGTATTGTTTGGCCGGAAATTACCTGATTTGCAAGGCCGGAGTTTTTACATGGAGCGATCATTCCGTCGTATTCCTGATAGCGTTTGCCGGAAGCCCCCGAAAAAGTATATGAACCGGGAATTACCTTAAAACCGAAATTTTCGTAAAAATGCCTGAGAAAGGAATGCAGATTCGTACACAAAAATACCGCCTCACAGTTTTCAGCGGCCAAACGCTTCATAGCTTCCCGCATTATGGCACTGCCGATTCCCAACTGTCTTTTATTCAGATTCACTCTCATTTTTCCGATGCCTCCCAAAATCATATATTTGTCTTGAAAGCTGATCTTTCGCTTGAAAATGGCAGTTCTGCCGATCACTTCCTCCCCTTCAAAAGCCAGAATCCAGCCGTAGGTGTCTTTCTCGCTGCAGAATTTATCAAAATGTTCCTTTTTCTTTTCGGGGCTCAGGTTTCGTTGCGTCAGATCCGGGGCTGTCTGGTTCAGTTCCCGGACTTTGTCTTCCAGTTCAGCGGGCAAAGTCCTAAAGAATTTGATATCAAAACCAACAGGGTTCATAGTAGTGACGCTACCCGGACTCGTTCGCGCCAGCGCGGCGAAGGAACTGAGCCGAGCGGGGTTCCCCGGTGAGAGTAAATTCTCATGGTGACGCTACCCGGACTCGAACCGGGGTTAACAGGATGAGAACCTGCCGTCCTAGCCACTAGACGATAGCGCCCAATCTAGACTGATTTTAACAAAAAACCCCTTTTATTATCATCTTTTTCCTCTCAGCTGATTCTTAGTTCCCGGTTTGACAAATAAAATAGCTTAATGTAATATACACCCTATTGCCTAAGATAGCCCCGCTAAAACGGGGTGTATTTTTTAAAACAACATTAATTCATGGGAACTAACTCGCAAATTTTGATTACCCAGAATGGCCTTAATGAGCTGAAGGGCGAGTTAACGGACCTGCAAAACACCAAACGCCCGGCCTTGGTGGAAAGGTTGAGCCTTGCCCGAAGCATGGGGGATCTGGCTGAAAACAGTGATTACATCAGTGCCAAAGAGGAACTTTCTTTCATGGATAGCCGCATTGATGAGCTGGAAGAACTGGTCCGCGAAGCCCGGGTGGTCACTCCCAAAAGCAACGAAAAAATTGATTTTGGCCACCTGGTTACGGTCAGGATTAATTCCGGCACTGCCCAGTTTCAGATTGTCGGTGAACCGGAAGCCGATCCTACCAAACGCAAAATTTCCCACTCTTCGCCGCTGGGGCAGGCCCTGATGGGTAAGAAAATCGGTGATTCCGTGGAAGTCGAAGCCCCGGTGGGCAAAATCAAATACCAGATTGTCAGCATCGCTTAAATTTATGAATTCAATTTTAGTTTCATTCAAGAAGGCCGTCACTTCCCCTTAGGGAGGCGCCGGTCGTTTTTCGTTCACCTCCCGCAAAGGGAGGTTTTTTGTGCTCAATATGACAGAAATACCACATCTGACCGTCACCCGAATCTCTGACCTGTCTCCCCTTGGAGACCCTGAAATTTTGCTATCCGATATCGGCAGGCAGGTAACCGGCCTGATAGCTTTATATAATTTGGCCCACCCGGGTGAAATGGTTCCCAAAACCCCGTCTGAAATTTACCATCAGTTTCTGGCCGGCGAGTCGCTGGTAATGATTACCCCGGCTGCACCTTATCAGGTCTTGTTTCACGGCACCCTTTATCCGCTGTCCGAAAAGGTGATGGAATTCGGTTCGGTAATCACCCATCCGGATTTTAGAGGCTTGGGTCTTGGTACTCTCGGTTCCCGGGAAATGGTGGCTTATACCCACAGGCTTAATCATGCCTCTTTTTGTATTTCTACCGTGAAACAGGAATTAACGGCATGGGTTCTGCAAAGTGCTTCTATGTTGCCGGTCTCTTTTTACAATTTCCCCCGATTAACCTCCCTTACCTGCACCTGTGATCATGCTTCAGCCTGCCAGTCCCGTCGTCAGCAGATAGACAGCACCCCTGAAAAATTTTCCGCTCTGCTGATCCGGGACCGCCCGCCCGGAAAAATTCCCTGCACTCTGATGCTTTCGGATGTATCATTAGCCATAAAGCATGAACAGTCTGGTTGATCTTTTTTTTCAGCTGGTCAAAATCGACAGCCCGTCGGGTTTTGAATCCGAGGTCAGTCTTTTTATTTCCGATTGGTTCAGAAACCAGGGGTTAAAACCCGAAATCGACCGGTCCGGAAACTTATTTGTCGATATTCCCGGACGTAATCCGCCGCTCATTTTGAGTGCCCATATGGATACGGTAGAACCGGGTCGGGGTATCCGTCCCCGGATTACAGACGAAATTATTCAAAGTGGAGGAGACACAATTCTGGGGGCGGACAATAAAGGAGCATTAGCCGCGATCATGCAATCAATCGCTGAATGTCCTCCCCAAAAAAACCGTCACCTGGAAGTCGTTTTCTCCGTCCGCGAGGAAACTGACAGCGGCATCGGCTCATTCGATTTCTCAAGGCTGGAAAGTAGGGAGGGTTTGATCCCGGATCTCGGAGCTGATTTGGGTTATCTGGTCACGGCCTCACCCTGGATCATGAATTTGGAACTGGAAATTATCGGCAAACCTGCCCATGCCAGCCTTCCGGAATCAGCTATCAATGCTTTGACCGTTGCTGCCCGGGCGATTTCCGCGGCCAAGTGGGGTCGGCTAAACCCGGATACCGTAGCCAATCTGGGATTAATCTCCGGAGGCACTGCCATGAATACCGTCCCCGGCCGGGTTAAAATGGTCGGTGAAATCAGGAGTTTCAGCCAAAAACATTTAACCGTTGCCCAGGATAAAATATTAGCCGGCTTTTCAAAAATTACCAAAGCGTCTCAGGCAGTCTTGGAATTCAATTCCGCCCTGTATTGCCGGGGCTATGAATTCCGGCCTGATGATCCGTCCGTAACCTCAATCATAAATGTCATGAAACATCAAAAGTTGAATGTAGTCCCTGAAAAAATCTACGGAGCCAGTGACAGCAATGTTTTTGCCGCCCATGGTTTCAGGGTCATCACTATCGGCGATGGTTGCCAAAATCCTCATACCGTAAATGAAAGAATTTCGATTACGGCCTTAAATCAGCTCAAAGACTTAATTCTGGCTTATATTACCCGGGCCTAGTAAAATATTTGTATGCCACAGACCCGTTTAGCAGAAATCAGAAATAACCGCCTGTCCAAACTTGCCAAGTTAAGAAGTTTGAATATCAACCCCTATCCAGCCAAATTTTCAAAAACTTTCATCACTATATCAAAAGCCCGTAGTGAACATGGAGAAGTGTCGGTTGTCGGCAGACTTTGGCGTTTTAGGGAACATGGAAATGTGGTTTTTGCCGATTTACGGGATAGTTCTGGTCAGATCCAGTTGTTATTCCAGAAAAATAATATCCCGGACAGATTTCCGCTCTTAAAACTGTTTGATGTCGGTGATTTTATAGGTGTTACGGGAAAAATTATGATCACTCAATCGGGGGAAATCACGGTGGACGTAACTTCCTTTGAACTTCTATCAAAATCCATCAGACCCCTGCCTGACGACTGGCACGGTTTAAAAGACGAAGAAGAAAGGTATAGGAGGCGTTATCTGGACTTATTGCTCGATGACCGCTTACCCCGGCTTTTCCGCCAAAAGACCGAATTTTGGGACAGTGTACGCAATTTTCTGAAAGCCAAAGGTTTTTTGGAAGTGGAAACTCCGGTATTGGAAAATGTCTTCGGCGGGGCGGATGCCGCTCCGTTTATTACCCATCACAATGCCCTGGACATCGATCTGTATCTGCGTATCTCCATGGGTGAGCTGTGGCAGAAGCGTCTGATGGTAGCCGGATTCGAAAAGACATTTGAAATCGGGCGGCAATTCAGAAATGAAGGTTTAAGCCGCGAACACCTCCAGGACTACACCCAGATGGAGTTTTACTGGGCTTATGCCGATTTTGAGGATTCCATGGCCTTGGTGGAGGAAATGTATAAAGCAGTGGCCGAACGGACTTTCGGAAAACTGGAATTTGATATTTACGGTCATCACGTAAATTTAAACCAGGCATGGCCCAAAATAGATTACACCCGGACAATTTTAGAAAAAACCGGCCGGGATATCAGGCAGATGGATGACGCCAGAAAAATTGATGAATTATGGAAGGAAGTCAGGAAGACCATTTCCGGTCCGGCATTTTTGGTCGGGCATCCGGTGGCAGTGTCTCCGCTGGCCAAACGTCAGGCCCAAAACCCCGGTTTTGTGGAACGCTATCAGGTGATTATTGCCGGCTCCGAATTGGGAAACGGCTATTCGGAATTAAATGATCCCATAGACCAGGCCGCCAGGTTTTCCCGGCAGCAGGCACTTAGAGATAATGGCGATGCCGAAGCCCAGATGTACGATAAAGATTTTGTAGAAGCTTTGGAATATGGTATGCCGCCGGTTTCCGGATTTGGCGTCTCAGAGCGCCTGTTTTCATTTTTAGCCGACAAGCCCAGCCGGGAGTGCGTTTTATTCCCTCTGCTTCGTCCGGATTCTGCTACATCTAAACAAGACTTTAGCCAAAAATCCGTAATTGTTATTAATCCTGATTTACCCCCCTGGCAGATTATGAATACTTCCGGGCATATAGCTTCATTTTTAGGTAATAAAATGCGGCAGCCTTTTGATTCCGGATCGCATTTTTCTACCAAAGACGGTGTAAATTTACCCAGAAATTCCCAGTATCCGATTGTGACACTGACAGCTTCAAAAACGGAATTGAAAATGCTTATGGATCAGGTGCGGTCTACTGACTTGCTCTATATAGGTTATATTCCGGAAATGATGGACACTACCAATGATAAAAAATTGGCGGAAATGATTTCCGGGAAAACCGATAATGAAATAATCTACGCGGGTATCGGCATATTCGGTCCCAAGGATAAAGTCGATTTGTTAACCGGAAAATTTCCTTTATGGAAATAATCCTATGATTACTAAAGAACAAGCTCTTTCACTTATCCGGTCCCATGTGACTAATGAAAACATCATTAAACATATGTTGGCTTTGGCCGCGGTTATGGGTGCCTTATATGACAGGTTGCAGCCAAACGCTGGTTCCGCCAGGGAAGATTGGTACATTGCCGGTTTATTGCACGACGGTGACTATACGGATTCCGTTCCGCCCCAAATGCAGGGGATTCAGATTGCCGGCTGGATCAAAGAGGCTGGTTTTGAAATTCCTCCCCACGTGGCTCATGCCATGGCGGCCCACAATTGGCATAATACCGGTGTGGAGCCCGAAAATCTCATGGATTGGTCTATTTTTTGTGCCGATTCCCTTACCGGTTTAATCGTCGCTGCCACTTTGGTCCTGCCGTCAAAAAAAATTGCTGACGTCAAACTTAGTTCGGTTTTAAAGCGTTTTAAGGAACCCGGTTTTGCCCGGGGTACCCGCCGTGACGAAATTGCCCTGTGTCAGGATAAACTCGGCCTGTCTTTGGAAGAATTCGTAAGTGTTTCTCTTTCAGCCATGCAGTCCGCGACCCCGGAAATCGGTTTATAATATTTGGCTGTTCCCGGATGATTATCATCACCCCGAATAACAATACCAATATAAAGACATAATATGGCGTGATGGTGCCGAAAGCCGGCATAAGTATCGCTACAGCCAGCGTCAATACCGCCAGATATTTTCCCCGGCCGCCTTTTTGAAAAGTCATGGCTAAAATCGGAAATAAAGGCAGGATGGAATACGACCAGGTGACAGGTAAAACTATCACTGCCAGATAGGAATAGAAATTCCATTCGTTTGCGGCCATGTTCCCATGCGGTATTTTCAGCCAGATTTTCCTGGTCAAATATAAAAACAGCATTCCCAGCCCCCCGGCCGCTATCCAGCCCGCTGTTTCGAAATACAGCCCTAAAAATGCCCCCGGAGAGGCGTTATCGGTCCTTAGCATCATTTGCACAGACGTTTGTTTTGCCACTTCCAGATACCGCATTATCGTTTCGGGGGCAAACGCCAAAATTAAGAGCGCAGCGATCACCCATACTATCAAAAAACCCGCCACTGCACGCCATTTCCTCCTTAATAAAAATGGTATTAACAGGACCGCCGGAGAGAATTTGGAGAGAGATGCCAGACCAATAAATATCCCGGAGATCAACGGCCGGGTATTTCTGAATTTGTAGGCCGCCAGTATGCAGGTCAGCCAGATAATGGTCAGCTGGACCAGTGAGGTGACCGTAGTCGGCCAAAGCAGGCTCAGTGCACAAATAAGTATCACGTCCCCGGTTTTATATCCATAAATTAAAAGACCTATGGCAAATATAAAAAGCATTAACCAGGCCCACACCATGGCCGATATTTTTATGGGTAAAAAAACTACGGGAAAAGTTAATAAAAAAGCCGTCGGGGGATGTGGTGACGGGTGGCGGGCGGTATAATCCAGCCCGAATGTTTTGAGAGCAGGCCCCAAATCCCGGTAAGGATCTTGTTTTAAAAACATTGCTTTCAGCCCGTAAATATCTTGATGGATGTCGAAAACTACAAAATCCCCTTTTAGTATCATTTGCGCCAGGCTCAGTGTGTCCAAATGCCGGTCAGAATATAACTTTGCCGGAAAGACTAAAATTGACGCTGCTATAAATACAGCCGGAACAATTTTTATTATAAAATTCCGCATATCCTTGATTTAAGATATAATATTCACATGCTGGATATCAAACTTATCCGCGAAAAACCTGACTTTGTCAAAGCCGGCATCCGGGCTAAAGGCTATTCCGCTGACTTGGTCGATGAGGCCTTGCGTCTGGATATATACAGGAGAAAACTGCTGGGTGAGATAGAAGAGCTGCGGGCCGACCGGAACAAAATCGATAAAGACCGGCAGGAGCTGGGCAGGCATGTCAAAGAGCAGCTGAAAAAACTGGAACCGGAACTTGAAAAAATCGACCACCAGATCGGTTTTACCCTAAGCCAGATTCCCAATCTGCCCCTGCCGGATGTGCCGTCCGGTAAATCCGAAGCCGATAATGTGGAAATCAGCCGCTGGGGGACTCCCAAAAATTTTGATTTTCCCGTCAAAGATCATCTTCAATTGGGGGAGGCTTTGGGTATTTTGGATTTCCCGACCGGCGCCAAAGTCACCGGTTCCCAGTTTTTTTATTGGTATGGTGCCGGAGCGCTTCTGGAGCTGGCCCTGGTCCAATATGCCATGCAAAAATTACAAAAAGCCGGTTTTACCCCGGTAATTACCCCCGATCTGGCAAAATCGCGTTTTTATTTGGGTACGGGCTATGCCCCTAAAGGCAACGAGGCCCAGACTTATGTTATCGAAGGTCAGGACCTGGGTTTGATTGCCACCGCCGAAGTTACTTTGGCCGGAAAACACGCGGACGAGGTCATCCCGGCTGATAAATTACCCCTAAAATACGTTGGCTATTCTCATTGTTTCCGCCAGGAATCCGGGGCGTACGGCAAATATTCCAAAGGTCTTTATCGGGTTCACCAATTTACCAAAGTCGAGATGTTTGTCTATTGTCTGCCCGAAGATTCGGATAAATACCACCGGGAGATTCTCCAAAACGAGGAGTCCATTTATCAGGATTTGGGGCTGCCTTATCGGATTCTGGAAATGTGCACCGGTGATTTAGGGGCTACTGCAGCCAAAAAGTATGATATTGAAGCCTGGATGCCCGGACGTGGGGATTATGGTGAAGTTACCTCCACGAGTAATTGTACCGATTATCAGGCGAGAAACTTAAATATCCGTTATAAAAATCCCCCGGATAAATCGGATTTTGTCCATATGTTGAACGGCACCGCCCTGGTTTCTTCCCGGGTTCCGCTGGCCATTTTGGAAAACTACCAGAATGCCGACGGATCAGTCACTGTTCCCGAAATCCTTCGGCCGTTCATGGGTACGGATAAAATTTCACCCCGTTAGTAATTTATGCAGACGTATCTATCCGGAAAGGAGTTGTCGCCTTTCCGCCAGCTGGTTTTTGTAATCAGCCGTTTGGGCCGGCTTTTATGGCAGACAAATTCCAGGGCTTTTTTGATTACTGTTATTGCCAATATTTTGTATAGTGCCGTGATTTTACCCTCAGTCTATCTGGATAAAATCTTTATCGATACCATCATCAAAAATGTCGGCGTCAAAAATCTGGCTCCTGCTCTCCAGGTAATCGGTTTAGTCGTTCTGGCCCGGTTATTTATCGGCATGTTTACCGGCCTGATGAGCCGGATAGCCGGAAATTATGACGACATTCTCTCCCGGGAATTCGGTTCCAAGCTGGACGCCCTGATGGCCGAAAAATATACAAGTTTGGACATTCCCACTATTGAAAACCCAGAATTTCAGGACCGTTATCAGAAAATTCAGGCTGAAGGCAGCAGCCGGGCTTATCGCCTGGTTTCCTCATTTGCGGATTTTCCCGGTAGTATCAGCGGTATTATCTCTTCCCTGCTGATTTTCGTTTTCTTCCAGCCTTGGATTGTGGTTTTTGCCATCCTGACTCTCATTCCCCAATTTTTCATCGACGCCCGTTTGGTCAGAAAACGCTACGGGATAAATGAAAAATTAAGAACCCCCAACCGGTTGGGGGGTATGCTTTCCTATTATTTGATCCGGGCCAAAAGTTACCTGGAATTGCGCCTTTTACAGATCTCCGATTATCTGGTTTCCCGTCTGGTGTCAACGCAAAAAACCATTAATGACGCCTGGAATTCTTTAAGTCATGAACGGATCGTTTCCCGTAGTTTGGTGGTTATTCCGCAGAATATTTTTTCCTATTCCCTGGATTTTTATTTTGCCTATAACGCATTAATCGGTAAAATTACTGTCGGTTCTGCCCAGGCTTATATCCGGGCCATCTCTTCGTTTAACACCAATTTATTCAATTTAGTCGGCTCGATCATCCAGTTTTACGAAAATTTCCTGTATGTTGCGGATCTTACCTGGTTTTTAGAACTGCATCCCGAAGCAGGTCTTTCCGGTAATCGGACATTTTCCCCGGGCGTCGGGCATACTATCAAGTTTACAGATGTCTGGTTTAAATATCCCCACGCTGATAATTTTGTCCTCCGGGGGGTAAATTTGCACATTTCTGCCCGGGAAAATTGTGCCTTGGTCGGCTTAAACGGCGCCGGTAAAACCACCTTGATTAAATTATTGGCCGGTTTTTATAAACCCACCAGAGGCCATGTCCTCATAGATAACACTGATGTCACGAAATATTCCAAAGCGAGCCTGTGGAAAAATCTTTCCGTTCTCTTTCAGGATTTCGAAGGTTATGATTTTTCCGCCCGGGAAAGCATTTCTGTCGGGAACATTGAAAACGTGGACAATTTGCCGATAATCAGGCAATATGCCCAAACGGCAGATATCGACAGTTGGATTATGGGGTTGCCTAAAGCTTACGATACCCCCCTGTCTCCTTATTACGAAAAAGGTATCAAACCTTCCATGGGTCAATGGCAAAGAATCGGTATCGCCCGGTCGCTGATCAAAGATTCTCAGATATTGATTTTGGATGAACCGACTTCCAGTGTTGATCCGCAGGCCGAGGAAGACATTTTTGATCAGGTTCTAAAACTTGGCCGGGAAAAAATTCTTATTTTTATATCCCACAGATTCAACACTGTCCGTCGGGCGGATAAGATTATAGTTTTAGACCACGGTCAAATCACTGAAACCGGTACCCATGACCAGCTATTGGCTGCCGGCAAGGAATATGCCCGCTTGTTTAATCTGCAGGCCAAAAGCTATCAATAAATTGTTAAATGGTAAAATGATGAAATGGTAAATCAAGTTATCACGGACGATCTGGCCAGACAGCTGAATTTCCAAAATGAGCAGACTGTCAGGGAGGATGAAGTCCTGGAGGGGGTAGTGGTGGATGAACATGATTTTACGGCCCCGCCTTCCTCCCAGCAGTCACAGTATTCCGGACCGGCCAGCCCCGAAAAAGAATTGCAGTCCCGTATAGAATCCGGTGAATGGGATAATCTTGATGATCTGGAGGCTTTCAAAGCCCGGACCGCCGAGGGTCAGCTTATGGCCAGAACAGAAGCCCTGGATCATCGTGTCAGGCAATTGGAACTGAGACTGCCCATGCTTTTAAATCAGCACCTGCACGACGCTTACATCCAGATTCTGAAAAAAATTCACGCCTTGAGAAAAACCAAAGGCGCTCTGCTGTATTATTTTTACAAAAACGAGGGCCAGCGGGATCTCGGTTCAGGCTGATATGTCCTGGTTACATTTGGGACCTAAAATTATAGAACGCCGCCGGTCCGAATATAGTGGTGATGTCAAAGTCATTTCCGGGTGGGGCTATAAATATATTGCCACGGGGATGCTTACCCAGAGCGGGGGATTGGTAAAGGAGGTCTGGGAAGGAGTCTTAAGCAAATATGGTCAAAAAAACAAATCCTGGCTTATTCTTGGTTTGGCCGGCGGGACTATAGCCAAAACCATATCGGATAAATTAAGACCCGAAAAAATCACCGGTGTGGAGATTGATCCGTTAATGATTGACCTGGGAAAAAAATATTTGGATCTGACTAAAATTCCCTGCCTGGAAATTATTAATGCCGACGCCCATTCATATATCATGAATCAAAAATCATGCTTCGATTTTATCCTCGTTGATATGTACTATGGCGATCAGCTCCCCGTATTTGTCTATTCTGACAAGTTTCTCAGGAAACTCAAGTTGCTTGGATCCTGCGTCATTTTTAACCATCTTTTTTATGATCCGGAAAAACAGGCCAAAGCGGGAGATCTGGTCGAAAAATTAAAAATTATTTTTCCCCGGGTGGAACTTGCCCGCAAACTCACCAATTTACTAATAATTTGTGGGTAATTAAGTTATAATTTAAGGCTGATATCAAACCGATCACCTATGCTCAAAATCTTTTCCAAATTTCTGGATTTCAATCAGCGGGAAGTTGACAAGTTAAAAGTCAAAGTCGACGGTATCAATCTGCTGGGTCCGGATTTTACCAACCTTAAAAGTCCCAAGGATTTTGCCGCCAAGACTGCCGAATTTAAATCCCGTTTTGCCGGGGGGGAAACTTTGGATGCTTTGCTTCCCGAGGCCTTTGCCCTGGTGCGCGAGGCTTCTATGAAGGGGATTGGCCTTCGGCCTTTTGACGTTCAATTAATGGCTGCCACCGCCTTTCATGAAGGCAAGGTGGCCGAACAAAAAACCGGCGAAGGTAAAACTTTATCTGCTGTTCCCGCGCTTTATTTGAACGCGCTGACCGGAAAGGGTGCACATCTGGTCACCGTTAATGACTATCTGGCCCGGCGTGATGGCGGCTGGAATGGCGCTACTTTTCATCTTTTGGGATTATCTGTCGGTATCATTGTTCATGACCAGTCTTTTCTCTACGATCCGGCATATTTTGATCCCAGTCACGGAGATGACCGTCTGGCCCACTTAAAGCCTTGCACCCGTCAGGAAGCCTATGCCGCCGATATTACCTACGGCACCAATAACGAATTCGGGTTTGATTATTTAAGAGATAACATGGTCGGGGATTTGAAAGATAAAGTTCAGCGCGGGCATCATTTCGCCATCGTCGACGAAGTTGATTCTATTTTAATCGATGAGGCTAGGACACCTCTGATAATTTCCATGCCAGACACCGAACCCACCCAGAAATATTACGATTTCGCCAAACTGGTGGACCGTCTTTCCCCCGATACCGACTATACCATTGATGAAAAACACCGCACTGCCAATCTGACCGAATACGGTTTAAAAAAAGTGGAAAAAATTATGAATGTGGATAATCTTTACGAAAAGGATTTTGAGATGATCCATCATCTGGAAAATGCCTTAAAAGCCCGGGCCCTGTTTATCAGGGACAAGGACTATATAGTCAGAGACGGTGAGGTGGTAATCGTTGATGAGTTTACCGGCCGTTTAATGCCCGGACGCCGCTGGTCGGAGGGCATTCATCAGGCCGTCGAAGCCAAGGAAAATGTAAAAATCCAGCAAGAATCCAAAACCATGGCCACTATCTCCTTCCAGAACTATTTTAGAATGTATGAAAAATTAGCCGGTATGACCGGGACTGCGGCCACCGAAGCCGAAGAGTTACAGAAAATTTACAAACTTGAAGTCATCGTCATCCCCACCCACAAACCCATGGTCAGGTCTGATATGCCGGATGTGGTTTACAAAACCGCCCGGGCCAAATATTCGGCACTGGCGTCACAGATCGCTGAAATTTACCACTCCGGCCAGCCGGTCCTGGTCGGGACCACTTCGATTGAAAAGAACGAAATTGTCTCCGATTTATTGACCCATAAAAAAATTCCCCACCAGATCCTGAATGCCAAAAATCATGAAAGGGAGGCTGTTATTATCTCCGAAGCCGGCCGCAAAGGCGCGGTCACAATTGCCACCAATATTGCCGGCCGCGGTGTGGATATTATATTAGGGGGTACCCCGCCGCCCAATCCGAAATTTGTACTGGGCGAGGATAAACTTACCGACGCCGAATATAAGAAAGCTCTGGCCAAATGGCAGGCTGTCCATGATGAAGTAGTGGCTTCGGGGGGTCTGTTTGTCATCGGTACCGAGCGCCATGAATCCAGAAGAATAGATAACCAGCTCCGGGGCCGTTCTGGCCGCCAGGGAGATCCGGGCTCCACCCGTTTTTATCTCTCCCTGGACGACGATATCATGAGAATATTCGGCGGGGAGCAGGTTGCCAAAATTATGAATTTTTTAAAGATTCCCGAAGACGAGCCGATCGAGCATGGTATGGTCAGCCGGGCAATCGAACAGGCCCAGGTGAAAGTTGAGGGTTTTAATTTTGATGCCAGAAAAAGTGTCGTCGAATACGATGACGTCATGAATAAACAGCGGGAAATTGTTTATGGTCTCAGAAATCGGGTATTGAATTACGAAATCACCGACGGGGAAATTTTGGAAAAACTTCGGACTACCATCAAAAACGTCATTGCCATTTATGCCCCCAGGGGGATTGTGGAATCGGAGGTTTTGCCTATCACTACCGCCCTGGTTGATATTATTCCTTTTGATGATTTGTCTCAGTCAGCCCTTTCCGATCAGTTTAAACAACTGGGTACTGCTGAAGAAATCGGTAATATGACCGATAAAATTATTGCCGAAGCTTTCGATAGCCGCAAAAACCAGGTGGGTGAAGAAAATTGGAAACAGATCATTAAGTTCTCTTACCTGTCCTCTATCGATCACCTCTGGGTAGATCATCTGGATGCCGTGGATGATCTCCGCTCGGGCATTGGCCTCCGGGGATATGGCCAGCGTGACCCCCTGGTGGAATACAAAGCCGAAGCCTTTGCCATGTTTGAACGTTTGGTAGCTCAGATTGAAACGGAATTTTCCAAACGCCTGTTCAGAATTCAGATCGGCCAGCCGGAACAAATCCGGACCCCGCAGATCATCGAGCTTAAACCCGAATTTGACATGTCTTCTCCGACTGCTCCTACGGACAATCTTGATGTTGCCGGACGTCAGGCAGGATCTGCTTATGCCGGGGCTGCCGAAAAAGTGAAGACCATTCTGGGCAAAGGTCCGAAAAGTGTTTCTCCCGAATTTATGACCGCATTCCAAACGCTAGAGAATGTCGGCGCCCAGAATTCTCACAAAAACCTCGGCCGCAACGACCCCTGCTGGTGCGGCTCAGGCAAGAAGTACAAAAAGTGCCACTATCCAAATTAAGGTCTATATATAGGCGCTATATACATATTGGTGATTACATAACTCTAGTTTATTTTGTATATAAATTGTCGAATAAGTCATAGAATGATACGATGTAGTCAAAATGGAAAAACTTGCACAGGATAGAAAAGCCCAGAATCCGAGGAAGTTATACATTTTCATCGTGATACTGTTTTTTGTTATATCGGTTGTCTTTTATTTTTTATATAAATTTGCAGGTTTCATTATTTTTCCAATGATATTAGATAAATATTATGATTTAAAAAATTTAAACATGCTTAATTGTGGAACGATTAAATTCGGTGCTAGTTTTCCTTCCCAAGTAGGTGACAATAACATCCCCCGGTATGATGATTTAAATTCAACCCAAGCTAAGGTAAACTGTTTGCTTCAGGCATCAGTCAGATGTCAGGGGGCCTTTTTACGTTCGGAATATTCCACATGGGAGTCATATGCTCAAACTGAAATTTATCGGGTTAAATTAGACAGAAATACAAATTGTAAGATTTCTCGCGATGGTTACGCGTCGGATTTAAACTTTTTTAAGACTGAAAGGACAACCATCTGCTCTGATTTGAAAATTGTAGAATCCGGCCCGCTTCATTATGGAAATTTGGACGATTCCGATTGTAAGTGACCGTAATCTGTACGGTACCCATTATTGCTGACACTTCAAAAAATGCCACTATCCTAATTAGGCCGATACATAGGAATAAAATACACTTCTAACAAAATCTAGTTGTTAAGAACAAACCGGATCAAATCTAATTTCTGATTCCCAGCCTCAGTGATCTGGTTACTGACAACTTTAGGTTACCACATGGTAGTAAATTGCTTTTAAAAGTTGCATTTGTAATACTTAAAACACATGGAACCTTTTCTCCAGTCAGCAGACGAATCTTCTCAACAAACACAAATGTCTTCGTCTCAGTTGCCTGAAGTGAACATCTTGACCAATACAGATCAAAAACCCACTCATAAGTTTAAATTTTTAATAACTATATTATCGGCATTAATAATTATGTGCGTTGTCGTTGGTTTTTATATGTTACTTGGAACGAAAATGACTAGCCGAACTTCAGTTTCACAAGTAAGACCAAATTTAAAAAAAGTTCAAATCCCAGTCGGTTGGAAGACGAACGAATGTAAATACGATGGTTATAAAATATCCTATCCCCCAGAGATGACCCCCCATATTGAGTTCCCTGGGGAGGGCAGTTGTGCTTATGCCTATGGTTATTCGAGTATTGAAAGCCCGATAAAAGTATTTCATACGAACCAAAGCCAAATTGACGGGAAAACATTTCAGGCATTAAGCGAAAAAGAGGTGCTCATAGATGGAATCAAGGCAAAATACATGCAGATCCGGGAAGTGTCTACCAAAACCCAGTATCTGGTTTATGAAATACTCGGAAACAACCTATATTACTATGTCCGACTGGAACTAAATTACCAAAATCCAATGCAGGAAATGGATTTTTATAAAGATAGCAATTGGGGAGATATGGTTAATGCTTATAACAAAGCCATCTATGGCACCCCCAGTGCCACCCCCACTCAGGAAGACATGGTTAATATATTTCAACAAATAGCACAAACTTTCGTGCTGACTCCACTGGTCCCCACTCCAACTCCGTATGATTATCTCTTAAGAAATTGCCTTGATGTTGCAAACAGTAATAAACGAAAAGCCGAGGATAAGACTTGTAAGCCTACAGGTAAACTGGATGGCTCATGTACTATTGAAAATAGCGATATGACTATTATCCTTCAGCAGTTTTATTTAGAGGCCAATAAATGTTATAGGTCATCGTATCCGGATTCAACAACAAATGATTGTTTGAAAAATAACCTAAACGACCCGAAGAAAGAATGGGATTGTTACAGCAAACAAATAAGCCGACAAATAACCGGTTTTTAATAGTATTTAACAAACTTTTTTGTGGTACCCTGTTTTGATGACACTTCAAAAAATGTCACTATCCTAATTAAAGGTCATATATAGTTATAATACCTTTATCCATACCCTCCATTTTAAGAACAAACTCATCAAATAATTCTTCTAAATTCTGGTAAGCTATTCTTGTGAAGGTACTTAAGCGTGGTTTTTGGGTAATTGGTTCTCTGGCTATTGTTATTGGATTAAGTTTGGCAATTCCCGTGAGCCGATACTTTTTAATTGACCAATTTTCTCTGAGGACTGGTAGCTGTTTAGTTGATAAAACTTGCTACAGGCAGTCTTACTGCGGTGGTCGTGGTGATAGTTTAGGTTGTGCCTATGGAGGGTCTGCGAATGAATGGAAAGATAACAATTTACGGTCTCGTTATAAAGAGATTGGTTTATCATCGGCAAAAGGATGCCTAATTTCATATATAACTCAGAATGCCCGCAAATATACCAAACTCCAACATGTTCGGTTGTCAACATTAAACATTAGTGACGATACTTCAACAATAAGACCTTCACCCGATGAGTTAACGGCTATTAAGGTCCGGGGGAATCTTAATACTGACTATCGGGCGTATAACCCTAAGGATACTCACGCATACTATGCAGAGTTGTTAACAGATACAATACCGGGTGACAAATATGAGAGAGGATATAGTTTAACTTTTCATATAGGCGCCCAAACTTGTACAGTGTACCCGGATACCTCGATATATGAACCTTTTTAGAATTATAAAGAAGGTTAGTTATAAGAAAAGACAAATTTGCAAATCCTTCGTTTATACCGGAATTTCCGGAACCTGATATGAGGATTCCGACAAATTAATCAAAGAAATTAAAGAAATTCCGTTGTTGGTAGGGGAGGAAGAAATCAGGTATGGTTCTAAAAATACTTTGGTTTTCGTCCATTATCATATTAATTCACCGGTTAAATAAATCAGATATCTAGCAGTATTTTCCGTATCGGCCACGGCGAAGTTATATTCCTGGGAACCACCTGCCTTTTTATAACACGTAATGATTACCGGTGTAAATCAAAATTTTGTATCGATTTCCGATATGCCTCGTTGATATGTACCCCCAACATCTTTACCTGAAAATAACTCCATGGTTCTCTTCCCGATCTTTTACTTTTTCTTTCCTGGCTGATATATACGTTTGGCCTGTTTGTGGAAAAAACCCTGAATTCTCTTCCATTATTATTATAACCATGCTCTATGGGCGGGCAATTTTTCAAATCTAAAGGTAAACCCAATTCCTGTAACAGTATTTCCCTGTTAGCCTGATTCCCTACCACAGTGGTATATACCCCGTCCCGGGATGGGTTAAGATTCAGAAATTCTTCGATAGCGGGTTCACTGCATCGCTGGCTGAAAATAAAAGTTTCATAAGGTAGGGGAGACATGGTTTGCGTATTATACCAATCTATAAGTATAATTTGTCTTAAAAGTAAATGAATAAAGTATTTTTTTTGTATATTCTGGTTTTAGTATTCATATCCGCCGGCTATCTGTTTTTTTCCCTTAAAATACATACAGTTAAAATAAATTCCGTTCCGGTTAGCGATTATAAACTAATTTCCCAAGTCACTTATCAGTGTGATGGTAAAAAAGAAGTTACGGCTGTCTTCTATCAGGGTCCGGAAATCACTCCCCAGGTCGGTCAACCGCCTGTTCCTTCCGGAAAAGTGAATTTGGTTCTTAGTGATGGCAGGCAGTTATCACTGCCCCAGACGCTTTCAGGCAGCGGTATTCGTTATGCCAATGGCGACGAATCCTTTATCTTCTGGAGCAAAGGTGACACGGCTTTTATAATGGAAAACAATCAGGAAACTTATTCCAATTGCAGTACGCCAAATGAACACAGAAAATAAAGTTCTTATTACCGGTTCCAGCCGGGGAATCGGTTTAGCTGCCGCCAAAAAATTTCTGGCTGAAGGTTGGTTGGTTTTGGGTGCCTCGACATCTGAAAACAGAAACCTCAAACACCCAAACTATGTCCATTTTGTAACGGATTTAAGCGATCCCGAAAGTATTTCTTCAGCTGTACAAAATATTACTAAAAAATATCCCTAAATTGACGTTTTAATAAATTGCGCCGGTGCCAGTTTTGAACCGGATGAAAACCGGATCGATATCTCTGTACTCCGCCGGGTTTTGGAAATAAATCTAATCGGAACGATCGCTTTTACGGAGGGAATATTGCCTCTGATTAAGTCCGATGGCCAGATAGTTGCCGTTTCCTCAATGATGTCTTCCCTGACCCGATTTGATAACGGAGTTTGTCCGGCTTACAGGATCAGCAAGACCGCCCTCAATATGTATCTCAAAACCCTGGCAGATCGTCTTAAAAACATCACAGTATCGGCTTTTGACCCGGGTTGGGTAAAAACGGACATGGGAGGTCCGCAGGCTCCCAGAGAACCCGAATTTCCCGCCAAAGAATTGTATGAATTGGTGACCCGTTCTCATCCAACCGGCAATTTCTGGTTTGCCGGCCGGATCCGTCCCTGGTAATTCATTGCGCGCTTAAATATTTCTTCAAAATTTCAGCCGGGTCGGCCCAGAAAAATATTTTAAGAGCACTGATAGCGTTCAGGGTATGTACCTCCAAACCTTCGGATTTTCCGTTTCCTCTCTGGTTAATTTAGAAGGTAAAAAAGCAGTTATATGCAAATTTATCCTACTAAGTCGCGTACCGCCGGGTTGTCTGATATTGGGCGGAAAGAATGTATCCCTGCAAAAAAATTTATCGGAAAGTCTTTTTCCGGTCCGGGCGTTTTAGGTACCTCGGCAAACCGTGTACTTTTAGGTCATCCGATATATATGAGGCTATATGCCTGATATAGTTTATCCCCTGATCCGGAGTGCTTTCAATTTCTTGTGCTGGCCACCTAGATAGAGAACGGTTGACCTCCTTTCTGTAAATAGGTTTTAACATACATCTGTGGTGTTTGATAATTTAAAGCCCGGTGATACCTCTGTTGATTGTATTTTGTATTAAATTTTTCACACATTTCTCTCACCTGGGAAATCTCCGGACTAATGGTTTGATAGTTTAAAAATTCATACTCCAGCGTTTGAATTAGTCTTTCCACCCTGGAGTTCATGGTGGGGGTTCGGGGCCGGGAAAAGTAATGGGGTATGCCTAAATCTTTAGTTAATTTGTGAAAATACAAAAGATATTCTGATCCGTTGTCTGTATTAATGGCTGACATGGGAAAAGGAAAATAAGCTTTTACTCTGGTTAAAAAATCCTGGGCAGAACTGGAAGAGATTCTGGTGTAGGCGTAGGTATAGGCATATCTGGATTTACAGTCTACTGCCGCAAATATGTAATACCTCTCTCCCAGGACATAATAGTGCTTGGTGTCTACCTGAACCAAAGACCCCACATCCCGGTCTTTGAGATCATATGCAGCTGGCATCCGGTCAATCTTGTGATTTTTGTGACGTTTGATTTTCTTCTTCAAAATGGCTAGTCTGGGGTCTCGGTTGATAATCTTTTGGATGGTGTTGTAACCCAAAGTTACTCCATGTATTTCTCTGAGTTCAGCCTGTATTTCATACTTTGATTTTTCTGGATCGTCTTTCCGAATCTGGCATACCAAACTGATAACCTCTCTTGGAGTAGTCATCTTTCTCAGATGTTCTGGCCTCCTGGTTTGGGTATCAAACTCCAGCGTAGCCAGGTTGTACTTGTCAAACCGGTTTAACCACCGGTAAAACACTGATTTGGACAGACTGAAATGTCTGCAAGTGCCTTCAGCATTCTTCTCGTGGGTATAGTACCAATCAATCCACTCCAACCGCTTCAAGCCATCCCTGGACAAAGTGGATATACGGGATAACGACATCACCGGAAGTATTTTGAAACCGCGCATGTAGCAGCCATTGTACCTACCTGACATTACTTCTCAACCGTTCTGCATGTATAGTGGCCTAGTCATTTCTATTTCCCAATTAACAATTATTGACAATAACTTAGATTTATTTATAGTAACTCTACAGGTTGTGTTTAAGGAATCGGGGCGAAATTCCCCGGCTGTGCCGCAACTGTTAAAGCCAGAAAACTAACAACCCCTATTTTTCC
The DNA here is from genome assembly GCA_027371535.1 of Candidatus Amesbacteria bacterium. Classification (GTDB taxonomy): domain Bacteria; phylum Patescibacteriota; class Microgenomatia; order CAZETR01; family Amesbacteraceae; genus DAHXMV01. The sequence goes on along the minus strand of DAHXMV010000001.1, from coordinate 219,187 downwards.
CGTGCAGGAAATTATGTCAGTCGAAACCCGCCCCGCATTCTATACCCTTTTTTATACCGGTGATTTTTCGAAAGCCGCCGAAGACGCCGCCTCTTTACATACCGAAGCCCTGATAACAGAAAAACCAATTGATCCTGATAATGTATGGTACTATGATCATTTTCCTCCAGAACTAAGCCCCACGGAAAAATATTTTGCTTCTACTTGGGCAGCTTTGGATACCGAGAGGTTGGTAAAAGAAACTCCCGAAAATCAAAAACGGATTGTGGTGTGGGTTAGTCCGGGATATGCCTATCCCGAAAATCGGGTAAATATTTTTTTGGTCACCAATGATTCCGGTGTTATAACCTTTGAAGCTTACGGTATCCGTCACCGTGAAAGTATTAAGGATGTTGTCGGTCTTTTAAACCGTTTCAGGTTATTGTCGGACTATCCCGGTATTCCGTTTCTGGAAAACCCAACCGATATCGAAATGACACCTTTGTCTGCAACTTTTTCCGAAAATACTAACCTTTACTCTACGGGCAGGTTATATATTGCGCTACCGGCCGAAATCTGGAATCAGGTTGAATCCGGTGAAATAAAAGAACGATGCCGTAAAAAAATAGAAGCCATGGCTCCGGTTTCCCAAATCTTGGAATTGGCAAATAAAAATAAAATTAACCCCTACATTACCGGGCTGCAAGCGGAAAAAATAATGATGAATATCGGCGGTAGCATTGATTTATCTGGTTCCGGCTGTGGTCCGTCCAACGGCGCCTTTTTAGGCAGTTCGGGGCAAAACGGGGGAGACTCCCATGAGCATGCTTCCTGTCGTGAAATTATTTGCCCCAGGTGCGGCTGGAAACCTGAAAACAAAATCCGGGAAAACGAAATTCGAAATAAACAATTAATAACCTGTCCGGATTGTAATTGGCCCAATGCCAGGCCGGATCCGGTGGTCCCTGCTTATGTTACCACCCAAACTCCCGAACTTGTTTTTTATTCTTCATTATCCGGTGATTATTCACCGGGGGCCTGGGTTTTAAATTTCTGGAGGCTGCTGGAGAAAGTTTAAGCTGTTACTTCTTCGGCATGCTGAAACTGGCTGTTATACAAATCTGCATAAAAACCCTTTTTGGAAAGCAGCGTATCATGTGAACCGCTTTCAATAATGGTTCCGTGATTCATGACCAGTATCAGGTCCGCATTTTTGATCGTGGATAACCTGTGGGCAATCACAAAACTGGTCCGTCCGTGCATCAGCTTTTCCATGGCCGACTGGATCAGCTGCTCGGTCCTGGTATCCACGCTGCTGGTTGCTTCGTCCAGAATCAGGATTTCCGGGTCCGCTAAAAAGGCCCTGGCAATGGTAAGCAGTTGTTTTTGCCCCTGCGAAATATTCGTGGCCTCTTCATTTAATACCAGGTTATAACCTTCGGGTAGGGTCCTGATGAAATGATCGGCGTACGCGGCCGTGGAAGCCTTTACAATTTCGTCTTCGGTGGCATTTTCCCGTCCGTAGGCAATATTATCCTTTAAAGTTCCGTGAAAGAGCCAGGTATCCTGCAACACCATTCCGAAATGCCGCCTCAAATCCCCGCGCCTCATTTTGGTAATATCCACACGGTCTACCAGAATCTGCCCCCCGTTCACTTCGTAAAAACGCATCAATAGATTGATGAGAGTCGTCTTCCCCGCACCTGTCGGTCCCACAATGGCTATCATTTGGCCGGGCTTGACGTCAATATTCATGTCTTCCAGTAAAATTTTATCGGGACTGTAACCAAATCTGACGTGCTTGAATTCCACTGCCCCCCGGGGGTTGGTAATGGTTAGCGGATGTCCTGCTTCCGGAACCTGTTCCTGCTCGTCTAATAATTCAAATACCCTTTCTGACGAGGCAATGGCTGACTGGATGACATTGGCAATATTGGCCAGCTGGGCAATCGGTTGGGTAAACTGGGCTGAATATTGGATAAAAGCCTGTACATCACCGATTGAAATAGTCCCCTGGGTGGCCATCACTCCGCCGGCAATGGCTACCAGGATATAGCCTATATTGCCGACAAATCTCATCAGTGGCATGATGATTCCCGATACGAACTGGGCCCGCCAGCCCGCGTCATATAATTTATCATTTAACACCCCAAATTCCGAAATTGCTTTTTCTTCATGGCCGAAGGCTTTGACAATCTTGTGGCCGGTATACATCTCTTCCACATGGCCGTTTAGCTCCCCCAGGCTGCCCTGTTGTTTGCGGAAATAATCCTGTGAGCGTTTGGCTATTCCCACCACAATTACCATTGACAAGGGCAGGGTTAACAGGACAATGATTGTTAACAGCCAGCTGATGGACAGCATCATTACCAAAACCCCCAGGACTGTCAGTATAGACGTGATCAGTTGGGCGATACTTTGTTGTAATGTAGAGCTGATATTGTCCATATCGTTCACCGCCCTGCTCAAAATCTCCCCGTGAGTCCGGCCGTCAAAATATGAGAGGGGTAACCTGGACAGTTTTTCATCCACCTCTTTTCTGAGTTTATAGATGGTTCTTTGGGCTACCCCGGCCATCAGATATTGTTGGATGAAAATAAACACGGCGCTGATGATGTATAACCCGAGTAATATCAGCATGATTTTGCCTATATAACCGAATTCAATTCCCGGTATGGGTGACGCATGAATGGACAGGTAGGGATTCACGAGCAATTCTTTCTTAATGGCGACGTTTCTGGCTTGGATGATAAAACTGGCAATCAGGTTATCAAACAGTTTGGTCGTTGCCAGACCCAGGACTTTGGGTCCGACGATATTAAAAATAGTTCCGAAAACAGCAGCTGTGACAATAACCAGCAGCCTGTTTTTTTCGGGGGCAAAATACGCCAGAAGTCTTTTTAATGTCCCCCTGAAATCTTTGGCTTTTTCTACCGGTCTGCCCATAGCCCCGAAACCCCGGCCCATTGGCCCCGGGGCAGTCCGCATCGGATTGGTTTTGCCTTGGTCTTTCATGTATTTTGTCTGGCTATTTCATCAGGGGATAACTGCGACATCACAATTCCCCGGTAAACTTCCGATATTTGTAACAACTCCCTGTGTTTTCCTACTCCGGCCAGTTTGCCGTCTTCCAAAACAATTATCTGGTCCGTGTCCATTACCGTACTGACTCTTTGGGCCACGATGATTACCGTCGCCTCCCGGGTCTCTTTTTTTAAAGCCTCCCTGAGATTGGCATCGGTTTTAAAATCCAATGCCGAAAACGTATCATCAAAAATGTAAATTTCCGGTTTTCTCACCAATGCCCTGGCAATGGATAACCGCTGCTTCTGGCCGCCCGAAACATTTGTTCCTCCCTGGGCAATCTGGGTTTCAAAACCCTCCGGCATTTTGGAAATAAATTCTGTGGCTTGGGCAATTTGGGCTGCATGTTTGATTTCGGCCTCGGTCGCATTTTCTTTTCCGAAACGCAGATTTTCATTAATTGTCCCCGCAAACAGAATTGCCTTTTGCGGTACAAAGCCGATTTTGGAACGCAGGTTCTGCTGGGTTAAGGATTGGATTGGGGCTCCGTCGATTAATATTTTCCCCGAATCGATATCATAAAACCGGGGTATCAGATTGACCAGTGTGGACTTGCCCGCTCCGGTCCCGCCGATAATCGCAGTCACCTGTCCGGGTAAGGCTTTGAAGGAAATATCTACTAATGCCGGTTTTTCCGCCCCATGGTAGGAAAAAGTCACCCGGTCAAATTCTACCGATCCGTGCAGGAGTGGATTTTTGACCGGTTTGGTCGGATCGTTAATCTCCGGGGTCATCTCAAATACTTCATTAATTCTTTTCGCCGAAGCTTCTGCTCTGGGAATCATGATAAAAAGCAGGGCTACCATCAAAAGTGAAAACAATATCTGGAAGGCATATTGCAAAAAGGCAAACATCGCCCCGATTTGTAAATGTCCGCCGGTTACCCTCTGGCTGCCAAACCAGATGATGGCTACACTGGAAACATTTATCAGAAGCATCATTACCGGCATCATGATGGAAATCAGTTGGTTGACTCTGATGGCAATATCAGTCACTTCATGGTTAGCCTCATCAAACCGCTGTTCTTCATGGCCGATTCTGTCAAATGCCCTCACCACTCTTACTCCCGTCAGATTTTCATCCAGAATCAGATTTAACTTATCAATTTTCACCTGCATGGCTGTAAACAGCGGTACTGCCTTGAACAGTAAAAACAAAATTACCGACACCAGCACCGGCATAATTGCCACCAGTATCCAGGATAAAGTTACGTCCTGGTCGAGAGCCAGAATAACCCCGGCCACCAGGGTTATCGGCGCCGTGATCAGCATGCCCAGTATCATCACCATTACCTGCTGGATTTGGTTGGTATCATTTGTGGTCCGGGTGATAAGTGATGCCGTACTCAGAGTGTCAAATTCATGCAGTGAGAATTGCTGGACCCGGTTAAAAATCTCCCGCCTCAGAGCCGTACTCATCCCCACAGCCACTTTTGAAGCATAATATACCCCGACAGTGGCACAGACCGTTCCCCCGATGGCCACAATCAGCATTATCCCCCCCGTTCTCCAGATGAACCCGGTGTCAAAAGCCGCAATTCCTTTATTCACAATGTCAGACATCAGGTTTGGCAGATAGAGATTGGCTACTGACTGTCCGATAGCCAGAATGGAAATCAGTATCAGCCACCATCTGTAGGGCTCAAGAAATCGTAGTAGTTTTATCATAAATTGACACCCGGGATTAAAAAGATTATACTATATAATAATTAGATAATCTAACTAAGTTGAATTATGGCCCGGGATAAAACCTCGGAATTAGTGGAAACCATCTTTAATACTGCCAGGCTTTTGAAAGCTCATATGTCCTATACCGGTAAACTCACCCATCTGAGCATTTTACAAATTCAGACACTGTTTTTTTTGAGTAAGCATAAAAATGTGCCCATGAATGAAATTGCCAGGTACTTCGGGATCGAGCTTCCGTCGGCAACAAGCCTCTTAAATAAATTGTACGCCCACCGGCTTGTCACCCGCCATGTGGATAAAACGGACCGCCGTCTGACGAGAATCAGCCTCACGGCCCAGGGGGAAAAACTTTTGGATGAAGCCTTGTGTGCCCGCAGAAAAAAGCTGAAAAAAGTTCTATCATATTTAACAGGTGATGAACAGGAAAAGCTTTATGACCTTGTTAAAACCATTACCCGAAGATTCCAAAAACTTAATGAAAATCTGGCCTAAATCTTTGTCATATTTGCTGATTTTCCTGCTGTTTTTGGCAGCCGGTTTCACCGTGCTGGTTTTTCCGCACCTCACGGCTTTCGGTTCTCCCGTCAAAACCGCTACCACCTCGGTTCAGTTCGTCAGTTCTACCATAGTCACAGACGGTGTTGTCACTGCCCAGACTACGGCCAACCTGAATTTTCAGACCGGAGGAAAACTGGTTTATGTCCCTTATAAAGTCGGCGATATGGTTCCGGCCGGCAGGACAATCGCCCAGCTGGATTCCTATATTTTACAGCGCCAGCTCACCCTGGCTTTAAATGCCTATAAAACCACCCGTGAAAATTTTGACCAGACACAGCAAAATTATCAGGACCAGCTCTTAAAATCCCAGGTTTCTCCTGCTTATACCAACGCCCAGATGGACTTTACCACCGCGGTGGACGATGCCATTAAAAGACTTTTGGATCAGAGCCAGGCGGGTTTGGATAATTCGGTTATTAATGTCGAGATTGCCAACTATGCCCTGGAATTATCCCGGTTGACCGCGCCGTTTAAGGGCGTGATTACCCGTGAGGATGTGACTGTCCCCGGTTTAAATATTTCACCGGCAACCACTTTTACTCTTGCCGATCCGGCTTCCATGGTGTTTAGGGCAAACATCCCCCTGGAAAATATCTATTATGTGTCTGTCGGCAGTCAGGTGACTTTGGCTATCGACGGGTTGCCGGACAAACTTACGGGTGTGGTTACCAGGATTTATCCTACGAAAGTTGTCACCCCCGGCGGCCAGTCCGTTTATCAGGTCGATATCGAAAATAGCCAATTGCAAAAAAACGCCAAATTGGACATGACCGGCACTGCCATTATTACCACCCATTCCGAAAATGTAGCTCTGGTGCCTGCCTGGACAGTCCTGGGCGGCCGGTATATTTGGGTAGATAATAACGGTCAGTCTCAGCTGAGAGAAGTGACTGTGGGAGCTGTTCATGGGGATAAAATCGAAGTTACCGCCGGGTTGTCTCCCCGGGACAGGATTATTACCGATCCGAAATCTTTAACCGCTCCAAAGTATCCTCTGCTATGAAAAAACCCGCATCGGCTTTTTTAAATCGTCCGCAGGTTAAAATTTTTGCCGGAATTCTTTGTCTGCTGATTATTATGGGAATTTTCTTGTTTTATCAGCTCGGCCGCGGCCGGGTTTTTATCGACAATTCCACCATCCAGGCCCCGGTAATCACGGTTTCGCCTTCATCCACCGCTAAAGTTTTGGAAATGGATGTTCGCGAAGGCCAGCTGGTAGGCCCTGGTGACGCTTTGGCCGTGGTAGGTTCGGAAACCCTTCGGGCGGCTGCCGACGGCCTTATTATCTTAGCCCCCGATTTAACCGGTTCTGTTGTTGGGCCTCAAACACAGCTGATACAGATGATTCGGCCGGTTAACCTGAGGGTGGTCGGTACCATCGATGAAAATAAGGGCCTGACGGACATCAAAGTCGGCCAGGTGGTTTCTTTTACCGTCGATGCTTTACCGGGACGGACTTTTTGGGGATATATTGATGAAGTTTCCCCCAGTGCCGTAGCCCCGGTATTTTCATTTTCCACGTCATCGGAACGTCCCACCCAGCAATTCACAGTTTATGCCCGGTATGACGCCGGTCAAAATCCGGATATCAAAAATGGCATGTCTGCCAAAATGACCGTCTACACGCTGACTCATTAACCCGCCGGTCGTCTTATAATAGCCTTGTGCCTGGTGCCAAAGATTCCACTCAAAACGACTGGTTCCGTCCGCTGACTGTTAAAAAAGCCGTCCTTTTTTTATCCTCATCGGGTTTGTAATTTATATTCATATTTTGGCCAATAGTTTCGTCTGGGACGAATTGTCATACATCATTAATAACCCTCTGATGGGCCATTTTAACCTGTTGGCCTTGATGGGAAATAACGGGTTTAATTCAACCAACCTAACTTGAATCCCCGACCGTAAGGTTGTGGGTTATCTTTATGACTGATTTAGGGTTGGAATTTGATCGTTTCGGCACCCTCGGAGAACTGGTGGAAGCTATCTATCAGGCTATTAACTATTACAACCACAAAAGGATTCACACTACCCTGAAAATGCCTCCCACAAAATTCAAACTCCGGTATTACCATCAACTCCAAGCGTGTTTAGAAAAACCGGTCTAAGAAAAGGGTTACTTGACGCCTGATATAAACTATATTCTAATGACTGTATTTCTGACTTCTCAGGCTTCAAGAACTTTACAATTGCTGCTTCCTTATCTGCCCGCACCTCCCCGGGAATTATCCGTGGCTTTCATCCCCACCGCGGCTGATTTATATTCCGAAAAACCCTGGTTGGCAGCCGACCGGCAGAAATTTCTCGATCTGGGTTTTTCTGTCGCAGACATTGATTTAAAAGCTTATTCCAAAGACAAATTATTAAATAAACTCCGGTCCAAAGATTTAATATTTGTTTCCGGAGGCACCACCAGCTATTTGCTTAATGAGGTGAAAAAAAGCGGTTTTGATCAGATTATAAAAAATTTGCTGGATGAGGGAAAAATTTATATCGGGGCCAGCGCAGGCTCGGTATTGGCCGGGCCGGATGTGGAAATTGATACTTATTTTGACCATCGGCATCTGGGCCCCAAACTAAATGACTATCGGGGTCTGGGTTTGGTGGATTTTGTACCCGTGCCCCATGCGGATAATCCCAAATATCAGGAGATAATAGACGGCATCTGTCGGGATTTCGGACAAAAATTCCGTCTGACCAAAATCAATGAAAGCCAGGCTATTCTTATCGATAAAGATCACATCAGGCTACTGCTATAAGTTTATGTTCTTCCCTTGACTGGTTATAAAAAATATGTCACTCTCTGTCTAGTGGTCAAAAGATCCGAATTCTCCAAACAAATCTTCTTTTTGATATCTCTGCTGGTGATTTTGGCTTTGGGAATCACTTTTGGCGTCTTCCGCAAACAGATATTCAAAAGCCGGGCTGCCTCTTGCGGTTATATCCTTTTGCAGGTCTCCGCAGATGGCAAGACCCCGTCCGGCAGTATTTCCCTGCCATCTGGCGTGCCTACAAAATACTATGTTCATGTGACCTCCGGTGGCCAGCCGTGTTCCGCCAATTTTGATGTTTTATCCCAAAGATGTGACGGGGCGGGTAATAATTGTAGCGGCTGGATTACCACCGCCAACTGGGGGACTTACCGGTCAAATCAGCAGGGAATTGCCCGGATTGATCTGGATGGCCCATGGCCAAATAACTTCTCAACTAATTTTCGGGTCCGGCCGGCCGGGACTGCTTATGACTGGAGCAATCCCGCCAGAATTACCTTTACCGGCACACTGACCAACTCCCGGCCGGTTTATAACATGACTGATTATATTGTTTATAAACCGGGCTATACCTATCTTTATGATAGTACCGACAATTTGACCGGTACTACCGGGACCACCCGGATTCAGATGGAGCAGGAAATTTCCAAAAGCGGCATCAATATCATTCCCTGGCGTTATACCAAAACCAACCCCAACCTTTACTGGGCGGCCGTCATTCCCGGAGTCAACGATGGCAAACGTGATCTGCGCTGGTTTATTACCGACCCCAACTTCTATTATTCTCCCATACCCGGTTACAATAATTTTATCTGGGGTTTTGCTGACACCAATTACAGCCGGCCGGACACTTCCTGGGGCTGGCATGACATCAATTTTTCCGGCGAGTTAGGTTCGCACGTTTACAAAAATACCGGTACTCAGTACCCCTCATACAATCTGGCTCCCAAAACAGCTGCTTTGCCATACATTAATTACCAGAAGGGGACTTCTTATTATCCTGTACAGGCCGGAATTCCTTACGTCCCGACGATGTTGGTCACCAACCCCGATCCGAACTATCTGGGCTCCTGGAAAATTCGTGTCGATAAAGATTATGTGAATATTAATTATGGCCCGGGTCAGTTTAATTATTCCGGTGAAGCCCTGCGGATAGACTACTATGAAGGATTCAAGACTGCTTATACCGATATGGCCAACAGAGAATCCTGGTATTATGTCAAAGGTATCGGTTTGGTCCAGATGATCTCAAAAACTTTTAATCGCTATGCCGGTGCGGCAAACCAATACTCGCCGATGTGTGCGTCTGATAGCGACTGCTGGGATGACACCATCCAAAATCCCAGTTTTGTCATGAAGTTAAAAAATTATTTTCAGAACCCGCAGTTAACTGTCCAGGTCAGCTCCGACGGGGTTAATTATTCTTCCGCGGTTTCCGTCGGCCAAAATCAGGGATATTATCTGAGAGTTTCTCCCCCCTATACCGGTTATCTGGAATCTGGTAATGGCCGTAAGTGGCTGTGGGTAGATAATGGCTTGGTCAGAGTATCAAACCCCGGTGGAGTCGGAACTTATTATTCTCCTTTTAGAATCTGGGTGCCAAACGAAGCTGTCAGCGGAGAAACCCGTATCAATCCTGTCCAAATACCATGGTCAAATTATGTCACTGTCAACGTCACTGCTTCACCCGGATGTACTTCGAGCACCTGGTATACCGGTTATGGTTTCAGTGGGTATAACTGGTGCCCCGCCAATAACCAGTTGTGCTCTACCAGTTGGCTAAGTAGCCCCCAGGTATATGTTACCTGTGGCAGTCAGAGGTTGGTCAATGTCGGAACTTACTGCACCCGCCCGGACGGTACAAAGAGCTTTACCGGCACTTCTGCCTGCGTCCCCTGAGGCCTTTTGCTAAAATAGAGATAAACATGGGCAATTATAATTTTTCCCGCCGTGTGGCGGATGTCCCCGATTCCGGCATCGGCACCATCATGAGTTACGCCGCCCGCTATTCTGACGTCATTTCTCTTGGCCAGGGTGCTCCTCAGTTTAAAACCCCGCAATTTGTTTATGACGAATTATATGCCAGATCCAAAACCGATCCGCTCTTGGGTTCGTACAACTCCGAAAACGATAAGATTCAGTCTCCTTTAAAAGAACTTTTGATTAAAGATATATCGGAAAAATACGGATTTACACCGGACCGCAATCAGATCTATCTGACTTTGGGCGGCATCGGGGGTTTGTTTGCCTCTTTGATGTCTATTTTGGAACCGGGAGACGAGGTCATTTATTTTGACCCCGGCTACCCCCTGCATCTGTCCCAGCTGGCCCTGGCCCAGGCCAAACCGGTCTTTGTTCCCCTGGATGAAAAACGCGATTGGTCCCCGGATATGGACAAATTAACCGCTGCCGTCACCCCCAAAACCAAAGCTGTGATTCTGACAAACCCCAATAATCCCACCGGCACCGTCCTTTCCCGGGAACAGGTTGAACAACTCTCCCGTATTATCCTGAAGCATAATTTATATTTGGTGGTTGATGAAGCTTATGCTTACCTGACCTATGACCGGGAACTTTATAGTCCGATGTTCATACCCGAACTTCGGCAAAGAATTATCCTCTCCAAAAGTTTTTCCAAAGAATTTGCCATGACCGGCTGGCGAATCGGTTATGTGGTGGCTGATCCTGAAATTATCAGAAAGATATCCAGCATTCACCTGCACTTTTCCCTTAACCCCGCCACAATTTCCATCGTGGCTGCGACGATTGTTTTGAATGATCCCCGCGGTCAGGGGGCGATGAAAGAATTTAAATCTGAAATTACCAAAAGCCGGGAAGTTATCTGTCAGCGGATGGCATCTCTGTCAAAACTTTTTGCCTTCAATCCGCCTCATGGATCTTTTTATCTTTTTCCCAGAATCCTACCTCCCGGTTTATCTGCCCTGGATTTGGCCAAACGCCTGGTTGATGAGGCTCAAGTCATCACCATTCCCGGTGATAGTATGGGTCCGTCCGGCAAGGGACATTTACGCCTGTCTTTTTCCGCCGGTCCGCAGATAATTAATCTGGCTTTTGACCGTTTGGAATCATTTTGTCAAAAAAATAATTATTGTTAACGCGGGGGTTATAATTATTTTCAATGGGGGCTTCCAGGGAACCTTTAGCTGTTTTGTCGGTTTTGGTTGTCGCCGTCTTTCTGATATGGTTTTTAATTTTTAAAAAAAACTCTCCCCGGAATACCATTTCTCCCCAGTCCGGTCTCAGTTTTGCTCCGAACTCTCAAAACCCGGATGCGGCCGCAGTTATCAGAGACCCCGCCGTTTCGGGTTCTTTTTATCCCGGCGACCCCATATCCCTCCGGGCAGTCATGCGTATTGATTTGGCCGGGGCCAAAAAAACCGTCACCCAAAAACCCCGGATCCTGATTGTTCCCCATGCCGGTATTGAATATGCTGGTTATGTGGCTGCGGCCGGTTTTGACCAGCTTCAAGGGTTTAAATATTCCAAAATCATCCTTTTAGGTCCCAGCCATAATTATGCTTTTACCGAGGCAGCTGTTTTTCCCGACGGTGTCTGGCGCACCCCGCTGGGGGATATCCCCGTCAATGCCGCTTTGGCAGCATATTTGATCAATCCCGCTATCGGCATCCGGTCAGATGCCTCGGTTCATTTAAATGAACATTCTCTGGAAATGGAGTTGATCTTTTTGCAGTCTGTAATGAAAGACTTTACCATAGTTCCCATTTTAGTCAGCCAGCCCTCAGAAACCCTGCGGGATCAATTAGCTGCTGCCATTGCCGATAATTTTGATGACGATACTTTACTGGTGGTCAGTACTGACCTGTCGCATTATCCCGACCGGCAAACGGCAAATATCGTTGACCACCAGACTCTGGCAGCCATCCTTACGGGAGAGGTTGGGAAATTTACACAGGTCATCGATAAACAAGCTGACAAAAATTATTCAAATCTGGCTACCAGTGCCTGCGGTCAGGAAGCCATAAAAATCGCCTTATTGGTGGCGGCAAAATTAAATATTACCGATTTTCAGTTGGTTAAATATGCCAATTCCGGAGATATTCCGGGAGGTGATCCTGCCCGGGTAGTCGGATATGGTGCGGTTGTTGGGGTAAAAGATCAATTGGAATCGCCGAAAATCATCCTCTCCCGGCCTGCCGAGAAAGAAGCGGTTACAATAGCCCGGCAGGCCCTGGCGGATTATTTAAACGGTAAAAAATTCCGTTCGGAAAAACCCAAAAACCCCGATCTGTTAAAACCCCTGGGGGTATTTGTGACTCTTACCCAAAACGGACAACTGCGCGGCTGTATCGGTGAGTTTGAACCCGCGGATCCTTTATACCGGGTTATTCAGCGGACTATTGTTAAATCCGCTGCTCAGGATCCCAGATTTGATCCGCTGCCAAAAAGCGATCTGGACCGGGTTCACATTGAATTATCCGTCATGACCCCGCCCAAACAAATTTCTTCCTGGCGGATGATCCGTTATGGCCGGGATGGGGTGGTAATTCAAAATGGCCGGCATGCAGGCACTTTTCTCCCCCAGGTAGCCGCGGAAAATCACTGGGATGAAACCGCCTTTTTGGAACAGCTTTGCCTGCAAAAGGCCGGATTGCCTGCTGACTGTTACAAAGATCCGCAGTCGGTCATTTCCGTCTTTCAGACTCAGGTGTTCGAAGAGTAAATTTGAATCGTTATGTGTTAAACTAAAACCGTATGACCGATCTTGATGTTTTATTGGCCGATGTGGCAGATGAAGAATGGAAAAACCGGGTCAAAGGGTCGGTAAATTCCGTTTTGGAGCTTTACGATCTTGATCCGGACAATACCTTAGTCTACCGGCAGGAAATACTTCCCGAAAATTTATTTATTGCCGCCCTGGAAGAATGCGTCCTGGAAGAAGCGGAAGAGCTGTTTAGTCGGCGGTATGGCACGGATGTCCCGGTGACTGTAATTCATCACCAAAATAAAAATGTTTTGTTTATGGGCTCAAATAGATCTTTCCAATTTTTGCTCCAGGGTAAGAATCCCGTCTGTATTGTAGTCCGTTTACCGGATCATGTGAGTCCGAAAATAGTTGCTGAAGCCAGGAAAACTCTCCGCGAAGTTTTCGAAACCCAGAAGCAACCCCGCCCATAAGTTGAGTGATCCGGTATTTTCCCGTTTTTCTGGCCGTTAGTCGTATGGCAACAGCCACTAATTGTTTTTGCCCTGAATCATTCACCGCCTTCGGCGATTTGTTCCTTCCTGGTTTTAGTAATTCTATTCCGGAATATTCAAATCATCTGTCAGCCTTTTCTCAGTTTGTTGTGGTTTAATCGGAAACTATGATGAGATATAGCTGGTATTATCCTTGGGGAGGTTGGAGTTTATTGAGCCTTATCCCCGCTGTACTATTTTGGCTGGTGTTAATATTTCTGTTTTACAGATTATTCATGTATTCGGGTCACCATCCATGGACAGAAGGACCCGAAAAAACTCCCTTGGATATTCTGAAGGAGCGCTATGCCAAAGGGGAAATTGATAAAAAACAATTTGAAGAAATGAAAAAAGACCTCGAGAAATAGTGTATTTCACCGGTTTAATGATTGGGTTTTCCCAAAAGATTTTAAAAATTCTGGAAAGGTCATCTTTTTCTTTTTTAACCATAAATAATTATAGGTTATTTATTCTGATATATAAAGCTGGCATAATCTGACTGTGTCGGAAAAAACCTCGGATCATAATAAACAAATTATTTATTTGCTTTGTCTGATTGGTTTTTTCGGGATTTTTTCCACCACCATCTCCAAAAATCCCGTTCTGCCGCTGTTTGCCAAAAGTCTGGGGGCAGACACTTCATTACTGGGCATATTATCGGCACTTTCGCCCTTGGCGGGAATTTTATTCAGCTTTCCGGTCGGCTTTTTGGCCGATAAACTGGGAAAAAAGAAACTGCTGCTGGTCGCAGCTTTTATTTTTACTTTGGCCCCTCTGCTCTATCTCCTGGTTACCAATCCCTGGTGGCTCCTGCCGGTCAGGTTTTTTCACGGGTTGGCCACGGCCATTTTAGGCCCGATTGCCGCAGCCTTGATAGTCAGTGTCTATGAGCACCGCCGGGCTGAAGGTCTGGGTCTGTACTCATCCTCCACCCTTTTTGGCCGGATGCTGGCTCCGCTTTTGGGAGGTTTTATCATCCAGTATTTTGCCTATTGGGGGCATCTGGCAAATTTCCGGCTGGTTTATTTGGCAGCCTTTTTGCTTTCTCTGCCGATATTGATATTTACCGTCTTAATTCCCCGTCAAACAGCGCCTGCTATCCGGATAACAGGCGGCTTTAATATCCGCAGTCTGATACTGACCCTGGTTGATTTTGGTCACAGCCGCCCGGTTTTTATGACCTCGCTGGTTCAATTAATCACCTACTTTATATACGGGGTGTACGAAACCTTTCTGCCGCTCTATCTGGCGTCGAAAGGCATAGCTTCGGCTGAAATAGGCCTGATTTTTTCACTTCAGGTTTTTAGCATAGCCCTGACCCAGCCGTTTTTCGGGCGGTTGGCAGACCGGATTGATAAACGTTTGCAGATTGTATTCGGCCTGCTTGTTTTAAGTCTGTCAGCCGCTTTGTTTACTGTCTCGGGTAATTTTTTTGTTCTTGTAGGTATAGGATTGATATTTGGGTTGGGGATGTCTTTTGGGACCGTGGCCACCAGCGCCCGGGTAGCTGAACTTTCCAGACAAAATGAACTGGGTAGTTTTTTAGGTGCCCTCAGCTCTGTGATGGATATTGGTCAGACTGCCGGACCTCTGGTCATGGGTTTTGTAATTACCGCCCTGTCTTTAAGTACCGGGTTTTTGGTAACTGCGGGTTTGGGACTTTTGGTAGCTGTGGTATATCTGATTTCGTGGAGTTGATTAAAATCTCACAGAATTCCCATAGTTTTTCACCTAAATTGTTTTTCCTGTATGCATATTCTGGTAGCCGAATCGGAAGCCAAAATCGCTAATTTTATCAGGCGGGGTTTGATGGCGGATGGTTTCGGAATTTGTCTGGTCTTCCGGGTGGATGAATTACCTCCGGTAAACCGCGTGGGTAAATTCAACCTGCTGATAGCCGATGTGGAAATTGCCGGAGGAGATTTGTTGGATTACCTTCACAGACTGCGTCGGGAACACCCTGCTTTTTCTGTACCGGTATTGGTTCCGGAAGATCTTCATTGTTCGCCGGTGTCTTTTTTGAATGCCGGGGCGGATGATTACCTGACAAAGCCTTTTTCGTTGACCGGTTTGGTTAAAAAAGTCCGCAAATTTTTAGACAGAAAAAAAGCCGCCGGCCGCGGATTTGCTTTACTGGAGTACTTCCTGCGCCATCCAAATGTAGTCCTGACCAAACAGCGGATTATGGATAATATCTGGAATTATGATTATTCCGGTATGTCAAATATTATCGAAACCTAATTTCGTTATTTGCGGCGTAAACTTAAAGTTGGTATTAATGATAAACCTCTCATTTATACTTTAAGAGGTTCGGGTTATATTATGAAAATTGTGTTATCCTGAGTTTAATATTATATGGAACCGGCTGTCGGTACCCATGCCCCGGATTTTTCCCTGCCCGATCAGGATGGTAAACTGCATCGGTTAAGTGATTATCGGGGCAGGTGGGTGGTAGTCTATTTTTACCCCAGGGATGATACCCCGGGTTGTACCGTGGAAGCCTGTGAATTCAGAGACAGTTTCAAAGATCTGGCCGATAAAAAAATTATAGTGTTGGGAATATCTAAAGATTCTGTCACTTCTCATGCCGGATTTTCCGGTAAATATAAGCTCAATTTCCCCCTCCTAAGTGACGAATCCAAATCCGTCATTCAAAATTACGGTGCCTGGGGCACTAAAAAATTTATGGGCCGGGAATTTACCGGAACCAGGCGAATGACTTACCTGATAGATCCCAAAGGTATAATAAATAAGGTTTTTCCCCACGTCACTCCCAAAGGTCATGCGGGGGAAATTTTACAGGCGGTCTGAAATCTGATGCTCAAAATTCATTTGGATATTTTCGTCACCGGCCGGGTGCAGGGTGTTGGATTTCGTTATAGCTGCAGTCAAAAAGCCAAAAATCTTAATCTTACCGGTTGGGTAAGGAATGAACCGGACGGAGGTGTGAGTTTGGCAGTAGAAGGCCAAAACAGTGATTTGGAAAAGTTTGTTGAATGGTGTAAAACCATTCCTTCCCCGATTAAGATTAAAGATTTTAAAGTCAAAACAGGACCGGTAAGGAACTTTCCCTTTTTTGAAGCTTATTAGCATTCAGTATTCCGCCAAAACAGGTATTTAGGTAGGATTTCCGGGTCTGGCTGTGGTATCACAACTATTTTATTACCCCTGCGTCTTATGTTTACACTGGAATCCACATGAATGTTTTCTAGTTTCCCTGAAACAGTCACCTGTCCTGAAGTTTCGGAGATTTCTATTCCCCCCGGCCATTCTGGGTTTCCCGAAAATCATTAAAGCCCCGTCTATAAAAACTCTGACAAATTTATCCGTGAAGTTTTTTTCATTCGGAGCTTCAATAAATAAGACTTTATTTCCCGGTATTTTCGGCACTATCGGCACCCCGCCAATTGAATTGAACGGATCTTTTATTATTTCGGCTTCTATAATCTGTATTTGTAGATCCTTTTCAGGAATAGTCATCTCATGTACGCGGCTTTGTCTGAAACTGCCTGCCGCTTCCAAAAGAGCTCTTAACACCCTCATCTCATACCTGAGGCCCTTTTTTCTCCAACTGTCGATATCAGCCAGGGCCTTGGCCCCTTTACCGATACCGGCCGACCAGACAAAATATTCAGTCTCACTTGTAGTTACTGTTCCCGGGGATATCTCTACCAAAACCTTCCTGTTATTCAACTGTTTTAATATTCTGCGGACGTACATTTTCACCCCTTCAATTTGGGTTTGCTGGTTAGCCATATAGATGGTCTCCTGTAATGTTCTTTTATAGCCAAATTCCTGAGGTATGGATCCGGCTGTACCAAAGTGCAGGGGATATATTTTTGACCCGTAAAGTCTGGCTTTATTTGCAGCGTTCCTGATGGTTTCATCACCCCCTCCGACCACCAGATTGTATCCGGCAGCCGCCTGTGGATTTTTTTCAAACTGGTCAATTCCCATGCATCCGATAGCCCCGGGCCATAAATCTACCATTATCTGCTCCACGGATTCCGGGTAGGTGTTTCCGCATTCACGATTGAATATGACTATATTTTGTTCAGCTGCAGTCTCCTGGTTAGCCATGACCGGGATTTTATCACGTGGAAGTTTTTTGCAGACGTAGGCCCTTGGTGCGGTTATAAAAAATAATTATTGCCCAAACCAGACTGCCCAGGCAGATCGCCAAACCCGCATCATAGACAATACCTCCGATTACTTGGTCAAACTGTAACATCTGCAGCTTGCCCAATATCCAGTTCCAATCATTAATCCCGTTATTAATTAACGGTAATAACTGTGATCTGGCATCCCGGATATAGACACTGATATTTATCAGATTTTCCCCTGTCCAAAACAGGCAGGCCGCCAGGGAGAATTTATGTCCCGAATACCAAAAATATAGAGCAAAGGCTGCCGGGACCAGCAACTGCGTTAGTGATCCGCCCAAAAAACCCATAAATTCCCCCAAAGGGGCAAAAAATGTATGTCCTGACTCATGTATTAACAGGTTCGCATTGTCTAAAAAAGGCACTAAGCGTACAGGACTGGTCAGGATTACCAGAGTGAAAAAAAATAATCCCAATATTCCCGCGGCTTGGCCTAACACTAAAATTATTGGCCTACGGTCCATCTACTTTGTTCCCACCAGCTTTTTATAATTTCTGAGATATTTTTCAGCGGCAATTTTCCAGGAAAAATCCTGTTCCATACAGGCGGCTCTCATGTGTTTGATTATTTCCCCGTGCCTGAACAGTTCTACCGCCCTGGCCATGGTTAACAGCAGTGAACTCGGTTTAAATTCCGAAAAGGTGAATCCGTTTTCTTCGTCTACCACCGTATCGGCCAGACCGCCGACTTCCCGGACTATGGGTATACAGCCGTAAGCCATGGCTTCCATTTGAACAATCCCGCAGGGCTCAAATTTTGATGGATGTAAAAGAAAATCCGCTCCCGCAAATATTTGTCTGGGTAATACTTCATCGTATACCAGATTTAGCCCTATGTTCTGGGGATATTTTTTATACAGCTCCAGAAAATAAGTTTTATAAATAGCTTCGCCGTCACCGTTGACCACCAACTGGGCATCAAATTCGTTAATTATCGTTTCCATAATATCGGTAACGAGGTTCAGTCCTTTCTGATCAGTCAGACGGTAAGAGATACCAAACATGGGTATATCGTTACCCTTTTTCAGATTAAACTGTTGTTGCAGGGCGGTTTTATTCTTCAATCTGCTGACCCATTCGCCTTTCTTGTAATTTTGTGTGATATTTACGTCTGTCAGGGGATCATAATCATCATAATCCAGACCGTTGAGTATCCCCACCAGCTTGTATTTCACCGAGGCTAACAGCTCGTCCAAACCTTCTCCGTAATCTTTTGTTAATATTTCCTTGGTATATGTAGGAGATACCGTGGTCACCAGATCCGAATATATGATTCCTCTGCGCATGCTATTCAGCTTTGCAAACTCTCCGTCCAGTATATCCGGTATCTCCCGGTTACCGTTATCCTCATCAAGAGGATTCACAAATCTGTGGTCGTACGGCGCCTGGAAACCCAGATTATGAATGGTAAAAACCGTCTTTATATTATCCAGCTTTTCAATCTTTCTGTAGGTTTGTTTAAAAAAGTTCGCAGTCAGGCCTGTATGCCAGTCATGGCAATGGACGATGTCCGGCACCCAATCATCATATGCCCGGATAAACTCCCAGACTCCTTTTTGCAGTAAACCCCAGCGGATATGATCATCCGCATATTGATAAACATTGGCCCTGAGTTCGTAGTACTCTCTGTTTTCCAGAAAATAGGTGAGCGCCGACCCCGGCAGCTGGTGGGAAAGGACATTACAGATTATCATCGGCTCTTTGTCAATTTTTCCCGTGGGTACCTTTAATCCCATCACCACTTTCTTGAACTTATATTTTTCGGTATCAATCATCCCGTATTTGGGTATCATCACCCGGGCATCCACACCTGTCCTCATTAGCGCCCCGGGCAAATAAGACATCACCCGGCTCAGGCCCCCCGCACTGGCGTAAGGCCACATTTCTGATCCGACAAACAATATCCTCAGTGGTCTCTTTTTTTCCACCATATCCTTCAATTATAACCAAAACCGCTAATCTGCATATGCTATCATCGAAGTAGGCATGGAATTTATCTCCTGGCATTATTCCGAAGGCTTGAATTTATACCTTAAAAGATGGTATCGCCTGATGGCGTGGATAGTGCATTATTTTTCACTGCCGCAGTTGATACCCACCCTTTTTTATCCCTGGAAAAGGCTGGTGGACAATGACACCATTATCGGTTTTAATCTTGAAAAGGCTTTCCGCCAATTTTCTTATAACCTAATTTCCCGCGGGATAGGAGCCATTGTCAGACTGTTTTTGTTGATATTAGGTATTTTGGCATTTGCCCCCACATTTCTGGTTGGCTTGATAGGTTTGGCTTTTTGGGTCGGCCTGCCATTTATAGGTATCCCTTACTATCTCACAAGTGACAGGCAGCATCAGCGCTTATTTGCCAATTTAATAAGAAATTTCTCCCGTCACCCGGAAGACACGGTCAGTATCTTTTTGTCTTCCGGTCCGGGAAAATTTTGGCTTTCCCGGGTCGGTTTGGAAGAGTCCGCCCTGATTTCTGTCTCAAGAAATGCCGGTTTGGATTTTTCCGGTTTTATCCCGGCCACTCTGGAAGAATTGATTAATAAATTTATCACTGATGGTGTTTGGCAGGAAGAAGAGCTGAGAGAACTAAAGGCGACATTTGCGGATTTGAAAATGGCCGCCCGGTGGTGGGACACGGTTTACGGTGATAAGTCCGAAGCTGATGATGAAAACCTGAAACTAGGCCGTCCCGGTTTGGGACTGGAACTGCTTTTTGGATATACCCCGAAATTGAATGAAATTTCGACTGACCTTAGTCTGCCGCAGGATTTTTCTCACCATCTAATCGGTAGAGAATCGCTGGTTAACCGTATCGAAAGGGAACTTACCGGAGGTCACAGTGTGATTTTGGTTGGCCAGCCCGGAGTGGGAAAAAAAACGGTGGTTTTGGAATTTGCCAAACGGGCAATGGAGGGTGAATTAGGTTCGGATTTGGTTTATAAGCGGGTTCTGGAACTGGATTATAATTTCTTGCTTTCCCAATCCCTGGATATTAACCAGAAAAAAACCAAGCTTTCGGAGATTCTTTCCGAAGCTTCGCAGGCCGGAAATATTATCCTGGTTATCAAGGATCTTCACCGTCTTACCCACCCCGATGTGGAAGGTATGGATTTTACCGATTTATTGGAAAAACATCTGGAAAAAAGAAAACTGCAGATTATTGCCGTCAGTTCGCAGGTTGAGTATGACCGTTTTATTTTTCCTAATAACCGCCTGAGAAAGTACTTTCAGCCCGTGGAAGTGCCCCCGGTTTCCGAGGCAGACGCCTTATTGATTATTTTTGAATCCGCCTCCCGTTGGGAAAAACTTAAACACATCGTCTTTTCTGTTCAGTCATTAAATACCCTGCTGGAGGGCTGTGACAAATATATCACTGACACGCCTTTTCCGGAAAAAGCCCTGGAACTATTGGACCATCTGGTCGTCTATCTGGAAAAGAATAATCTTCTCCGGGCAGGTCCTGACGATGTTAATTCCGTCCTGGCTGAATTGACGGGGATTTCTCTGGCCCATTTAACCCAGAAGGAAAAATCCCTGTTGGCAGACCTGGAAAGTGTGTTGCATAAAAATTTGGTCGGACAGGATCAGGCCGTGACTTTAATTGCCCAAAGTCTCAGGGCACGCACCGTAGGTGTTAAAAACGAAAATCGGCCGGTTGGCTCCTTTCTTTTCCTGGGGCCCACCGGTGTAGGCAAAACCCAGACCGCTAAAACCCTGGCCCAAGTCTATTACGGGTCCGAGCAGTATATCATCCGTTTTGATATGGCCGAATATGCCGGACGGGAAGGATTGGAGCGGCTGATCGGATCCATCGATAAGAATCAGCCCGGTCTGTTGACTTCGTCGATAAAAAATAAACCTGCCAGTCTATTATTATTGGACGAGATCGAGAAAGCCCCTCCTGAAGTCTATAATTTATTTTTATCTCTGTTGGATGAGGGGAGTATTACTGATGCATTCGGTAAAAAAGTTTCTGCCCGTCATCTGTTTGTCATCGCCACCTCCAATGCCGGGGCGGAAAAAATCCGCGAGTATGTTTCCGCCAATATGGATCCGGACGGATTACAGAAGGAAATTATTAACTATGTGCAGAAAAACGGCTTGTTTTCGCCCGAATTTCTCAACCGTTTTGACGGTGTGGTAGTTTTTAAACCGCTCTCCCAAACGGAACTTGAAAGTATTGCCTGCCTGTCTTTGACCAGCCTGGTGGAAAATCTGAAGAAACAGAATCTGTATCTTGAAGTCACGGACGCGTTATGCAAAAAAGTCGCTGAAGACGGTTTTGAACCCGAATTTGGTGCCCGGCCGATGCACCGGGTAGTGGACATTGTTTTAGGTGATGTTCTGGGAAAGGCTATCTTAAAAGGGGAAATCAAATCCGGCGACCATATTCGGTTAATACCCGACCCTGGTCAGGGAAAATATCATTTGGAAAAAGTCTGATCTCTAACATTTTTCTTTTTATCCTGTGTTAATATAAATCATATGTTTGTACTTCCCGAATTGCCTTATCCGGCAGATGCTTTGGAGCCTTATATCGATAAGCAAACCATGCTTTTCCACCACGACAAACATCACGCCGCTTATGTAAAGAATTACAATGATTTATTATCGGGTTTACCGGATCTTTTAGCTAAAAGTCCCGAAGAAATATTAAAAAATCCTTCGGTAGTGCCGGAAAATTTCCGCCAGAAAGTTAAAAACAACGCCGGTGGCGCTGATAATCATGCCCGGTTTTGGAAATGGATGAGCCCGGCTAAACCTTCTCCCACGACCGCAGTCTTAAAGCTCATTAATCGGGATTTCGGCAATTTGGATACATTCAGGGAAAAGTTTCTTTCAGTGGCTCAAAATCACTTCGGCAGCGGCTGGGCCTGGCTGGTTATTGATCATGATCATCTGTCGGTTATGGAAACTTCCAATCAGGATTCACCGTTAACAGAACAAAAAAATCCTTTATTGGCTGTTGATGTTTGGGAACACGCTTACTATCTCAAATATCAGAATCGCCGCTCTGAATACCTGGAAGCCTGGTGGAACGTGGTTAATTGGACTGAAGTCGAGAATTTGCTGATCTCTTATACCTGATCCGGTCAATTTTATTGAGCAATTTTTTACGCATCCTCAGGCTTTGTGGCGTCACTTCCAGCAGTTCGTCATCTTCAATAAAATCCAGTGCCTGTTCCAGGCTCATTTTATACGCCGGGGTTAATATGGTCCGGATGTCCTTATTGGCCGACCGGGTGTTTGTTAAATGTTTTCCTTTCGTCACATTCATATCGATGTCATTTTCCCGGTTGTTCAATCCCACAATCATCCCTTCATACACCTCTTCGTTGGGTTCTATAAATGTCACCCCTCTCTGCTGGGCCGCCTCCAGAGAATAAGCCAGCGCTTTACCGGTTTCGAATGCAGTCAGAACGCCGTTTCTTAAATCCCCGATAACCGGCCCTGGCTGGTCATATCCCGCAAATACGTTATTTAACACTGCTGTGCCCCTGGTAGCAGTCAGCAAAGTATTTCTGGCTCCGATCATGTTCCGTTGGGAAATTTTATAAACCATTTTTGTGTCGCCCTTACCGTCGGCTTTCATATCCAGCATTTCCCCCCGGCGTTTGCCCATCTCGCTGGTGATTTCGCCTACGTATTCATCGGGTACTTCAATGGCCACTTCGTCGTATGGTTCCAGGCCGTTTTTTAAAATCACCTGCGGTTTGGACACCTCCATCTCATAGCCCTCCCGCCTCATGGTTTCAATCAGAATTGCCAGATGAAGTTCTCCCCGTCCGGCTACCTCGAATATCCCTCCGCCGATTTCATTAATTCTTAGGCCTAGGTTCGTCTCTTTTTCTCTGGTTAATCTTTCACCGATCTGTCTGCTGGTAACAAACTTGCCTTCTCTTCCGGCAAATGGGGAGGTATTTGCCCCGATGGTAATTTTCAGAGTCGGCTCTTCGACTGTGATTGTCGGTAAAGCCAGGGGAACGGCCGGATCACAGATTGTCTGCCCGATTTCGATGTCTTTGACCCCGGCGAGAGTAATAATATCCCCGCTGCCGGCCTCATCAATTTCTTCCCGGACAATCCCGTGGCTGGTATAAAGTTTTTCAATCACAAATGTGCCTAAGATTTTTTCCGGGGTTAACTGCACCACTCTCTGGCCTTTGAAAATTTTCCCCCTTCGGATTCTGCCGATTCCCAATTTGCCCAGATGATTATCAAAGTCCAGTGTCGAAATCAGCATTTGCAGCGGCTCTTCTGTCCCTGTTACTGCATTGGGCACCTCTTTCAGAATCAGATCAAACAGTGGTGTCAGATCTCCCGGTGCATTTGGATTATAAATTTCGGGACACCGGTCAAAGGCTTTGCCGTCCCGTCCGACCGCATAAATTACCGGAAAATCCAGATGCTGGGTATTGGTGGCCAGCTTCAAAAATAACTCTTCAGACTCAGCCAGTACTTCATTTACCCGGGCGTCTTTTTTGTCGATTTTGTTAATTACCAGGATAATTTTTAATCCGGTGTGCAGGGCCTTTTGCAGCACAAATTTAGTTTGCGGCAGCGGTCCTTCAGCTGCGTCTACAATCAATAAAGCCGCATCGGCCATGTTAAGAACCCGTTCCACTTCGCCCCCGAAATCGGCATGTCCCGGAGTATCAATAATATTTATTTTTACCCCTTTGTAAAATACCGCTGTATTTTTAGCCAGAATTGTGATCCCTTTTTCTCTTTCCAGGGCATTGCTGTCTAAAATTGTTGTTTGTTGCATTTCTGCCTGGTTTTCCCGAAATTCATGGGTCTGTTTCAGCATCCCGTCTACCAGGGTGGTTTTTCCATGGTCCACATGGGCGATAATTGCAATATTTCTGATGTCAGATATCATATAAAAAGCGCTCAAGTGTTAAGCGCTGTACCTGATTTTACCTCAAAAACCAAAAATATGGATAATCTGACAGTTAATTACCGCAAATTCAGCCGTCCCATACTGCATTTTTTGCTGAAACATACAGGGGGAGATTTGGAAATTGCCGAGTCTGTAGTCCAGGATACATTTATCTCTGCCTTTATATCTTTCCGGGCCTTTCGTCACAAAAGCAGTTACTTCACCTGGTTATGTAAGATTTCTTTAAATCGGTTGGCAGATTATTACCGTCGGGAAATTCACTATAAATCTAAAATAGTTGCTCCGTCGCTGGAAAAATTCAACACACTGGTAGATCCGTCATTAACTCCTGATGAACGCCTCAGTCTGGAAGAACTCTGCACTTCCGTCAATGCCTGTTTAAACATCCTGCCAGAAAAATACCGGCAGTTACTGCACATGAAATACTATCAGGATCTGTCTGCCAAAGAAATTTGTTTCCGTCTCGGGCTCTCACCAAGGAAACTGGAAGGCCGTCTTTATCGTGCCCGTAAATCTTTTGCCAGACTATACACTACCGATTATCCTGATAAAATTCATCTTTGATTATGCTGTTCGATCCCATTACAGAACTTGCTCCTCAAATTATATCCCTGATAAATAACAGTCATGAAATTTTGATTGGTACCCATGTGGGAGCCGATCCCGATTCTTTGGGTAGTGCCCTGAGCCTAAAACATATCCTGGAGAATTTGGGGAAGAATGTGACCGTATTCAGTACAGAAAAATTAAATCCGGAAATAACCAGGTTTCCTGAAATATACCCCGGTGTTAATGAAGTCTTGATTAAAAATATTGCTGATATTTCCTGGTCTGATTTCGACCTGTTAATCTGTCCGGATTGTGAAAATCTCAATCGCCTTACCCGTTTGGAGGAAGTTATTTTACCTGTAAAAATCCCTATTCTGGTCATCGACCATCATCCCTCAAATAAATCTTTCGGTCAGATCAATCTGGTTATTCCCGAAGGGACATGCACTGCCGAAATAGTCTACCTCTTATCCCTGAAATGTAATTGGCAGATAAATCCTCCGGCAGCAGTTTGTTTGTTTGCCGGTTTGTTTTCCGATACCGGCCAGTTCATTTATTCAGGCTCCGTCAGTCCGCAAACGTTCAAATCTGCCCTGGATTTAGTTAATTTGGGTCATTTGAACGTGCCGGAAGTGGCCTGGAAATTAAAAAGTATTGACCCCCGGGTATTGGAATGTGCCAGTTTTGTAATTGCCAATGCCAGAATGCTCTTTAATTCAAAGGTCGCCATTTTCAAAGTTGACTATGAAATACTAGCGCGATTCAACGTACCGCCGGAATATATAGACAGCATTAAAGAATATATTTGTAATAATTTTTCTTTTGTTTTAAATACTTCAATTATTTCGGTAATCTACCAGAAAAAACCGGAAGCTTTCAAAATCAGTCTGCGTTCAAATAACCTTTCTGAATTCCGGGATGTCAGTGTTATTGCCAGAAAAATTAAAAATGGCGGAGGGCATCCTCACGCGGCTGCTGCTGATGTCAACATGTCAGCAGCCGATGCCGAAAAACTTTTAATCAATCTGATATCACAAAGTTATCCTGAATTGGGTACCCCGTCCTAATTAAGTTTGACCAGTACCAAATTCGGCGGTATTCTAAACCTTGATTATTATGTTTGGTTTTCTGCTCAAAATCATTGTTTTTTTGGGGATTGTCGTCCTTCTCCTGTTCTTTGTCATCCCCAAATTAAATAAATCCTCTCCCGGGCTGAGTCTGAAAAATCTTACCCGGGTTAGAGACATAAATATTGCCGATGCTACGAAGAAAATCAGCCAAACACTGGATAATCTGATAACTCACGGCGGGACCTCCCCGGTGGTCCTGGGAGTTAAAATTACCGATACCAGCCTGGATACACTGGTCAATTTAGTCAGGAATTTACCCCCCGACCAGCTTAACCAGTTAAAAAGTTTTGTTTGTCAGCCTGCTGCTACGTCTTCGGCGAAATGAGCCATCTTTCCGCTATAATCAGCTAATGAACGAGCTTAAAACCACAATTCTGGATCTGGGAAATCGTTTCAGTCAGATTCAGACCAAACTCGACCCTGTCACCAGGGAACGGCAAATAAGGGAATTGGAAGCCCAAACCCTGCACCCGGACTTCTGGACTGACAGGGACCGGGCTCAGAATACTATGAAAAGGCTGGCTTTTTTGCAGGATGAACAGACAAAAATCGCCAAACTGGGGACAGATTTGGATGAAGCCCTGGAATTAATCGACATGGTGGGAGAAACGGAAGAAATGCAAAAAAACGTCCACCGGCTTTCCCGGCAGCTGGAAAAAATCGAAATGTCCACCTTTTTAAATGGTCCATACGATGCTGATAACGCCATTGTATCCATTCATGCCGGCCAGGGCGGGGTAGAAGCCATGGACTGGTCTGCTATGCTTTTGAGAATGTACCTTAAATTTTGTGAATCCCGGGGTTGGGGAGTGGAAGTGGTGGAGCAAAATTCCGGTGAAGAGGCCGGATTCAAGTCGGTAACCTTCACCGTCACCGGTCCGTATGCTTACGGTTTCTTGGTGGGGGAGCGGGGCACCCACAGGTTGGTCAGACAGTCTCCTTTTAATGCCGATAATCTGCGTCAGACCTCTTTTGCCCTGGTGGAAGTATTGCCTGAACTTCCTGAAATCGATGACCAGATCGAAATTAAATCCGATGACATAGTATTTGAAGCCTTCCGGGCTACCGGTCATGGCGGCCAGAATGTTAATAAGGTTTCTACGGCAGTCAGGCTGACCCACAAACCCACCGGTATCTCGGTCCAGTGTCAGACGCAGCGCTTTCAGGAACAGAACCGTAAAATTGCCATGTCTCTTTTAAAGGCCAAACTTTGGCAGTTAAAACAGGAACAACGCGGTTCCGAGGAAAAAAGTCTCAAAGGCAACTATAAAGCTGCTTCCTGGGGTAACCAGATCCGTTCTTATGTCCTGCACCCTTATAAAATGGTCAAAGATCTAAGAACTGCAGTGGAAACTTCCCAGGCGGACAGTGTTTTGGATGGCAACATAGAAGAATTTGTTGATGCCGAAGTCCGGATGTTAAAAAATTAATTTTTCTGCCTTTATGTATGTTTCCCGGGCCGGGTCAAAATTGGAATATGCCCTGACAAAATTTGCCGTAACCGTATCCGGTAAAGTCTGTGCCGATCTGGGTTGCAGTACGGGTGGATTTACCGACTGCCTGCTCCAAAACGGGGCTGCCAAAGTCTATGCCGTTGATACCGGATATGGAGTTTTGGACTGGAAGCTGCGCCGTTTAAACCGGGTAGTAGTTATGGAGCGGACAAATGCTTTACACGTCATCTTGCCGGAAAAAATGGATTTGGTCACCGTCGATGTCTCCTGGACTCCGCAGAGGTTGATTATGCCCGCTGCAGCAGGCCTTTTAAAAACCAATATCGGAGACATTATTTCCCTGGTCAAACCCCACTATGAATCCAAAATAGCTTATTTGGCTCTCCATGAATCCCAAAAAATTGCTCAAAAAGTTAAAGACGAAATCGAAAACCTGGGTTTTAACATCAGCGGACTGGAACTATCCCCGGTTTTAGGGGATAAAGGCGGTAACAGCGAATATCTTCTCTGGGTTCATTTCGGTTAACGTATGTTATACTCATTTTATGGAAGATAAACCTTTAGTAACTTCTATAGACCCGCAAACTTTGACTCCCCAGCATTCCGCCGTAAATCATCCTTCCCCACCCTCAAAAAACGGCTTCTTTGTTTTATATATTTTTATAGTTATTTTTGGTCTTGTCGCGGGTTATTTTCTGGCCAAACCCCAGGCCGCGGACAAAGCCGCCTCACAGACCGGTAACACGGTCAGCACTACCCCCAACGCCTCAGGTATTATCGGTTCCAGTGACACCTCAACTTTTAAAGATACCGCCACGGGGACCCTTCAGGCTGGTGGTATCAGGGGTGAAGGCACCCATAAACTTGTCCGGGACGGCGGCCCCAGCCAAACTGTTTATCTGGTTTCCTCGGTCGTCGATTTGGATTCATACGTCGGTAAAAAAGTCCAGGTCTGGGGACAAACTTTGCAGGCGAAGTATGCAGGTTGGCTGATGGATGTCGGGCGACTGAAAATTTTGGATTAAACTGCCATGGTTACTGTCAGGGATCTCACCAAAAAATTCGGAAATATGGTTGCGCTGGACCGGGTGTCTCTGTCTGTTTCGGAAGGGGATTTTGTTTTCTTGACCGGGGCATCAGGGTCAGGAAAGACCACCTTTTTAAGGCTATTAATCCGGGAACTTAAACCAGATAGCGGCATACTGGAAGTAAATGGTCAGGATATGCTAAAGCTCAAAGGTCAGGCCCTGCCCCTGTTTCGGCGGGACATCGGTACGGTTTACCAGGACTTTAAACTTTTAAATGATCAGAATGTGGCTGAAAATGTTGCCTTGCCTCTGGAAGTCAGGGGAGTAAAATCCCCCGATATCCGCCAAGCGGTGGAAATATCATTGGAAATGGTAGGTCTGAAAGGTAAAAACAGGCTTTTTCCAGCCCAGCTGTCCGGAGGGGAATTGCAACGGGTGGGTTTGGCCCGGGCCATTGTCGCCAAACCCAAACTTTTATTGGCTGATGAGCCCACAGGCAATCTGGATCCCAAAACTGCCCAGTCTATTGTTAAACTGATTAAGGAAATTCATACTCATTTAAAAACCACGGTTATCATGGCCACGCATAATAGTGAAATAGTCAACCGTTACGGTTTGCGGGTTATCACTTTGGACAAAGGCAGGTTAATTAAGGATGAACCGACAGGACGATATGACTAAAGCTATCACCGTCGCCTGGCAGCGTATCCGGAGGGCTCCTTATCAGACCATTGCGGCGGTTTCTATCATGACCATGACCTTGTTTTTAGCCAGCGTCTTTTTTTTAATCGCCGCCGGTTCCCAGACAGTTCTCAATTTTTTTGAAACCCGGCCCCAGGTCAACGCCTACTTCAACGCCGATTATGTCCCCACAAACCAGCAGGTCACGGATATCAAAAACCGGATTGAAGGCACCGGGCTGGTTTCTGATTTTAAATATGTTTCCAAAGATGATGCATTAAAACTTTATCGTGATTTGAATAAATCTGATCCGCTCCTGATTGAAGCTGTTACTGCCGAAATGCTGCCGGCTTCAATTGAAATCTCAGCCAAGACCCCACAGGATCTTAAAAACATTGCCGATCGATTGAAAAAGGAATCGGGGATAGACGATGTCAGATATGCAGAAGATATAGTCTCTTCGTTAACCCAATGGACAAATTCTGTACGCATAATCGGTGCTTCTTTTGTATGTACACATATTTTGATCACTTTAATAATAATATTGCTTATTATAGGAATAAAAGCAGCAAATCGCCGGGACGAAATATTACTTCTCCAGTTGGTCGGGGCCACTTCCGGTTATATATCCGCCCCGTTTATTTGGGAGGGCATAATATACGGCCTTTTTGGTGCTGTGATTGCCTGGGGAGTCTCGTATCTTCTGCTTTTATCTTCCATGAATTTCTTAAACAGTTTCCTTTCCGGGATACCGGTTTTACCGGTATCGGTTTGGTTTATGCTTAAACTTCTGGCCGGTGAATTGGCTACGGGGGTTGTAGTGGGTAGTCTGGGAGGGATAATTGCCACCAGGCGCTTTCTCAAGTCATGAAAAAATTATTAGGTTTTTCACTGTTTATCTTGTGCTATTTCTGCCTGGCGCCTTATGTCCGCGCGGATCAGACCGATGTTTGCAACCAGCCTGACAAGCAGACTGAGTGTCAGCAGTTAATCGATGATCTTAATCAAAAAATTGCTACGGCCCAGGGCAATGCCAAAACTCTGGGAGGTCAGATTACTTATTATGACAATCAGATTACTTTAAACCAGTTAAAAATCGCTCAGACAACGGATCTGATCTCCGTTATATCCCAAAAAATAGACGTTTTGGAAACCAAACTGGAACAGCGGGTGGAATATTTGCAAAAGCAGATCGTAGCCACCTATAAGCAGGAGAAGATAGATCCTATTGAACTGATTTTTTCATCTGATAATTTTTCACAGATGTTGGACCATTTTAAATATGCCCAGGAGACCCAGAGCTCCAGTCGGAAAATGCTTCACGATACTCAGCTTATTCAGACAAATTATGCCCAGCAGAAGGACCTGATCGAATCATCAAAAAAGCGTCTGCAGTTCCAGAAAGCTGATCTGGATAGCCTCCGGGCTCAAAAGGACCTCCTCTTAAAACAAACCAAAAACGACGAAGCCAATTACCAAAAACTTCTGAATGAAGCCATAGCCCAGCGAAACGCTCTGGCTTTGTTTACCGAAGGCGGGGGTCTTTTGCCACCTCAATCCAGTCCCGACGGTTGGTATATGAACCAGCGTGACCAGCGCTGGGGCGGTGCCTGTATCGGTACCACTTGTGGATCAAAAAATCCCAGCCTGGTATGGCAGTATGGATGCCTGATTACCAGTGTGGCGATGTTACAAAAGAAAAATGGCATGAATGTCACCCCGGCTGATATTGCTTCCAATACCAGTTATTTTTTCCAGGATCTGATGTGGATTCCGTGGCCGTCTCAACCCGGATTTAAATTTACAGTCTATAACGGCCGTAATCTTTCACTGGTGGATTCCGAACTGGCTGCGGGACGTCCGGTAATTATCGGTCTGAAATTCGCCAACGGTTCGGAGCATTTCATTGTTATAAAGTCTAAAAACGGCCCGGATTATATTATGAACGATCCCTGGTTCGGGCCGGATCTGAAATTTTCCGACCATTATTCCACCTCCAGCATCATATCCGTTTCCACT
The DNA here is from genome assembly GCA_027371535.1 of Candidatus Amesbacteria bacterium. Lineage (GTDB taxonomy): Bacteria > Patescibacteriota > Microgenomatia > CAZETR01 > Amesbacteraceae > DAHXMV01. Next base: position 187,959 of record DAHXMV010000001.1, on the reverse strand, counting down.
TATATCAAGTCCTGACATCATGAGCTGGTGGAAGATTTGTCCGGTCTTCTTTTTATTATCTTTTTCCCCAATTCGAGCGGCTATTACCCTGACTTTCACCGGATGTCCGGCCTCGGCGGATTTAAATAGTCAATTTCCGGTTGAGATTAGTCTTTCCTGTCCTGCCGGTTGTGGTGACTCTTATCTCCGGGCGGTATTTTATACACCTAAATCTACAAATTATTTCGGATTCACAAAAAATAACGGGGGCGAATGGATAAATTCACCCGGTTCACTTGCCACCCGATACTTTCATCTGGCCCCCATAGACAAATCTTCACCCGTAGCCAGCCTCAGTCTGGACGTCAAACCGGACCCGTCAGACAAATATTTTTCCGGACCGGGAGACTACTTTTTCAAAGTCGGCCGTTATACCTCGGATAATAGTCCGGCCTTATGGTCTGATCCTGTCGCAATTTCCCTCTCCGGTCCGCCCCCCACAGTCACCCCTGTGCCCACCGCTACTCCCGTTCCCGTTCCTAAAACCACATCCACTTCTGTTCCGCCTACCCCCAGAATTACTCCCCAGCCCACTGCCAAACCCACCCTCAGACCAACCTTAACCCCGTTTTTCCCCGTTCAGTCTGCAGCTGCTTCTCCGATTGCCGATCCTCCTCTATCCGCTCCGGCAGCCACACCCTCCTCTGTATTAGCCGCCAATATACTTTCTGTTTCGGTAACAGCCGTCCCGGCGTTGGATCTCTCGGTAGCCGAAGATCAACTGGCCTCCCCGTCCCGGTTACCCGGTATTGCTCTGATGGCCTTAGGCGGTTTTGTTATGATCATCTCCGCTTACCTTTTACTCAAAAAATCTAGTAAAATTTCTTTGCCATGAAACCGTTACCCCGGGTATATTATTGGTTACCCACACTATTTTGGATGGTAGTGATTTTCGGTTTTTCTTCCCGGCCCCCCTTGCATGTCTCCCCGGTCGCATGGCAGGACTTCTTGATTAAAAAATGTGCCCATGTTACCGAGTATTTCATCCTGGGATGTCTGTTATATTTTTCTCTGCACCGGACAACAAATTTGACTAAAAAAAGCATTATTATTCTGCTGATAGCCATCGGGCTGATTTACGCTTCATCCGATGAATTTCACCAAACTTTTGTGTCTGGTCGTGATGGCCGGGTCAGGGATATTTTAATCGATAGTATGGGAATTTTTGGGTCTGCCACAATTCTCACATTCTTCTCATTTAACTTCGGCTAGAATTTTTCTTATTAATAAGGTATAATCCTATAGTTAGTAACCCTCTAGGGTTATTTTTTTAATACTAATTATGAAAGATAACCTGGATATTATTATCCGGATTAACCGGAAATCGGGATCTCTTATCCCGCTATTAGATCAATTTCAGCAGGTTCTGAATCATGTCCGGATTTCGTATACTTTTATCCTGGCACTTGAACGGGGAGTAATAAATAACCAACGATCGCTGGAAAAACTATCCAAAGATTATCCTATAAAGATTATTCAGACCAGCCGGGATGGTAAAACCCAATCCTTGTTAGACGGAATGTCCGCGTCTCAGGCTGAATTTATAGCTTATTATGACGAAAACACCCCTTTTAGTCGTGATGTTTTTACCCGGATGCTGGATTTACTGCCCGAGAATCAGGTTATTATCGCCAGCCGCAAAAATAGTAGATTCTCCCGCATTCATAATTCACTGACCAGGACTTTGTTGGGTATTCAGTATGATGTCAATTCCGGCCTAAAGATTCTTCCCCGGGTTTTAGTAGATTATTTGCCTCTTGGAAAACTTGGTAAAAATGACATTGACATTTGGCTTCTGCATACTGCCATACAGCTTGGATATTCCGTGGCTGAAGTTTTCCAGGACATCCCCGCCAATCGGGAAGAGATCTCAGCATGGCAGCATTTTACCGCTGTCTTGAAGACCAAAATCCATACCCCATCACTTTTTGCGATCAATGGTCCGTACCCGGAAAATAATATCGGTTCGGGTATTGTCCACAAAAAACATCGCTTTGTGACCCATACCCGTCTGCCTCTGTCAGACTCCGCCGTTCCTACACTCTACCCTTGGCAGAAAGCCGGATTGTTGGTTTGTTTGTTATTAGTTCTTTTAGGTTTTTATTTCACCCCGTTAAATACTGCCATTTTTTTGACAGCCATTCTGACCTCAATTTATTTGTTGGATACCCTGTTCAGTCTGTATATAGTCCTGAAAAGTTTGCATTTCCCGCCGGAATTAACCTTTTCGGACTCTGATTTGGCCTCACTGGACCGTGTGGATTTGCCTGTTTATAGCATTCTGTGTCCTCTATACCGGGAAGCGGGTGTGCTGCCGGCTTTTGTAGATTCCATCACCGGAGTCGATTGGCCGAAAAATAAATTGGATGTGATACTGCTTTTGGAAGCTGATGATCAGGCCACAATCACCGCTGCCCAAAATTATGGATTGCCTTCATATATCAGGACGATTATCGTCCCCGATTCGCAACCTAAAACTAAACCCAAAGCCTGTAATTACGGCCTGAACTTTGTCAGGGGGGAGTATGTGGTTGTTTATGATGCCGAAGACCAACCGGATCCGTTGCAGCTGAAAAAAGCTTATCTGGGTTTTCTGAACTCGCCACAAAAAGTGGCCTGTCTGCAGGGAAAATTGAATTTTTACAACCCCGGCCGAAACTTGCTTACCCGTTTGTTCACCGCTGAATATTCACTTTGGTTTGACGTGGTGTTGCCCGGACTGCAATCAATTAATACCACTATCCCGTTGGGCGGAACCTCCAACCATTTTCGTACCCGGGTCTTGAAATCCCTCCACGGTTGGGATGCTTTCAATGTCACTGAAGATTGCGATTTGGGCGCCCGCTTATTCAAAAACGGATTCCAGACAGCCATGATTGATTCCACCACCCTCGAGGAAGCCAACGGGAATCTGGCCAGTTGGATCCGGCAGCGTTCACGCTGGATCAAAGGCTACATCCAGACTTTTTTGGTCCACAACCGCCACCCCTTGGCTTTTCTGAAAAAACACGGAATCCATGCTCTGATTTTTCAACTGGTCATCGGCTTGCGTATCACCTTTATGGTTATTAATCCTTTCCTCTGGTTGACAACTATCGCCTACTTTACCCTCTACCGGTATGTCGGACCCCAAATCGAAGCTATCTATCCTCCGATAATTTTCTATATGGCTGTTTTCTCGGCTGTTATCGGTAACTTTATGTTCTTTTATAACTACATGATTGGCTGCGCCAAAAGGGACCGCTGGGACCTGGTGAAATATATTTATCTGGTGCCGTTTTATTGGTTGATGATCAGTTTTGCCGCTGTCAAGGCTGTATATCAGTTGGTAGTAAAACCTCATTATTGGGAAAAAACCCACCACGGTATTAATTTGGACCCCAAAACTGTCCCGGAACATATCGTTCTCACCCCGGAATTGGCTTTTAATTTTACCTCCGTTAAATCGCTTTTTTCCCGCCAGAACCTGGGAGCCGGAGCCTTGATAGCATCCTCGGTCTTCAGTAATTTTTTCAATTTCTTATACAATGCCTTTTTAAGTCATAGCCCGGGAATCACTCTTTCGGACTTCGGGATTATCAGCCTGATGGGCAGTTTTTACAATTTGCTGGAAATTCCGGCCGGTGCTTTGGCCAGGACAGTGACCTACAGAAGCGGTTTTCTGTTCGGCCGGTTTAACCTGATACCTAAACAATTTTGGGCCTACATCAGGGAAAATGTTTTTCGTTTATCACTGGTTATAACCGCGCTTTGGTTAATTTTGTCTCCCTGGTTACCGGCAGTTTTCGGCAGTCATTCGGCATTTCCTTTTATATTATTTTCTCCTGTATGGATTATCGGCACTTTATCGGCAGTTGACGGCGGATTTTTAGCTGGCAATACGCGGTTTACTATTCTGGCTGTAGCTACCGTTTCGGAATCAGTCATTAAATTCCTGCTGACCATGTTGTTTATCCATTTAGGATGGAACAATCTGGTTTATGCAGCTATCCCCCTGGCCTCCTCGTTTCCCTTTTTGTTTACCTGGCTGGCAGCTCGGACTCTTAAAACTTCAGCTCCCTTGCCGGATAAAGCTGCAGTTACCCATTTTCCCCGGAAATTTTTTGCTTCCTCTCTTTTGGTCAGAATTTCAGCCCTGTCTTTTTTGAGTCTGGATATCGTCTTTGCCAAAATGTTTTTAAACCCCGTCCAGGCAGGTCAGTATGCCCTGATTTCCCTGGTCGGGAAAATGGTTTATTTTGCCGGCGGGACTTTTTCCCAGTTTATTACCCCCCTGGTCAGCCGGGCAGAGGGGGCCGGAAAAAATTCCAAACAGATTTTCTATCGGATTTTGTTGGTGACTACTCTTGTTTCTCTGGCAGTATCAGTGGTTTTCGGAGTTTTCGGTAAGATAACCGCCCCCCTTCTTTTTGGTAGCAAAATATTGCCTCTTTCCGGTTTATTACCGTGGTTTACATTGGCTATGGTGGCTTTTACTATCGCCAGTAATATTGTCAATTACTACCAAATCCGCCATCAGTATATTTTTAGTTATTTAAGTGTCATAACCTCGCCCGTACAGGTGCTCTTTTTATACTCTGCCAAAAACAATTTGACGGCTTTTGTTTATGCCATGTTTTACTACAGCATTTTTTATCTGTTTCTGGTTGGCCTTGGGCACCTGTATTATGACCAGATAAAGAATTTAATCCGTAATTTTGCGGATTTTACAGGCTTGTTCCGGGGCTTGCCTGATAATCAGATTTACAATTCCCAAAAACTCCGCTTGTTAATTTTTAACTGGCGGGATACCGGACATGTCTGGGCTGGCGGTGCGGAAGTTTATATCCAGGAGATGTCAAAGCGTTGGGTCAGTCAGGGTTATCAGGTGACTGTTTTTTGCGGGAACGACGGTAAGTCCCGGAGGAATGAGATTAAAAATGGCGTCCGGATAATCCGGCGTGGTGGTTTCTTTACGGTCTATATCTGGGCTGTCATCTATTATTTCCTTAAATTCAGGGGTCAATTTGATGTTATTATAGACTGTGAAAACGGGATTCCGTTTTTTACCCCCATATATTCACGTCTGCCTGTTTTTCTGTTAATCCACCATATCCACCAGAATGTTTTTCGTGAACATCTGGCATTTCCTCTTTCCTCGCTGGCTGTGTTTTTGGAATCGAAGGTGATGCCATTGGTTTATAAACATCATCAGGTGCTCACCGTTTCCGAATCCTCCAAAACTGATATTGTTGACCTGGGTTTGGCTCCTGCTCAGGATATTTCTGTAGTAAATCCCGGCATTGATCCGGATATGTTTCACCCCTGTCCAAAGACCCCCTACCCTTCTTTCATCTATTTGGGGCGCCTCAGGCCGTATAAAAATATCGATGTTGCCATCAAAGCCTTTGCCGTGGTGGTAAAAAGTTATCCTGCAGCCAGGTTTTTCATTTCCGGCTGGGGTGAAAATTTGGATAATCTGCGGGCCCTGGCCGCCAAACTGCATCTTGGTAAATCCGTGATATTTACCCAAAGAGTCAGTGAAAAACAAAAAAGCGAACTTCTGGGCAGGGGTTGGGCCATGCTTCAGCCTTCTTCCTTTGAGGGCTGGGGTATCACCGTGATTGAAGCTAATGCCTGTGGCACTCCGGTGATTGCTTCAGATGTGGGTGGTTTGCGTGACTCTGTAGCCTCCGGCCGGACGGGTGTTTTGGTTCCGGTTAAAAATATAGAATTTTTAACCCGGGTCATGCTAGATCTGGTGAAAAATACTGATAACCTCACTAGGTTTTCCCGGGCAGCTCTGACTTGGTCGCGCTTGTTCGACTGGAATTCCAAAGCCGACCAGTTTATATCCGTGATTGAATCTAGTCTTAATTCTCAAACCCAACTGCCCCAAACCCAAAGCTGGTATGCACCCGCAGACTGATCATCAAACCCGCCTGGTTATCAGTAATTATGATAGCCCGAAAAACCCGTACTATGCCGGAGGCGGGGCTTTTGCTGTTCTCAAAATTGCCACCGGTTTGCAGAAAATGGGTTTCCGGGTGCTGGTTATGGCCGGTAAATATCCCGGCTGTCTGAATGAAAGAATCGATGGGGTTGAATATCGATATGTAGGTAGCGGTAATTTTGGTCCTAAACTGGGTCAGTTAGCCTACCAGTTGTCACTTATAAGCCTGATTTTCAGATTACCCTTCGATATCTGGTTGGAAAGTTTTACCCCTCCGTTTTCTACTACCTGTCTGCCACTTTTTACCAATAAACCGGTTATCGGCAGCGTCCATATGTTGGCTGGTGAAGATATGCAGCGCAAGTACCATCTGCCGTTTAAACTGGCCGAAAATTTAGGCCTTAAAACCTATTCTTATATTCACGTCACTAGTGATCAGATCCGTCAGTTAGTACACTCCAAAACCCCCGGATCCAAGATTCAAGTAATTCCCAACGGTATAGATATCCCGGTGTTACCTAAAAAGCCGGTTTCCGGTAACTATATTTTATTTATCGGTCGGATTGAAATAAATCAGAAAGGTTTGGATTTATTGCTTCGGGCGTATTCACTGCTGTTGCCCGGATATTCAGGTAGGTTGGTAATTGCCGGCTCAGGTACGGCTGCCGAAGTCAGTGCTCTGAAATTAATGATTGGCAGGCTGGGTCTTTCTGACAGGGTAATCCTGCCTGGCAGAGTAACTGGGCGGGAAAAATTTGCTTTGTTTGTTTCGGCTGATTTGGTGGTAGTACCATCCCGTTTTGAAACATTTTCCTTCGCTGCCTTGGAAGTTTTGGCCTATCAAAAACCTTTGGTGACTTTTGATATCGACGGCCTTAAATGGGTGCCGGCTGATTGTTGTCTGAAAACCGCCTGTTTTGATGTCCACGCATTGAGTCGTCATATCCAAAATATATTAAACAACCCCCGTCAGTCGAAAGTTTTAGCCCAAAAAGGCAGGAAATTTGCAAAAAATTTCAGCTGGAATCAGATCATAAATAGTTATGCTGTTTACTTATCGTCCGTACAGAAAAATTATGGAACGTCTGCTTAAACTAATCACTGCTAAAACTCCCTGTTATTTTATTTCTCCGCATCTTGATGACGCCGTCCTGTCGGCAGGTTCGCTGATTTACAGATTACGTAAGAAACACGTCCCGGTGACCATTATTAACGTGTTCACCAAAGTAGACAGCCATACCCCCACTTTATCTGCCCGTCAGTTTCTCCGTCAGTGTGGTTACCGTGACCCGCAAAAATTATTCCGGGACCGGATCAGTGAAGACGAAACTACGCTCCGGGCCATCGGCTGCCGGGTGATTAATCTGGATTTTATTGACAGTTCATGGCGAAAAAAGGAAAAATTAAATCCGGTTAGCCAATGGCTTGGGCCTCTGATTCCGGAGTTAATTCATATCTACCCCACTTACCGCTGGCACGTGATCAGGGGCAAAATTTCTGAAAACGATTACAGCCTGATGGATAAAATCGGACGGAGATTGCGCCAAATCATCAGTCCGGGGAAAAATTATGTCTTTTCTCCTTTGGGAAACGGTAATCATGTGGATCACGTGATCGTTCATAAGGTCAGCTCACTCATCTTCCCAAAAACCATTTTCTGGTCTGACTTCCCATACTTATTAACATCATCCGACAAGGATTCCAGATTTTCGGATTATAAAAAATATGAATTTCCGGTACGGTCCGAAAATAAAAACAAGCTCATCAAAGGATATAAAAGCCAGGTCCGTGCCATCTTTAAAGACGGCCATATACCCCAAATGAAAGAAATATATTATTTGTCCAGGAATAATCGTTATGTCAGTTAATCTGCCGTTTGTCACTATCGGAATACCCGCCTTCAATGAAGAGGGGAATATCCGCCGGCTGTTAAAAAGTCTGCTTTCACAGAAGCAGGATAATTTTCGCTTGCTTAAGGTTTTGGTTATCTCTGATCATTCGGATGATAATACGGACTCTGAAGTTGCCGGTTTGCATCATCCTTTAGTCACGTTGATTTCCGGTCGCCGGCGTCTGGGAGAAAATGCCAGACTGAATGAAATTTTGGATCACCTTCCCGGCAAAACTGATTATTTGCTGATTCTCGAAGCCGATACATTGCCGAAAGATCGCTATTTTATCCATCATTTAGTCAGGTCGGTCCCATCATCCCGTAAATTCAGTCTGGTAGTCAGCCAGACTTATCCGGCTCCGCCCGTGAATTGGTTTAACCGGATTATCAATTTTGGATTCTCTCTGAGAATAAATATTTTCAAATTTGCCATGTCGGCTCCGAATCTTTACCTATATACCGGGGCCAGATTATTTTCACGGAACTTTTTAAAGCATTTTCGCTGGCAGGAAGATTTACATGAAGATTCATACTGCTATCGCCGGGCTATCATGTCCGGTCTGCCTTTGGTAAAAAGCGACTCCGCAGCTATAATTTATAAATCAGTTGACAACCTGTGTGACTTTCTGGCTCAAAGTTCCAAATTTCATAAAGCCAGGCAAAAAGAAACTTCATACTCGACTATTTATTCGATGAGGCTGGATATATCCAAAGCCATTTCCATTATTTGGAGCAGCTTTTTATCCCAACCTCTCTACTTTGTTACTTATGTGGCTCTGGTTTTGTTATCTTTAATTTATACCGCTTTTTCACCTGCTTATACCCCGATGTGGAAAATCTATAAATCAACCAAAAAAATCAAATGATAAAAAAATTGCTTAAATTATTGCCGGGCATTATTACCATAGGTCTGGTCCTGGTCTTTCTGGCCTTGGTCGTCAAGGGACAGATAATCAATCACCGGCTGGTTTTTCAATATGATAAAAATACTTCTGTCGGCGGACCGTTTGAGTCCAGCAACAGTACTTCGCGTTATGCCCTGACAGAAGCTCTGGCAGAAGATCACAGAATATTTTTAGATCGTGATGAAGCCGCTTTTTCCCTGCCTGATCTGGCGGGTAAAAATGGGAAGTATTATTCTATTTTTACTCCCGGGGTTTCCTTTTTAGGTGTGCCCATGTATTTGCTGGGGAATCTGCTTCGCGCTCCGCAGTTGTTTACCTACTTAACGACTGCTGTTTTCGCCATCTTGAATGTTTATTTGATATATTCCCTGTCTGGGAAACTCGGGGCTTCCCGTATCGGATCGGTCATTGCCGGTCTGGTATTTTTATTTGCCACTGATGCGTTGGCTTATTCACAGACTTTCACTCAGCATCACTACGCCGTATCCGTAATTTTGGGGACTTTATTTTTCGCCGCTAAACCTGTATCCGTTAAAAACGATATCTTTATCGGACTGCTTTTGGGTGCGGGGCTATTAATCGATATTCCGAATCTGTTAATGCTATTACCCATTGAATTATTCGTTTTATTCAGACATTTTTCTCTGATACAGATGGACGACAGTTATCAATTCAAAATTAATCTTCGGCTTCTGGCCTTGTTCTTAGGTTTTATACCCTTATTTGGTGTTTATTGTTGGTACAATTTTCAGACTACCGGCCAACCGCTGATTCCCGCCCAGATATATGGCCGGACCAAATCACTGGATCCCCAGCTGGTTCAGGAAGTCACCATCTCTGAAAAAAGGGGCGGTTTTGCTTACAATTCCCGTTCTCTGATTAATGGGGTATATATCCTGGTTTTTAGTAATGAAAGGGGTTGGTTTTATTACAGCCCGATACTGGCAGTCGGTGTTTTAGGCCTCGCGCTGGTTTTAAAGCATCCCCGATTAAAAAATATTTCTCTGCTGCTGTTTTCAGTTATTTTGGTGGATTTTATTTCTTATGCCATGTTCGGTGATCCATGGGGGGGTTGGTCTTTCGGTCCCCGTTACCTGATTCCGGCCACTGCTGCGGCTTGTATAGGTGTCGGTCCGGCGCTTAAAAAATATCAAAAAAAGCTTTTATTTGCCGGTCTTTTCTTTGTTTTACTTATTTATAGCATCTATATAAATACTTTGGGGGTTCTAACTACCGGTGCTGTTCCTCCCAAAGTGGAAGCAATTGCCTTGTCTACACACATCCCTTACACCTATCAGTATAATCTTCAGCTGCTGCAAAACCATTTCACCAGCTCTCTGGTTTATCATCTCTTATTTTCCGGGTGGTTTAGCCCGGTTATTTATCAGCTGCTCTTAGTCGTCGGTTTGTATCTGTTTTTGACCGCCTTTTATGTTCTGGATTACTTAAAATATGACACCTGAAACTTTTTCTCTCAAATTTAATTTCCCGGCCGGAAGGTTAAGAACCTTCCGGGATTTTCTGAGTAAAAATCTGTTGGTAATTTTAATGCTGGGTTTATCCCTGGTTTCCATTCTTTATTATTGGCATTTTTTAAATGACGGTCTGGCTTTGGCTTATAACGACGCCCGGTCGCATCTGGATATCGGCCGGCGGGTAGTTGAAGGTTTAAAACCCGGGATTGCCCAGTTGGGTTCCGTTTGGCTGCCGCTGACCCACCTTTTGATGGTACCGACTATTTGGAGTGATTTTATGTGGCATACCGGATTGGCCGGAGCCTTGCAGTCAATGATCGCCTTCGTTGCCACCGGAATATTAATTTACAAATATCTGGAGAAACTGCAGGTCGGAATTCTTGGGCGTCTGGTGGGCGTGTTGATTTTCTCTGCCAATCTCAACGTGCTTTATTTACAGTCCACTGCCATGACCGAACTGCTGCTTTTAGCCACCATGACCGCCGGTTGTTACTATCTGACTTTATGGCATGACGATGCCAATGTCCTAAACCTTGTCAAGTCAGCCTTTTTTATTATGGCCTCCACCCTCATCCGCTATGACGGCTGGTTTCTCCTGTTAATTGCCACCGGTTTGGTGTTTTTACATAGTTTCCGAAAAAGGGGTTATCAGGTCGCCGAGGGTTCCGTCCTCCTGTTTGTGACCCTTGGCGCCCTGGGAATTCTTATCTGGTTGTTTTGGAATCAACTGATTTTTAAAGACTGGTTATATTTTGCTTTCGGACCCTATTCTGCACATACCCAGCAGGAACAGTTAGCCAAAGCCGGAGTGCTTTTCACGCAAAACAATTGGTACTTATCCGCCAAAATTTATCTGTACGCCCTCTTATATAACACTTATACATTTCCGGCGATTTTAGGTTTGATCGGGGCTGTCACGCTTTGGATCAACCGCCGGATTTCTTCAGGCGTCAGATTTTCCACTATTGCCCTTTTATCGCCTTTATTTTTCAATATTCTGGCTTTGTATCTTGGCCACTCGGTTCTTTTCGTTCAGGGTTTGTCCGGAAATACCTGGTTTAATGTCCGTTATGGCATGATGCTCGTCCCCACGATTGCTGTTTTTACGGGTTTTTTAATCGATAAAGCCGGATCATTCCGTCTGATTTTGGTAGGTCTGACTTTATTTGTATTGGCTTTTGCTTTTATTAACGGTGACGCTGTTACCATTGATGATGCCCGGGTTGGCAGCAGTCAGAAAAATGTCTCCCAGGTGGCGAATTGGTTAAAGACTTACGCCGCTAACGAGCCGGGTTTTATTCTCATATCTGCGGCTTCCCATGACGCCATAATTTTTTCTTCCGGTCTGCCTATGTCCCGCTTTATACATGAGGGTACCGGTTTATATTGGGAATCTGCCACAAATATTCCGGACCGCTGGGCCAGATGGATTATTATGCGCACCTACGACGACTCCGATCTCACCTGGAAACTGGTCAGCCGGACAAAAGGTTTTACCCGTTATAACAAGGTTGAATCCTATCCCTTTGCAGACATTTACGAACTTAAACCTGAATATTTAAACCAGTTAGAGACCAAACCCGTTTTTACTCATCAGAAATAATTATGGCGGCAGATTTAACTGTGATTATCCTTTCTTATAATACCCGGGCAGTTACCTCCCGGTATCTCTCTTATTTGGAAAAATCCGTCCGGGTTTGCCGCCGGGCTTTAGGTAACCGGATTCAGGTTTTGGTTATCGACAATCATTCCTCTGATGGCACGGTTGCTTTAATCAGAACCCGGTTTCCTCAGGTTAAAATCCTGGCTCAAAAAACTAATCTCGGTTATTCCCGGGGTAATAATCTGGCCTTAAAGAGAGCCCGGACTCCGTACATATTGCTGCTGAACTCCGATGTATTTGTAAAGTCAGATACCCTTTTAAATTCCCTGAAGTACATAAGTCAAAATCGGGATTGTGATGTCCTGTGTCTGAAACTGGAAAATCCGGACGGTTCCCCTCAGACCAGCTGGGGTTTTTTGCCAACGCCGCCAAGGACGGTCTTATGGACTCTGGGTTTGGAAAATCTGCCGTTGGCCAGAAACCTTATCCGGCCGATCTACCCGCGGCACTGGGTTACCGGACTGGAGTGGTTTTCTACCAGTTTTTTTCTGATAAAAAGACAGGTCTATCAGAAAACCGGTGGTTTTGACCCGGGGTTGTTTTTATTTATGGAAGATGTGGAATGGTGCCACAGAATCCGGGCCGCCGGTCTGAATATTTGCTACAACCGGCACCTGCGTGTGGTTCATCTGCGCGGTTTCACCACCAAAAAATTATCCCCCCGGGATTTGCTGACCCGAAATCTTGACGGCCTGCTTCATTTTCATCGCCGCCATTACCGGAATACCGCCGGCCTGGTTAACGGTTTTTTAATCTTTGGGATGCAGATCAGATCATTTTATTATTTTTTAACCGGCCGGCCGGAATTGGCCGGTGCTTATCAATATGCGGCCGGAAAGTTGATTAAAGCTATAGTTTAATCAAAATTATGAAATTTCCGATGTTAATTATTTCATTTATCCTGACTCTGGTATTATTTGGTTCTTCCCCCCGGATAGTATTGGCCGCCGGAAATAATTCCTGGTGGGAAATCCAGTCCGTGGATACGATGAAATACTCCCGCGATGCCGCCGGACAGGGTTTAAACGATCCGGCTTTTGTCAGAATTATTCAGGAGCATGTCACCGAAATTGCTTCTGCCGGAGCTACGCATGTGGCTGTGGCTACTCCTTATGACCCCGAATTTCTGCCATACTTGAAACTCTGGGTTTTGGCTGCCAGAAGCCATGGTCTGAATGTTTGGTTTAGGGGTAACTGGTCGGGTTGGGAAGGCTGGTTCGGCTATCCGCCTATGACCAGGCAGTCACATCTGGATAAAACCAAAGCCTTTATTTTGGATAATCCTGGCTTGTTTGCTGACGGCGATATTTTTACCCCCTGCCCCGAATGTGAAAATGGGGGACCCGGTGATCCCAGAAACACCGGAGATGTCGCAGGTTTCAGGCAGTTTTTAATCAGCGAATATCAGATGACAAAAGCCGCCTTCGCCTCAATCCGCAAAAATGTCCGTTCGAATTTTGCCTCTATGAACGCCGACGTGGCCAGATTAATTATGGATCCGGCCACTACTGCCGGCTTGGATGGTGTGGTGACCATTGATCATTATGTCAGCACCCCTGATGATTATGCCCGGGATATCGAAAATTTAGCCCGGTCGTCAGGCGGCAGGATTGTCGTCGGTGAGTTTGGCTCTCCCGTTCCTGACGTTACCGGCGATCAGACTGAAAATCAGCAGGCTGAATGGCTGAATGGGGTTTTACAGGTATTGGCTTCGCACCGCCCGGAAATTTTGGGATTGAACTACTGGGTTGGTGTCGGGGGCAGTACCCAGCTATGGGATACATCAGGTCAGGCCCGTCCGGCAGCCGGCGTTTTAAAAAGCTTCTATTCTCCTTCCCGGGACATAAAGTTACGGGTCAAAAACGATCTGGGCCGGCCGGTTCCGGGGTTGACGGCTGTCTGGCTGGGCCGGTCGTACCTCATAGATAAAACCGGAAATGTCACCCTGCCTTATTTAAATCTGGACGTTAATACCCGGGGAATATTAGTTACTGATCCAAAGGGTGTGTACAAGCCGGTTTCTGTTATGGCCAAACCCGCAGTCGGGGTAATTTCAGCTACAATATCGCCAAAACATCCGGATATTTTTTATAGAATCAGGGCATTTTTTGTTCATTTATTCGGATAAAAACCTTCCTGCTTGCATTATAGGCTTAATAAGCTTATAATAAAGCCTGTTCAACTGCCTTTCTGTCTCTCCCGCCCTCCAAAATGAAACATAAATCAATCTTTGTATTACCTCTGGTATTATTCGGTTTCTTGACCGCCGCTCATCCTGTAAAAGCCATTGATATCCCGGCTTTTCCTTCCTGTCAGAGCCCGTCCGGTACCGTAGTTGTCAATTACAGTTCCGGTGTCCACGGCATTCCGGGAGATTCCGGCCAGTATATAGGGAGCGACATTGTTTACACCGTCTCCGATTCCCAACTGGTGCAGTGTTTTTGTGCCGACAGTGATAGCGGTATTCAGACCAATTGGTGGAAAATATCCAGCCTGACTTCAGACCAGATAAATTACCTGAAAAATTTGGGTTGGATTTATATCCCCAGCGGTTTGCCCTGGGGTTTGCAGGACGCTCCGTACATGGCTCAGAACACTACCATCAGTTGCAGTCAGCCGGTGATTACCCCCACCCCCACCCCCGCCCCCCAGCCGTGTAACGGATGTTCCGGGCCGCCTACCGCCCCGGTATGTAATTTCACCCAGCCGCCCGATCCTCAGCTTGTCTCCGTTTCCCGGACTGGCTCTTCTGCCCAGCTAACCTGGACTGCGGTCTCTCCGGTCACCAACTACGCCATATTTTACGGTACCAAACCGGGGGTGTACACTTTTGGCGTTCCCAACACCGGCAATGTCACATCTTTTGTAATCAATGACCTTGTACCCGGGGTGCAGTACTATTTCCAGGTCCGGGCAGTCAACGGCTGCATGCCCTCACAGGGTAATACCACCGGCCAGGTACTTGGGGCTTCAACTGTGTTAGGTTTGGCCGGCACCGGTAATTTGGCTCAAATCGCTCTGTTGGGAGCTGCTTTTATAGCCAGCCTGTTTTTAGCCTGGTTCAGCCATAAATCTTCTCGCCGTGTTAAATAAGTTATCCCTCATCCTTCTGGGTATTGCTGTTTTTAGTCTGATCGGGGTGGTCTATGAGATTTACATCAGATTTAATCCCGACAATTTATCATTTTCTGCCATTCCGAAAAATTCTGTTTCCGTTGTCAGCCGGTCTGCTCTGCCGACCAAGATTTCATTGCCGGACCTGGAAATCAACCTGCCGGTAATTGCGGTTGAAATCAAAAACAACCGCTGGCCTGACACTCTTTCCGGAGTCTCTTATCTGTCTTCCTCAGCAATTCCCGGTGAAGTCGGTAACAGCATTTTTTACGGACACGACTTTCCCAGGCTTCTGGGCAGTTTATACAAAGCCAAACCCGGTCAGTCAATTTTGGTCGATGTTTCTGGCGGTGCCCGGTATAAATATGTTGTGGAAAAAATTATAAACATTTCACCAAATGATGTGAGTATTCTTTTGCCGTCCGATCAAAAACAACTCACACTCTATACCTGTACCGGCTTTTTGGATACCCGCCGCCTGGCGGTCATTGCTTACCTGCAAAAGTAGTCTACGGGCCATTTAGTCAGGTGATAGTAGTTTAAAATCATGCACGAGGACAGTAAACTGCTGGTTAAAAGTAGCAGGATAAACAGCCACTCACTAAACCTTTTTAGCATAAACGGGATTCAGCTTTTCCTCCAGCCGGTTGGCAAACAGCACTGTGGAAGTTAAAAATAACATCACAAATATCCAGATATCCTGGTTCCTGTCCGTGCACCATGGCCCGTGGGCGGTACTTGCCCCCAGAACCTCCCCCTTGTAAGTATCAGCGATCGTCCAGATGCCGCTTTGGGCCTGGTTATATACCAGTTTCAGTCTGACCCCGAATTGGGTATCGGCGCTGTTTGAAGATACCCCGTTGCCGTCGGGAGCCTGGCCGGTAATCACCGCCTGGGTCCGGTAAGCCCCTGCTGCTGCCCCTTGCGGTACAGCCAGCCCGAATGTCAGTTTGCCGGTTTTATGTGCTTCAATCGTCCCCAGACTAAGGCTCATGCTGCCTAAATAATTTCCCGAATTGCCGAAGATTTTTTGTTCTAACCTGGCGTTATTCATAAGTGCATCGGCATTGTTGGTAATATCAATTTCAAATGTCACCGTATCCCCGGGATAAACATAGCCGTTCACGTTGTTATGGGCCGTGATCGATATCTCCGGTTGCCTCTGGTCCGAGCCTGAGCTGTCCAGCTTTTCCCATACCACTTCTGAAAGAGCGGCCGAATTATTACCCGTATTCGGGTCCGGTTCTGTCATGCTGATATAGGCTTCCACCGGAATTTCCCGGCTCAGACGTCCGGCATCAGCCATTGCTCTGGGAATAAATACGCCCCACAGGGTTGCCTGTTTGTTGAAGTTAAAATCATCTTTCACCTTCAGCGGTACCATGATATCGCCTGATCGGCCGGTATCCAGAGACCCCACATTCCAATTGCAACTGGTTAAACTGCAGTTTCCGTCTTGACTTACAGGTACCATCTCGGGTGGTACCACCAGATTAACCCTGACCCCCGAGGCTCTGTCATAACCTTTATTTTCATAATGCAGATAGTAATTCACTACGTCTCCGGGTTGGACATTCTCCCGGTCAGCCGAAAGACCAATCCCCACATCCGGATAAGCAAAGATCGCATTTCCCGACCATTTACCCAGAATATTAACGTTGTCAAAAAACCAATTCGATCCCACCAGGTTTAAGTTCACCAGACTAAAGAGATTGGCGATTGCTCTGGCGTCTCCGGTAATTATTCCGTTTCCTCCATGGAGACTGGTTGCCGAGTTGTTACCCGTATTGGCCGTTACATTGATAACATTACTGACCTGGGCCAGGTTTTGGTTTTGCAATGTTACTCCGGGTGCGCTTAAGTCGGGTTCACCTGTACCCTGGCTGTCACTGCTGTTCGGATTTATACCGGCCTGGAGAATAGTGGTTCCGCTTGCCGGGGTCTGACTGCTCCCGGCCCCTTTCCAGTTAAGGATTTTACCGCTCCACCCTCCGGTATTGTTAAAAATTAAAAACAGCCAGTTATTTCCTATTATATTTGAATTGGCGATAGTGGTGGAGTTGACCAGTGCCCGGGCCTTGCCGGTAATCATAATGCTTCCGCCGCCGCTGGCTGCATTATCCCCGCTGTTAGCTGATGCCTTGACCGTATTGTTTACCAAAGCAGTGTTATTATTTACCGCTGTCAGGGGTATTTTGAAGATCAGTGCTCCTGAATCTGCGGAAAACAGTTCCGGCCTGGGAAAAATCAGGTTAATATTCTGATCGGCCAGAATATTAATGTTACCGATGAAAATTTTTGACCCTAGGATATTGGTATTGACGATATTAGTCACGTTGGCTGCCGCCAGGGCATCTCCGGTCGAGATTGTCCCGGCACTGCCGCTGGCGTTGTTATTTCCCGTGCCTGCCCCGACATTAACATGGTTGGTCACACTGGCTGAATTATTATTTACCAGAGTTATTGTCAGGTTGGGATTGGAGCTTATATTTGGGTTTAATTCCACATTTCCGTTCTCATCGACCGTCAGAATTTTCTTCCACAGGGCAGAGAGATCCACATCCTGGGTGTCGTGGCAGGTTATATTCAGGGAAAAGGTCTGGATATCCGACCCGACGGCATTGGTATTGATCACATTCAGCACATTGGCTATGGCATCGGCGTTACCGGTATTTATGGTACTGGCTCCGGAACCTGTAATATCGGTATTTTTTCCGGTTATGGAAGTTACGTTTGTATTGCTGGCCACATCAGCCGTATTGTTGATTACCACTGTCAGCGAATTGCTTTTCGGTTGACCGCTGTCTGTTTGGCCTTCCGGTGTCGGAGTGGGAGTCGATGCCAGAATCACTTCGTTGGTATTTATCTGGCTCGAGTTTTCCCCGGAACTGGTGGCGTTCCCTGATGAAATTTTGGTATCTCCGGCCGAGGTGGCCACCTGATTATTGCCTGTCCCGGCTTCTGAACCGACATCTGCGGAAGCCGTAGCTGCGTTATCATTATTAATATCCGCACTGCAGGTCGAATTTCCCGTTACTCCGCAGTCTGTGTTGCCTCCTGTCTCACCCGGAACTGTCTGTTGGTTGGTATTTATGGTTGTATCACCGGTAGCACTGGCGGTCGCATCTCCGGTGGTAATTGTCGGATCAGCTGCCGGTAGCGGGTCAGGTGTAGGTGTCAATACCCCGGTTTCCGTTGGGATCGGGGTATCGGTTGGAGTCACAGGTTCCGTCGGGGCCGGGGTAGTGGTCTCTTCAGGCGGGGGAGTATTGGTGGGTTCGGGCGTATTTATGGTTGGTGCGGGGGTATCTGCTGCCGGTTCCGGAGTTGGGGTGTTTCCGGGAGCCGTATCATCGGCATATACCAAAGGGGTAATCATGCCGGCCCCGATCCACATGAGCAGAGTGACAGCCGAAGCATGCTTCAGAAATTTTCCCCTAATAGTCATTTGTTTTTTTAAAAATAATAATTTTTATTTCCTTTGGGAGAGGGTTGAATTCCCTCTCCCAAAAAAGGTGTGATCACCCCTAATCTGGCAAATTACCAGGTCAGGTTTGTGTTCACTACAGTCCATGCATCCGCACTGGAACCCGCATTACCAGTTACAGTCATGGGATGACCCCATATAGTAGTCTGGTGGTTATCACCGGTTCCTGATTGGGCACCACCGAAATTGGTTACTTGTGCAAAGTTGGAAGTTGTAACAACTGATTTGCAGGTTGTACACTTGCTGACATTTGTATTAGCAACGACTACTGCATTTGCATCAGACCAAGCATTTCCGGTTTGAATAAATCCTCCACCCCACTGCACATTAGAACCTGTACTGCTTAAAGCTTCTGCAGAATTGTCTACGTAAGCGGTATTGGTGGTGGTTGTTTTAGGTAATGGTTGGAACCATTCGAAATGAGCAAATGCCGGGGAAGCCATGGACAAAAACAATGCTCCGGCACCTGCGAATGCGACTAATCTTTTCATTATTAATATTCACCTCCCTTCAAGAAATTTTTATTTGCAAATAAAAATCAAAAAAATCCCGCTGAAAAAGCGGGTATAATTTTGATTTTTAAAAAAACATCCTGATGGCGAAAAATTGGCCTCATGGATTATTCATTAATAGTTAATTTCCTCTTAATTTTCAGTAATCTGGATTACAACTTGCCGTTTTTGTGTATAATAGCCTCGGACTGCCCTGCCGCTTATGGATGACTACAAACGGTTGGGGGATTTCTTTGCCCGTTATCCTGAGCTTTACTACTCCAAAGGCTCGGTGATTCTTAATGGTGGGGATACCAATAACAGGGTTTATTATTTATCCAGCGGCGTGGTTAAAGAATACTCGGTTTCCACCGGAGGTGATGTGTTTATTATCCACATGTATCACCCCGGAACTTTTTTCCCGATCTTTGTTTTCGAAAATCACCTGACCGAAATCGACTATTTCGAAACCGTTACCCCCTGCAGAATAAAAACCGCATCCATGTCGGATTTTTCTGTGTTTCTGACCGGCAGTCATGAAATCTTAAAGGAATTTACCCGTCGGTTACTAAATAGCACATATTTAATAACCCGCCGTTTGGGAGTCTTGGCCGGGGGGTAATGCCTATCAGCGCACTGCCTCTACCCTGGCTTATCTGGGTCAGGTTTTGGGGCAGCCGATGGGGGACAACGGAGCAGTGATTATCGAGGAACCATTGATGTCACATAAAGAAATCGCCTGCTGGACGGGTACAGCCCGGGAGACTGCCAGTATCCAGATGAAACAGTTGGAAAAAAAAGGCCTGGTCAAATATGACGGCCGCAAGATTATCATTACGGATCTGCCCGGCCTGGTAGAAGAGGTTGACAAGTAGATAAATAATAGTGTTAAAATAAATTTACATGCTGGCCCTACCGCTGTTTATCTTTTTTTTAATCCCCGTTATCTACATTCTTATCTCCGGTATCAGGATTATTGATCAGTATGAAAGGGGAGTAGTCCTGACTTTGGGAGCATACTCTCATGTTTTGGAGCCCGGTTTGAGAGTCATCATTCCGGTCATACAGAGGGTCATCAAAGTCGATATCCGGATCACCACCTCGGATATTCCCCAGCAGGAAGTCATCACCAAAGACAATGTTCCGGTGGGGATTAACGCCGTGGTTTATTTTCAGGTTATTAAGCCTGACGACGCTGTCTTAAAAGTTCAGAATTATACCTATGCTATCACCCAATACGCGCAAACTGCCCTGAGGGATGTGATTGGCGGGGTGGAATTGGATACCCTATTGGCAGAACGTCAGCAAATTGCGGATCAGATTAAATCTTTGGTTGACCAGGAAATTTCCGGCTGGGGTATCGATGTGGTCTCAATCAAAATTCAGGACATCGAGCTGCCGGCTGATATGAAACGTGTGATGGCCCTCCAGGCCCAGGCGGAACGGGAACGCCGGGCTGCCATCATCAGGGCTCAGGGAGAACTTACGGCTTCCGAAAACCTGAATAAAGCTATGTCCCAGCTCTCTCAGTCGGGAGCCATTTCCCTGCGGACATTGCAGACTATCGAGGCGGCTACTGCCAATCCGGCCAGTACCATCATTTTTGCCCTGCCGACCGAAATCATGGAAGGTTTAAAACGTTTCACTTCAAGCGGTCCCGTTCCGCGGCAATAAATGTCTAAGCTACAGGAATATGTTTTTTATCTCCCGCCCGTTTTTCTGGTGGTCCGGTATGTTGTTATGGGATTAAGTCGGGCCTCTTATTCTTCCTTTGCCAAAGATTTTGTCCTGTATCGGAACTCATTTTACTCATTATATACCGGGGTATTTATTTTTTTGGGAATTTTTATGTGGGTTCACAAAAACGATTCCCGTTACTTGTGGATTTCCCGTATATATGCCCCGCTTATTATTTCCGTTATTCTGACAACTTTTTCTTACGCCATAGCGGGATTGATTGTAGACCTGGTGGCGGTTTTAAAAACTATCTGACCGCCGCCAAAAAATCAGCTGCCAGCTGGGCGGTCTGTCCGGTAGCCTGAAAAAATTCTTTCCACACCAACACAATATCCGCTCCGTTAAAAGTCGCCCGTTGTACTTCCCGGATCGTATCTCCGCCGCCGATGGATATTAAGACGTCAAAACTGGACTTCACTTTATTTATTTGAATATAGGGAATGGATTTGTCTTTATTAAAAGTTTCCTCGTCCACCCCCCGGTGCAAAATAACTACACTCGGTGGTTTGACTAACCGTCTTAACACCTGGATCGGCTGGTCCACATTCATCATATCTACCATGCTGTCCAGGCCGATGTCCTTGCAGGTTTTAATGAACACATTTAAAGTTTCAATCGGTGCCTGGCCTGCCGCTATTGCGCCGGATGCTCCCGCATCGTGCGCCAGGGCTGCTTCCGTTTCTCCCCGGTCCATGGTTTTCAGGTCGGCTACCACATATCCTCCCCACTGATTGACGATTTCCCTGATTCCCTGATAACCGTAAGATTTAATGAGAGGCGTCCCGGCTTCAATTAAAATCCTTTTATCTTTGGGAAGTTGTCTGATGATGGCCCGCGATTCGTTCAGATCATTATTCATGGCAATCTGTAAATATTTTGTCCTTCTGGCGAGCATACCTGTAGTGTACGCGAATTGACAACTAACTTCAAATGCCTCAATAATATACAGTGATGTCTTTCTTCCACCACCTTTTTTTGCCCCACCATACCAACAACCAGCGCGCCCGGATCCTTCACCCCACTGCTTTGAGTATCATTGTCGGTGTCTATGCCCTATTTCAGATTGTTGTCGGCAATATTGCCAACCGCTATCCCCAGATCTTGGGTTATGCTTCCCAGATTCCGGTCTCTGAAATTATCCGTCTGACTAATTTAGAGCGCCAGCAGTCCGGATTGCTGCCTTTGACAGTTAATTCCAAATTAACGGCCGCTGCCCAGGCTAAGGCTACCAACATGTTTGCCTTAAATTATTGGGCTCATGTCTCTCCGACCGGTATTCAGCCCTGGTTTTTCATTTCCCAGAGCGGATATGCTTACCGTTATGCCGGTGAAAATCTGGCCCGGGATTTTTCCGATCCCCAATCTGTGGTTCAGGCCTGGATGAATTCTCCTTCCCATAAGGATAATCTCTTAAACTCCCGATATACGGATATCGGTGTGGCAGTCATGGATGGCAGCCTGGAAGGCCGGGACACCACTCTGGTAGTGCAGATGTTCGGCACCCAGTTGGCTGCCGTTCCGGCGGTGGACAACACTGCCTCATTAACAGTTCATGCTCAGGAACTTACCCCCGCTCCGACAGTCATTGTCAGCCCGACTCCCGAAACACTCAAAGCCTTGGGACAGATTTCCGAATCCGGTAAGTATTTATCCCAGACAAACGAGCCCTCATTTTTAAACGGATTATCGCCTTTTGAAGTGACCAAATATGTTTCCTTGGGATTACTGGTCTTATTTACGCTGGTTCTTTTGGCTGATGTCATTTTGGTTAACCGGCGCCGTTTGGTTCGCTGGACCAGTAAAAGCTTTGCTCATCTCATCTTTTTTGCTATGCTGTTAATTGCCGCCCTGACTATTATCCGGGGTCAGATCCTCTAAACCATGGCTCAGGTTACTTTCGAAAAAGATTTATCCAGGCATCCTTTGCATTATTTTACGCTTCTTTGTGTCATGCTGGCCGGGCTTTGGGGCTTGTTCTGGTTCAGCTACAAACCCGCCATGCAGATGTGTATTCTGATCAGCATGGCCATATCTTTCATTGTATGGGGTATCGTCCATCATTATGAGCATAAGGATTTACATATCAAAATTATTATGGAGTATGTGCTTTGGGCAGTCATGGGGATCCTGTTATTCGGTTCTCTGCTTTTAAGATCTTGAAACAGCGTTTGTTTATCGCGATCGATCCTCCCGAAAATATCAGACAGGAAATTACGGGCCTGCAACAGGATTTAGACCGGCTGAAATTGCCGGTAATTTTCGAACTCCCGGAAAAATTTCATGTCACCCTCAATTTTATCGGTGCCGTGGACAAGGATTTTACCGGCACTCTCGCCAACCGGATCAGGGAAATTACTATGAATTTTCAGGCCTTTAATCTCCGGCCGTATTTTTTGGAAACTCTCTATCAAAAACATGACCAATCACTGATTTATTTAGGTCTGGCCGGGGATCTTGCCAATCTGAAAAAAATCCGGCTGGCCACCGGACAGATGCTGGCGGATTCTGGTATTCCCCAAAAAAGTAAATACCTGCCTCACTTGACGGTAGCCCGGATGAAAAAAGCTGATCCTGTCATTACTAAAACCGCGCTGGACAAAATTATTGATTTTGAGTTTCAGCCTCTGTCATCTTTTTTAGTCGATCATCTGACTTTATATGAAAGCTTGCTGTCCCAAAAAGGCAGCCATTACCGGCAGGTTGGACGCTTTATGTTACAATAAAAAGTACGATGAAAGGGATTATTTTAGCCGGAGGTCTGGGTACCCGGCTCTACCCCCTAACTTACGCCACCAATAAGCATCTCCTGCCCATTTACGATCAGCCGATGGTCTTCTACCCCATCAGGACTTTGGTTGCCGCCGGCATCACTGAAATTATGCTGGTTACCGGTGGTCCACACGCCGGCCATTTTATGCGGGTCTTAAAAAACGGCAAAGAACTGGGTTTGAAACATCTCGAATATGCTTATCAGGAAAATGAAGGCGGCATTGCCCAGGCCCTTTCCCTGGCTGAAGATTTTGCCGACAAAAAATCCGTCGCAGTTATCCTGGGCGACAATACCACCGATGCCGATATCCGTCCTTCGGTCAGGGATTTCAAAAAAGGCGCCCTGGTCTTTTTAAAAACAGTTTCCGACCCCGGCAGATATGGCGTCCCTGTTTTTTCCGGGGATCGCCGGTCTATTTTACGGATAGAAGAAAAACCTTCCCGGCCCAAATCGGATTTTGCGGTGACCGGTCTTTATCTTTACGATCACCGGGTGTTTGATTTTATCCGGGAGTTAAAGCCGTCCGCCCGGGGAGAACTGGAAATTACCGATGTCAATAATTTTTATATCCGGGAAGGCTTGTTGAATTGGTCCGTCCTGGACGGCTTTTGGACTGATGCCGGGAAATTTGAAACCCTGTATCTGGCCAATCATTACTGGGCGGCCAAAAAGGGGGTTATCCCTTGAAACTTCTTGTTACCGGGGGTGCGGGATTTATCGGCTGTAATTTTATCCGATACTGGTTTAAACGCTATCCCGGTGATCAGATAGTTAATCTGGATAAACTGACGTATGCCGGCCGATTGGAAAACACCGCCGGTTTTTCAAAACACCCTGGTTACAGTTTCATGCGCGGTGATATCGGTGATCCGGTGACCGTTAAAAAAGCTCTCCGGGGTGTGGATGTGGTAGTCAACTTTGCCGCCGAATCCCACAATGACAGGGGAATATTGGATCCCGGTATCTTTTTCCGCACCAATGTTCTGGGTACTCAAATTTTGATTGATGCCGCCCGCCATGCCAAAGTGGCCAGATTTCATCATATTTCCACCTGTGAGGTTTTCGGGGATCTGGGTTTGGATGAACGGCGTTCTTTTGCGGAGTCCGACCCCTTCTGTCCCCGCACTCCCTACAATGCTTCCAAAGCCGCTTCCGATCATCTGGTCATGGCTTACTATCATTCTTTTGGTCTGCCGGTGACTATCAGTCATTGTGCCAATAATTTCGGCCCGAATCAGTTCCCGGAAAAACTGATTCCCCGTTTTGTCACCAATTTACTGGCCGGCAAACCTATCCCTCTTTTTAAAAGCAGTCAAAATCGCCGCGAATGGATCTATGTTGACGATCACAATTCGGCCGTTGACCTGATCATCCGCAAGGGCCGCCCCGGAGAGTCTTATAACATCGGTTCGGGCGTGGAAAAAAGTATCGAGGAGATTGCCGATTCTTTATTGGCCATTTTACAAAAACCGCTCTCCTTAAAAACTTATGTTCCCGACCGTCAGGGTCATGACCGCCGGTATTTACTGAATACCGAAAAAATCAGGCGGGAACTGGGTTGGCAGCCCGCTCATAATTTTGACACCTGGCTGAAAAAAACCGTGGACTGGTACGTAAAAAACCGTGATTGGTGGCAGCCTTTAAAAACCCAATCGGAATCTATCTACCGGTAACCTTGTGTTATATTTACCCCAATAATTGTGAGATTAGATAAAGGGACCACTGATTCGGATTTGCTTCGCGGTTTTGACACCAAAAAAGTCAGCGAGGCATATTTAAAAACATTGGTATTTGATAAAAAAAGCATTTATCAACCGCCTTCTATCGCGGGTGTGATTCTCAAAGAACTCCCTCCCCGGGTTGACGGCCGGGGAGATGTAATTGAAATGTGGAGTCTCCCGTGGGTGGATTCAGACGGCTTCGTAATCGCCAGACACTCCTATCAGAGTGCTACCGATTTTGGCGTTGTCAAATGCTGGCACCTGCACCAAAAACATACGGATCAGTTTGCCGTCACCAGGGGGAAACTGCAGGTTAACCTGGTGGATATTCGGCCGTCATCGCCCACTTTTTGCCACGTAAATACCGTATATATGGGTATAGAAAGACCCAGGTTGTTAAAAATCCCTCCCGGCGTCCTCCACGGCTGGAAAGCCCTGACTGCTCCCGAAGTCATCGTCGTCAACTATCAGTCGGAAGTCTATGATCCCAAAGATGAATTCAAGTTTGTCTGGGATTGTATTCTCAAAGACTTATGGGAGCCGCATAATGGCTAAATTGAAGGTATACGTCACCGGCGGATCGGGCTTAGTAGGCTCGCGTTTTTTAGAACTTGCCGCGGATAGATATCTGCTGGCTGCTCCTGTATATCCCTTATTGAATTTGGTAAAAAAAATTGACGTCAGGCGGGTAATTTTGGAATTTAATCCTGATGTGGTGGTTCATTTTGCAGCTTTTACGGACGTTTCGGCAGCCCAGTCGCAAATCCACGATCACACCGGATCCTGCTGGCAGATCAACGTTACCGGTACTCAAAATCTGCTGGATGCCCTGCCCCGTCAAACCTATTTTATCTATATCTCCACGGATATGGTTTTCCCCGGCAGTGTCCAGGACCCCGGACCATACCCTGAGGACCATCCTGCCTGTAATGATCCGGATCAACTCACCTGGTATGGATATACCAAAAGTGTGGCTGAAAAATTAATTCCCCCAAATAGCGCCGTTATAAGAATCAACTATCCTGTCAGAACATATTTCCCCGGTAAGCTGGATTTTTTGCGTAAGTCCTTGGATTTATTTGATAAACACCAGCTGTATCCCTTGTTTACCGACCAGCAGATATCGATTAGCGACATTGATACCCTCTGCCGGGTTATCGATATACTGATTAAAAACCGTTACCAAGGCATTTTACATTGTGCATCGGAAAATACCGGTACTCCTTACGATATGGTTTCGTATGTCTTAAAAAAAGCTAGACATGTCAGTGATGTGGTTCATGGTTCTGCAATTCCGGTTAACAACCGTTACCCGAAATATGGCGGCTTATCGGTAAAAAAATCCGAACACCGGCTCGGAATTAAATTCGGTTCGTGGCAGCAGATAATTGATCGGTTGGTCAGGCAGGGGATGGTTATTTGATTTTTCGCCACTCTTCTATTTTCTGATGGTCGCCGGATAATAATATTTCCGGTACTTTCCAGCCCCTATATGCTTCCGGCCTGGTGTATTGCGGATATTCTGTTTGACGGGGTGTCCGGCCAAACGATTCCTCTTTTAAAGATTCCGGATTACCTAATACTCCCGGCAACAGTCTGACTACGGAGTCTATTATTGTCATTGCCGGCAATTCTCCCCCGGACAGGACGTAATCTCCCACGGAAATGACTTCGTCGGCAATATATTCTGCCACCCGGTGATCCACCCCCTCATAGTGTCCGCAGATAAAAATTAGCTGCCCTGCTTTAGTTAATTGAACAGCTTTTTTTTGATTATATTTTTCCCCTCGGGCATCAAGCAGAATCACCCTTGAATCTTTTTGTGATTTGATATCGGATATTGCCCGGTCAATTATATCCACTCTCATTATCATACCGGCACCTCCGCCGAACGGATGATCGTCTACTGATTTATAACTATCGGTAGCCCAATTTCTTAAATTGTGTATTTTTATATCCGCCGCCCCTTTGATCTGGGCTCTTTTAACAATTGAATAATCGAATGGTCCGGTAAACATTTCCGGAAACAGCGTCAGTATGTCTATCCTCATGTATTAATTATACCTAAAATGCCTTAGAATTAATTCCTGTGAAAATTGTTATTATCATCCCCACATATAATGAACGGAAAAACACCCGGGAAATGATCAGTACCCTGGCAGAAATAATCCCCCTGATTCCCAAACATGATGTTGAAGTCCTATATGTGGATGATTCCAGCCCCGACGGCACAGCCCTGGAAGTGGAAAAAGCCATGCGTTTATACCCCTGGCTGCACTTGTTGGGCGGCAGTCAAAAGCAGGGTTTGGGTGTGGCCTATGCCCGGGGAATGACTTATGCCATGAAAAAAATGCACGCTGATTGGTTAATGGAATTCGACGCTGATTTCCAGCATCCTCCCCGGGATATTCCCCGGATGATAGAACAGATAGACCGTGGTTTTGACTATATTATTGCCTCCCGGTATATCCCGGGAGGATCCATTCCCGGCGCCTGGAGCTTTGACCGGAAATTTTTAAGCGTAGTCGGCAATCTGGTTGGCCGTGTAGGTTTGCTGACCCTTGGGGTGCATGACGTAACCGGGGGTTTTAAACTCTCCCGTGTAAAGGGATTTATGGATCAGTTTGATTTTTCCGCTCTGTATTCTAAAAGTTTTGCCTACAAAGTCCAGCTCCTGCATTACATGGTTCAGAAAGGGGCCCGGGTTAAAGAACTGCCTTTTCACTTTTCCCCCCGCACTGAAGGTAAATCCAAAATTATCAAAAACGAGATGCAGGAAACCATTAGGGTTATTTTTCTAATTCAACTGCACAACCCCGCGACGATTAAATTTTTCAAATTCGGGGTGGTCGGCGGTTTTGGATTTGTCATCAATTACCTGGGTTTGATATATTTTAATAAGACGTATTCCGGTTTACCGTTTCCCATTGGTGTGATTAATTTTTTAGCTAATGCAACTGCGGCTGAAATTTCCATTATCTCCAATTTTATTTTCAACAACCTCTGGACTTTCTCCCAGGACAAAATTTCCAGGGTTTCCCAATTAATTTCCAAATTCCTGGCGTTTAATTTCTCCTCGGTATTAGGCGGAATATTAGTTCCTTCTTTGATTATCGGTTTGGGGACTCAGGTTTTCGGGGACCGGTACCGGACGCTATTTCTGGTTTTGGCTGTTTTCGGTTTTACCGTCCCTTATAACTGGTTTATCTACAACAAATTTATCTGGCAGAAAAAACCCCGGGCGTAGTTGAAAGATTAAAGAAACGGGGCCCAGTTGGCAATTGTCAGCGTATTGTTATTCACAAAGTTTAGGGTGTAGAAAAACAAGGGGATAATGGCTAATGCCAAAGCCCATTTTACTTCCTTTCTGGCTAACAAATCGGAAAATCCCAAAAGCACCACGGGTACCAGCGGCAGGCTATACCGGCTGATATCCCTATGGGATACAAAGAGTAACGTCAGGTAAAATATCAGCCCAAACCCTCCCCACACCAGGTTCTTTTTCAAGGCCCTGTATACTCCGATCCCGGCAATCAGGTATATCCAAATGATATCTTCCAGCCAGAAACTACCTACCCATAACTGGCTGCTGTCAAAAACCCGAAACGGCAGAATCTGCAGATGAATGTTGTCACCGGTGTGAAAATATGCCATGAAGTCACCGGTTTTCAGATAGAAAAAATAAAATAGGCCCAGTGCCGTCAGCCCGATTAGTGCCACCGGCCAAATATCTTTATCCCATTTTTTTGTTTTAATGTAATTTACCACGAGCCACATGCCAAAAGCCGCCAGCAGCAATATCCCCGGACTTTTAGTCAGCATCGCTGCAGACCCCGCCAAACCCGCTAACCAGTATTTTCTTTTGCCGAAAAAGTATAAGGATAAGACGATGGCTGTAACAAATAACGATTCCGGACTGCCGACACTGCGTACGGCCCACATCCTGGGCCACCAGAATAACCAGGCCAAACCCGTCCAGAAAGGGCTCTCCCATCTCATTTTTTCTGCCGTTTTGTATATTACCGCCGCCCCGGCAGCTGAGATAATTAAATTGACTGCCACCATGGCCTGCAGATGATTTAAAAAAGCCAGCGCAAACAGGTCAATAAGCATTGGATAAAGGGGAAAATGCGCCGGGTAATATTCCAGCGGCAGGGCAAAAGAAAAACTGTGCCTTATTAAGTCTTTGTTGTACCAGGCTTTGGCTACCACCAGATAAAAAGGCCCGTCGTAGTTCTGATAAATTTTTGGCATCCCCAAGACCACCCATATCGCCAGCGTACTTAAAATGGCTACCCCTAATAAAGTTTTTAACCCCGGTCTAAACTGTGTCATGCCTTTTCAATCTTAGCACTCCCGGGAGACTGATGGCGACTGCTCCGAAAATACTGATCAGACTTATGGAATCCGAAGTTTGTTCTACCCCGGTTTCCGTCAGTCTGGTCTCTACTATATGTGTCCCCGGACCAACCCTGAAGGTAATTAATCCCTGGCTGATTTTAGCAAACGGATCCAAAGTCGGAGAAGCCACTCCGTCCACCCATACTTTCCAGCCCGGCCAGAAATGAGTCTTATCGTTAACTGCAATCGGTTTATCCGTCACCACCAGAAACTTGTGATAATTGGTTTTCCAAACCAGCATTGTCAGTAATATTGCCCGGCCTTCGGCATTTTGGATGAAATTATGCGGGTTAGCTTCCTGATTCCGGCTATGCCAGACCGGGGTTTCCTCCAAAAGCATTGTCAAAGTCCCCGGATAACCGATGGCCTCGCGGGTCAGATCAACATACGGAAAATACCGGCCTACACTCCAGTAACTTCTGCTGGCAATAATTATCAGCCCCGCTAATCCGGTAAAGACGAGTAATTTGATTTTATTTTGTTTTAAAATCCCGGCCAGATATCTCAACACAAATCCGGCCAGATATGTCATTCCGATATTGACTACAAATAACAGTCTCCAGGGAAACTGTAGGTTTTCCATGGGGGATAATAATTTCCACACCGGCAGGCTTATAGAAAGCATCAAAAAAACAGCCGCAACAGTCAGCATGGAAAAATAAAGTCCTTCATAAAAATGTCTGTCTTTTCTGACTTTCTTTGATAATAATGCAATTCCTAACCAGCCGGTAAAAAAGCCCCATGCGACCAATCCCGCCTGGACCGACATCGGCCGCCTGTCCAACTCATTAGCCCCGTCAAAGCCCCACGGCGAATAAAAAATTCTGTCCAAAGTCACAAAATATTGCTTTTCAATAAAATAACTTTCCAGCCTGCTTAAAAAAGTCATATTTTTATAAACCAGCGACGGAATTATATAAAAGGCACAACAGACATATCCCCATATCAGAGCAGTCATTGCCATTTTCAATGCTTGGATATTCTTCCGGCTTCTCAATAATATATAACCGGTCCAGATCGCCCCGAAAACCAAACCGTAAAACGGATGACTGATTATTACCGCTGCCACGGTTAGGGCAGCCACCGCCGTTTTAGCCGGGGTTGGGGAGTCGATTACCCTGTCCAATCCCCAGAAAGCCAGCGGTAACCAGGCAGCAGCTACGGTTTCTCCGATGTCGCCCCGGACATAGACATTGGCAAAATGATATGGTAAATAGGCATAAAGCAGGCTGGCTAAAAAAGCCGGTAAGCCACCGAAATGTTTTTTCAGCCACAGAAAGGTAAAGAATGCACCGCAAGGAAAACTGGCAGCCATGACAATCTTAAATGCCCATATGGGTCCGCTGTTTAAAAACATAATTGCAGACATCAGGTAATAGGGCATGGAATAGGTAAAAGTAAAAGTTGGCTGCCCTAATCCAAAATCCAGCCTTTTTGACCATCTGGGCGGAAAACTGCCGTCTTTTATAGCATTAAAAAACTCTTCCCCTTTGAAAACCGCCGCCTGGGTATCATGCCCGGAAATCATTCCCATATGCCTGAGTGCTTTCCATGCCGGAAATGTCAGGATTATCATTACCCCCAGCACCAGTAAATTCTTTTTTACCACCTTCTGATTATATTCCAAACCGGGTCTTCGGTTTGTGATAAACTTGTCCCTGCAATGACAAAGCTTATTGACGAGTTATCAGTGTTTCTGCCGGCTTACAATGAGGAAAAAAATATCGAAAAAACAGTCAATGGGGTCCTCGCTGTCCTCCCCGGGGTTGCCGGTAAATGGGAGGTAATTATTGTGGATGACGGGTCAAGTGATCGGACAGGCGGAATTTCCGACACGATGGCGGCTAAAAACAAACATGTCCGGGTCGTCCATCATCATCCGAATCGCGGTTACGGCGGTGCTTTAAAAAGCGGCTATGAGACGTCCCGTTTTCAGTGGGTGGCCTTTATGGATTCGGATGGCCAGTTTGATTTTTCGGAAATTAAATTATTTATTGAAGCTCAAAAGCTGACCGGTGCGGATTTGGTACTGGGTATCCGCATCGGCAGGGCAGATGCCTTTATCCGCAAGTTTTATACGTTTGTCTGGTCCAAACTGTTACCCAGAATCCTCCTGGGTTTGAAAGTGACTGATTATTCCTGCGGATATAAATTGATCAATAAAAAAGTGTATACCGGCGTCCAACCCTTAATCGGCGAGGAGAAAGTGACTCAGATTGAAATGTTAACCAAAGCCCAGCGTATGGGATTTAAATTTGCCCAGGTTAGGGTTCATCATTACCCCCGCCGGTTCGGCCATAATACCGGTGCCGATTTAAAGGTCATTATCAGAAGTATCCGTGATCTGTTGAAATTGTGGTACCAGCTTCGATGACTCTAAAAATCACCAAAATTGAAATTCTCTTCCTCACCCTGATTCTGGTGGCGGGGTCTGTCTTCAGATTATATAGAATTTCTGAATACATGACCTTTTTGGGTGATGAAGGCCGTGATGCGCTGGCTGTCAGGGATATTGTCCTGGGGAAGCATTTTCCTTTAATCGGTCCGGGGACTTCGGTAGGCAGCATGTATTTGGGTCCGCTCTATTATTATCTGGTGGCTCCGTCGCTTTGGCTGGCAGGTTTTTCTCCGGTGGGTCTGGCCGGTGAAGTCGCGGTCATCGGCATATTGACTGTCGCCCTGTTGTGGTGGATAGCCAGATCGTGGTTTGGTCCGAAAATCGGTTTGGGTATTTCATTTTTGTATGCCATCTCTCCGGTAGTCATAACTTATTCCCGTTCATCCTGGAATCCCAATATCATGCCTTTTTTTGCCTTGCTGGCTATGTATGGTACCTGGCTTTTTTGGCGCCGGCACGACCCCCGGTGGTTACCCGTAATTGGTGTCTGTCTGGCATTTGTTTTGAATTCCCACTATCTTGGCTTGCTGCTGTTTCCGACCGTGGTTATTTTTTTGTTTTTATCCAAACAGCTTCATAAATCCTATCCCTTACTTCTTGCATCCGTGCTGATTTTTATTTTGTTAATGTCCCCGCTGGTGATATTTGATATGCGCCATGGATGGACAAATTTCCATGCCCTGGTCACTTTTTTAACCAACCGGGGTAATACGGTCAACCTCAGGATTTACAAAGCCATGCCCAACCTCTGGCCGATCTGGAATGACCTTGTCTCGGGTTTGTTAACCGCTCAAAATTATTTCCTGGGTTGGTTGTTGTCATTGTTACTGGTTTTCTTTACGCTGATCAGATTGATAAAAAGGCAAATCTCCTCCCAATTTATCTTTACCCTGACCTGGTTGGGCTTCGGCTTGCTGGGTTTGGGCCTGTATAAACAGCATATTTATATCCACTATTACGGATTTCTTTTCCCGGTTCCGTTTCTGCTTTTGGGTTTTTGGCTGCAGTCCTTCAGCCGCCGCCTGGCTGCACAAGCCGTATCGGTTGTTCTGTTTATATTATTGGCGCTGGTTAACCTTCAGCATAATCCTTTAAAATTTGCTCCAAATTCCCAACTTGTCCATACCCAAAAAATTGCCTACTTCATCACCGATCAGACTGCCGGAATTCCCTTCAATCTGGCCCTGCTCTCGAAAAATAACTATGACGCCGGTTATCGCTATGAATTGGCCCTTTTGAATAGTTCTAATGTTACCATCCATGAAAAACTGACCGATCAGCTGTTTGTCATCTGCGAAGAGACCCCGTGTCATCCGGTAGGTAATCCTCTGTGGGAAATCGCGGCTTTCGGCTGGGCCAGGATCGATAAACAATGGGAATTTCCCTGGGGGGTCGTGGTTTACCGTTTAGTTCATAACCCCACCGGCTCATGAAATTATTAAAAATTATTTCTCAAAAAAGCTGGCTGCTTCTGGTTATACTTCTGACCGCCCTTTTTCTCAGAACTTATCGGGCCGGGGATTTGACCGGATTTTATTACGATCAGGGGCGTGACGCCCTGGTGGTCTGGAACTTGATTCATCAGCATAAATTTTTTCTTATCGGTCCCACTACCGGTATTGAGGGTATCTTTTTGGGGCCGTTTTATTATTATTTGATCACGCCTTTCTATTGGTTGGGAAACGGCAATCCGGTAGCGGCTTCTTTTGCTCTGGCATTGATAAATGTAGCCGGTATTTATCTGATCTATCTGATTGGTCGGGACTTTTTTGATAAAAGCATCGGTTTACTGGCGGCATTTTTTATTACCTTCTCATTGCCGTTAACCCAGGCCCATCGCTGGCTTTCCAATCCTACCCCCCTGCCTTTCTTTACCGCCCTGGCGGTTTATTGCCTCCTGAAATTAATCCATGGTTCAAAATCTGTCTGGTCGTGGCTGTTGCTGGGACTGAGCCTTGGTTTGGGTTTGCAGTGTGAAGCCGCTTCCGCGGTCTTTTTCCTGCCGGCTACCCTGTTAATTTTAATCATCTTTCGCAAACACGTAAATTGGAACTTCAAATTACTGTTTTCGGTGTTTCTTTTTTGCCTGACTCTGCTTCCCCAGCTCTATTTTAATTACCGGCACGATAACCTGCTGGTTAATGCTTTTAAACGTTTTCTGGTTTCCGAAAAAAGTTTTACCCCTGTTCTGAGCGGTTTTTATACCCAAAGACTGGCTTTTTATTTTGATTCATTTTCCCAGAAGTTGCTGCTCGACAGATCCTGGGCAATTCTGTTCTTTACCGTGACTGCTACCATGCTGCTGTTTAATTTTAAGCGGTTTATGAATCGTTCAACTGCTGCATTGGCCATAATTATTGCCACTCCTTTACTTCTCCTGCTTTTTTATCACGGTAACAACGGCTATGTCTGGGATTATTATTTCACGGGGATCTTTTCCCTGTTTGTCTTATTGGTAGCGGAAATATTGGTTGCTTCGGCTGAGAAAACCCGATTATTTACCATTTTAGCCAGCTTTCTGGTTTGTCTTTTTCTGGCTACAAATCTTTTCCATCTCAGAAATTACCTGTCTGCCGGGACGGACGGCCCGACGGAGATAGTCTTGGGAGCCTCATTAAAAGCGGTTGACTGGGTTTATGCCGACGCCGGCAGTACGCCGTTTAATGTTGATGTTTATGTCCCGCCGGTTATTCCCTACGCCTATGATTATCTCTTTCTCTGGCAGGGGACTACCAAATATCATACCGTGCCCGATACTCATCTCCGGCCCCTGCTTTACACCTTATCGGAAGTTGATACTCCCCACCCTGAAAGACTGACTGCCTGGCTGGCCCGCCAGGCGGGGATTGCCACTCCCGGGGCGACTGTGAAATTCGGCGGGATTACGGTCTCAAAACGGATCCGTATCGCACTATGAAATCCAAAACCTTTTCCTGGCTTTTTCTGGCAGCTTTAATTTTGGGTTTGGTTACCCGGGGATGGCAGCTTGAGGAGAGGTTTTTATACGCTCATGACGGGGATTTAGCGTCCTGGATAGTCAAAGACATAGTCGTTGACCACCACCTCAGGCTTATCGGCCAGGAAACCTCCTCTCCGGGTATTTTTATCGGTCCGCTTTTTTATTACCTGCTGATTCCTTTCTACCTGTTTACCGGTATGGATCCGGTTGGTGGTTTGGCTTTCCCGTTATTTGTGGGCATGGCAGCAATATTTAGTGTCTACATCGTGACTAAAAAATTATTTTCATCCTCGGCCGCCAATTTTGCCGTATTGATTTATGCTGTCTCTTTCACCATCTCTCAGACTGAAAGGGAAATGGTGCCCACCACTCCGGTTATGCTCTGGTCAGTCTGGTTTTTATATTTCATTCACCGCTTGTTTCAGGGCCAAAAATCAGCTCTGATTTGGCTGGCAGTCCTGTTTGCTTTGGTTTGGAACATTAATCTTGCCCTGTTCCTCACTTTCCCGCTGGTTTTAATTGCCGGCTTATTAAATCGGCGCCATTTTACCCTCCGGGATTTTGTCAGGCCTCTATTGGTTTTGTTTTTCTTATCCTCTCCGTTATGGCTGTTTGAAATCAAACATCATTTTATCCAAACCCGGGCCCTGTTTTCTACCATGGTATCATCGGGGTCGATAAAATCAGACTTGGCAGATAAAATTGTCCACGTCGGGGATTATGTTTCTAAAAATATCAACACTATTTTCTGGGATAACCCCCATTCCGTCTCTGTATACATCCTGCCCCTGCTTCTGATTGCGGCTTTCATTTATCTGCTGGCAAAAAAGCGTCTTCCCGGTTTTTATTTATTCATCGTCCCGGTCTGGCTGATTCTTAATATTATTTTCTTTGCCCTGCAGTCTTTGAATCTTTCCGAATATTATTTAAACAGTCTCAATATTCTTTGGGTGATCATCACTGCCTTGCTTTTAGACTGTCTCTGGCAGTATAGAATTCTGAAATTTCTGTCACTGGGTTTGATCACCCTTATTATTTATTACAATCTTTACTTGTTTTTTACTTCCAATATCAACCGTTTCGGTTACCTGGAGAAAAAAGCTCTCACGGCTCAGATTGCCGCTGATGCCAAACTGCATGGTTACCCATGCGTTTCCGTGTCATATATCACCAATCCCGGTTACAACCTGGGCTACCGCTATTTTTTCTATTTAGTGCATTTGCATGTTAACCAGCCCAAAAGCGGCAGCCCGGTTTATACCATCGTTTTTCCGCATAGTCTGGTCAATCACCTGGATAAAACCTACGGTGCGTTGGGATTAATTCTCCCGGACTATCAGCGGTATTCTGCCCAAACTGTTAAAATAAGCTGTCAGGGACCTGACGCCAATCTCACAGATCCTCTGTTCGGGTTTACCAGATAAAATGACTACAAAACCATATTTATCAGTCATCATTCCCCTCTATGACGAAGCTGACAACCTGAAAAAAGGGAGTCTGGAGCAAGTCTGTGATTATCTGAAAAGCCGGGTTTTTACTTGGGAGATGTTGCTGGTCAATGATGGCTCAACCGATGACACGCTGAAAATAATTCAGGCTTTTTCTGCTCATCATCCGGGTGTTCGGGTCATCGATAATCCTCACCAGGGAAAAGCCGCCACGGTAGCCGCCGGGGTTTTTAATGCCCTGGGAAAATATTTACTCTTTACCGACACCGATCAGGCTACTCCAATTTCTGAGTTTGACAAATTTAAACCGCTTTTGGATCAGGGTTTTCAGGTCGTTATCGGTTCCCGGACCGGAAGAAAAGGGGCCCCATTATATAGACAGATACTGGCCTTGGGTATGCCCGTTTTCCGGACTCTGATTTTGCAGGTTATGGTTCGGGATAGTCAATGCGGATTCAAAGCCTTTTCAACTGACCTGGCAGTGAAAATTTTCAAAATTATTGCCGCCGCCCACCCCCCCAAAAGCATCCGCGGTCCTTCGACCAATCCCGGTTTCGATGTGGAATTTCTGTTTCTGGCCCGTAGGATGGGTCATCGGATTGCCGAAGTTCCGGTATTCTGGACTCACCGGGAGAGTAACCGGGTATCTTTTTTCAAAGACTCGGTCAACGGTTTAAAGGAACTGCTTCTCATCCGTTGGCGTTCTGTCCGGGGAGCGTATAAAATCTAGTTGTGAAACAGGTGATTTTGTTGGCTTTATTGATTCTGATCGGAGGTGCTTTTTTAAGGTTTTTCAATCTGAATTCTCTGCCGGTTTTTGCCGATGAATCCATATATGTCAGGTGGTCCCAGGTCATGCGGGTAGAATCAACCCTGCGTTTTCTGCCTCTGTCAGACGGTAAGCAACCGCTGTTTATGTGGACGGTAATTCCCTTTCTGAAGTTCATCTCCGATCCGTTAATCGCCGGGAGAGCGGTTTCGGCTTTATGCGGTTTGCTGACCGTAATCGGCGTGGGGATGGCGGCTTTTATCCTGTTTAAAAATTACCGCCTGGCCCTTTTTGCTGCTGCTATCTGGGCAGTCCTGCCGTATGCCCTGTTTTTTGAAAGAATGGCCTTGGCCGACGGTATGCTGGTGATGTTTATGATCTGGACTTTCGTTTTTGCCTGGCTGGCGCTGCAACGCCTTCGCCTGGATTTGGCCATGCTGGCCGGCTTTACCCTGGGTTTTGCCTGGCTCACCAAATTCCCGGCTATATTTGCTTATTTTCTCATCCCGTTGACCTTATTTTTTTCCGGTTGGTGGACCCGGCCTCTTAAAGCCAGATTGTTGGCAGTGGGGTTGGTTTTGGTGACATTCTTTATCAGTTTTGCCATGTACAACATTTTGCGCCTGGGACCTGAATTTTACATGATCGGTATCAGAAACCGGGACTATGTCTGGCCGCTGTCTGAAATTATTAAACATCCCCTGGATCCCCTCCTGCCGCACATCAAAGATGCCCTGACTTTTTATTTGTATCTGACTACCCCGTTAGGCTTGCTTTTGGCCCTGCTCGGCCTGGCTGACGGTGAATTAAAGCATGTCCGGGCCCGGATCGTTTTAGCTGCCTGGTGGTTGATACCGGTTCTGGGCCAGGCTTTCATTGCCAAAGTTTTTACCGCCCGATATCTGTTATTTACAGTGCCTTTTGCCGTCATTTTAATGGCCCATGGTTTGTGGCATTTCGGCGACCGGACCAAAAAACACTTTTTAGGTATGATACTTTTTGGCTTATTGGTATTTCTTTGTTTGGTTTCAGATGGTTTGTTGATTGTTAACCCGGCCAAAGCCGTATTACCAGAAAACGAAAGATCCGGTTATCTGGAGGATTGGACTGCCGGTACAGGCCTCAGGCAGGTCTCGGATTATCTTCACGGATTACCGGCAAATACCCACATCCTGGTGGGTTCAGAAGGCTATTTTGGGACACCATTTTCGGCTCTGCAGATGTATTTAAATGACAGACCGGGAGTCCGGGTTATCGGTGTGGGGCTGGATATCCGGTCTGTAGATCCAAAACTCAAAAACGCATTGGTTGATAACCGGGTCTATCTGGTGGTTAATTCCAACCGCTTTATGGGAAGTCCCGATAATTTGGGCCTGGAATTAATTAATTCTTACCCTAAAGCCGCTCACCCGGACGGTTCGCGGGATTATTTACTGTTTTTTAAAGTCCGGCAGACATTGCCATGAATAAGTTTTTCCTAGTCTTGCTGATACTTCTGCTTCCGGCTATCGGTCCTTTATTTCAGAAAGGTTATTTTACCATGCATGACGATTTACAGGCAGCCCGGCAACTGGAAATGAATAAGTGTTTTGCCGACGGCCAGATTCCCTGTCGCTGGGTTCCCGATATGGGATATGGATTTGGTTACCCCCTGTTTAATTATTATCCCCCCCTGCCATATCTTCTTGGAGTGCCTTTCCATTACTTAGGTTTTCAGAATATTGATATTGTCAAAATTGTCGGTATCTTGGGTTTTGTGGTTTGCGCCCTGGGGATGTTTTTACTGGGCAGGGAGTTCTGGGGTTCAAAAGGCGGCTTGTTGTCTTCGGTTTTGTATACCTACGCCCCTTACCATTCCGTAGATTTTTATGTCCGCGGTGCTATGAATGAATTTTGGGCTATGGCGCTTTTCCCTTACATTTTTTGGCTGTCTTATAAACTTATCTCCGGTTCCTCAAAATTCAGGTATTTGCCGTGGTTGTCTGTATCAGTCGCCCTGCTTATGCTGTCCCACAATCCCATACTGATGATTTTTTCCCCGGTCCTGGTGATCTGGTGCCTTTTTTGGGTTTGGCGGACCAAATCCCCGGCCTCTTTTGGACCTTTAATTCTTTCTGCGGTTTGGGCTTTTGGTCTGGCGGCCTTTTTCACCCTGCCGGTTTTATTTGAACAGAAATTCGCCCATATCGAATCTTTGGTAGAGGGATACTTCAACTTCCTGGCCCACTTTGTACCCTTAAACCGTATCTTTTTTATAATAAATTGGGGATATGGTGCCAGTAATCTGGGCCAGACGGACCACCTCAGTTTCAATCTGGGCTATCTTCAGTGGCTGATTCCTCTTCTTGTCGGATTGTTGATTATTTTTTCCCGGTCTGTCAGGCAGCATAAATATTTAATTATTCTAATGCTAACGATTTCGCTTACGGCCATTTTCATGACCCACAGCCGGTCGACGCCGATTTGGTTAAAGATTACGCCTTTGGAATATCTTCAGTTCCCCTGGCGTTTTCTGGCATTGGCCGTTTTTTCGGCCGCTTTTATTGCCGGCTGTTTTTCACTCGTGGCCGGAAAATGGCTGCCTTTGTTATTGTTTTTTACGCTCATTCTTAACGCGGGTTATTTTCATCCTGACAAATGGTTTCCCGGCATGTCCGATGCTCAAAAATTCTCGGGTAATTCCTGGAGGTTGCAGATTACCGGGAGTATTTTTGATTATCTGCCTATTTATGCCCCGTTGCCTCCGGTTAATCCTCCCGGAAGCGATTTGGGCATCACCGGCGGTACCGGAACTTATACCCGGATTAAGAAAACTTCGGATTATCAGCAATATTCCCTGAATATCGCTTCTTCTTCAGCCGTTGTTGAACTCCAGACCTTTTATTTTCCGGGTTGGCGGGTTTGGTTGGACGGTAAACGGGTGGCCGTTGATCCTGCCCGCGACCCCCTGCTGGGCCGGATGCA
Organism: Candidatus Amesbacteria bacterium; assembly: GCA_027371535.1. Lineage (GTDB taxonomy): Bacteria > Patescibacteriota > Microgenomatia > CAZETR01 > Amesbacteraceae > DAHXMV01. Next base: position 147,795 of record DAHXMV010000001.1, on the reverse strand, counting down.
GATAGATGTCAGCCGGGGCGATCATCTTCTGACCGCCGTTTTTGGCAATACCCCGGTCAGAACTGCCGGTGATCTTCTCAGTCTGCTGTCCTGGCTGGCATTGCCTGCTATCCCAATCCTTCGGCGATATCTCTGAATTTATCCTGGTAATTTAACCTGTCAGCCAATTCCTGTTTGACCTTTTCCAATTCTTCCATCTGGTTTGCCAAACTGGCATTGTTCTGTTTCAGATCAGTATTAAGTTCCACCAACTCTTCTTTAAACAGTAGATTGTTCAGCTCGGTTTTTTTTACCGCCCGGATATTTATCCAAATCAGAATAATCATCATTGCCATCACCGAGGCGGTAATTAAGGCCGCAATTTCATTTACACTCCTGTCTGCCAGGCTGCCCCAGACGATCGCCAGACATCCGATTACCGGCACCAGGACCAGGCTGCCGGCCAGCAATTTAAAAGCCAGCTTACTGCTGACAGATTCAATGGTAAATACACTCATAAAACCCCTGCCGGGCCACCTGAGAAGGATTGCCAGGCTTTCCAGTGTGAATATCAGCGAAACAAAGAATATCTGCCTGTCAACATTAATCATTCCCAAGGTAGACATTAAATTCGGTACCAGGGTAAAAAAAGCCAGTAATTGGGCCGGGTGAAACCTGTGCGCAATAATTTTCAGATATGGGATGGAGATGGCCGCCCCGACACACAAAAAACTTATCCAGGAATAAAAACTGATGGCTTCAAGATGTAACCAAAACAGGTTGCTGCTGACAAACGCAACCAATAAACCCGTAATCACGGGAATAACCATAAACAATCTTTTAGTTTTATCACCGGAGCTTTCCGTAGCATGAAATATCGTCGCTCCGGTAATTATTAAAAACAGGATTGCGGTTCCTAAGGGCACAATCAATCCACCCCAAAAAGCTATTCCCAAAACCAGAACGGCTGTCAGATTCACCAAAAACGCCGCCTGCCTGAGCTTGCCTACCAGCTTTTGATTGGTCGGCAGCTGTACCGGGTTCATATCTTCAGTTTACCACCCATTGAAGATATAATTTTGGAATGACACACCTTCTGCTTGGTGGTAGCAGTTTGTTGGCTTTGGTATCTTATATTGTTTACATCCGGGCAATTTTCCAAGGCAGGGCAAAACCTCACCGGACTACCAGATTTATTCTGGCATTAATTACCATCACTGCCACCTGGTCCTTAATCGCCCAGGGTAGTTCCGGAGCGGTCTGGTTATCAGGCGCTTTTGCAATCGGTTGCCTGGCTGTTTTTGTGTTAAGTCTTAAATATGGTATGGGTGGTTGGACTAAAGTCGATCTCGGTTGCCTGATTATTTCAGTGCTGGGTATTTTCATTTGGCAATTAACGACTAATCCGTTATTCGGATTATTCTCGTCCATACTGGCGGATTTGTTCGGACAAATCCCCATGTTAATTAAAACTTACAAATTTCCGAAAACTGAAGTATGGACTTTTTATTTTTTGGATATATTGGCTTCTGTTTTAAATCTCCTGGCTATCTCGAATTGGACTATTGGTGAATCAACCTATCCTTTATATATAATATTTATAGATAGTCTGACGGTATTTCTGATTATCCGTCCGGTTTAATAAATTAAATTCTGTGGTTTTCCTTTTGCCAGAGCCTGAATGTTATCCGCCCAAATCTGATATAAATTTTCCAGGGCTTCCCTGGTATACCAGCCAAAACCTTTGATTAAAATGGCATTTTCCACTCCGGAGAGCGGTCCGTGCTCCAAATCTTCTGCCTCCAGGGCATACCCGTACACTTTTCCGGATTTCAGGGCTTCGGCCATCACTGCTTCATCCACCAGTTCCCGGTCCACGGTATTGACGATTATTGCCCCCGGTTTAATCAACGCGATTTGTTTTTGGCCGATTAAATTTTTATTGGCCTTTTCGTGGGTAGTGTGCAGCGAAATCACATCGGCTTTTTTTAGGACTTCTTCAAAAGTCGTCATTTCTACACCCGCCATTGTTTTGGGTGACCGGTTGCAGGCGATTACTTTCATCCCGATTCCCATTCCCAACTGCGCCACCCGGCTGCCGATGTTACCGAGGCCTATTATTCCTAACGTTTTACCTCTTAATTCAAAACCCATTTGCAGTTTATATCGGCCTTTCTGGTATCTCCGGTCGGAAATCAGAATATTTTTAGCCAGATTTAACATCAGTGCCAGGGCATGTTCGGCCACCGACTCTCCGGAATAGCCGGGCACATTGCTGATCGGGACTTTTCGTTTCTTGCAGTAATCAGTATCAATCCACCCGAAAGATGTTGTCGACAGGCATACCCCCCTCAGGTTTGGTAAGGTTTCCATCACCTTTGTCAGCCGGGGTTTGGCCTTCTCAAAGCCACCGAAATTATCGGGATCCGGTGCGATTATCTCCGCTCCTTGCGCCAGTTTAATCAATTCATTATCAGACATCCCCTGGGAAGTGTCTGAAAAAATTATCTCACCCAGGCTGGACAGGCGTTTCACCAGGAAATCGGAAAAGGCTGCTTTGGGCGAATAAATAGCTATTTTCATCGTATTAAAGGATCATAAACCCCAACCGGTATATAAATCAATCCTTCGGCAGGATTGCTTGTTATAATTACTTCATGGATCCGGATAGCCTGGTAGAAGATGTGGACCTGAATTTGGTTAAATCCCGGGCTGTCAGGGGTATGGCCACCCTGACCGGCGGGGGAGTAATCCTGGTATTAATTTCCGGTTTGGGGGTTTTGCTTTTGACGACCTATCTCGGTCCCAAGGAATTCGGACTGTATGGACTGGTGGGAAATATAATCGTTATTCTCGGTTATTTTTCCGATATCGGTTTGGCCGCCTCTCTGATCCAAAAAAAGGACCAGCTCTCCGTTTCGGATCTCCGGACGACTTTTACCATTCAGCAGGCTCTGGTAACAACTTTAGTGCTTTTGGTATTTATATTTTCCGGTGCCATCAGAAACTATTATGGTCTCGCGAATCCGGAGTTTTCACTGCTCATTGCCCTTTTGGTCAGTTTTTTCATGTCCTCTTTAAAATCCGTACCTTCGGTGATGCTGGAAAGGACCCTGCGTTTTGATTTGATTATGGCAGTTCGCATTGTTGAAGCTCTGACGTTTAATATCATCGCCGTCATTTTGGCCATCCGGGGGATGGGGGTCATGTCTTATGTTCCGGCTGTCCTGGCCCAGAGTCTGATCGGCCTGATTTTGATTTATATTTTTAAACCCTGGCCTGTTGGGTTGGCTTTCTCCGTACCTTCGCTCAAAAAACTGCTCAAATTCGGAGTTCCGTATCAGACCAATTCTCTTTTGGCCGTAGCCAAAGATCAGGTGGTTAATCTTTTCTTATGGAAAATTGTCGGGGCCGCCGGCATGGGTCTGGTTAGTTGGGGTTTCTATTACAGTCAGATACCTCAGCGTCTGGTAATGGATAATGCCACCAAAGTGGCGTTTCCCGCCCTATCCCGGATGCAATCCCGTCCCGAGGAATTCAGAAAGTCGGTAGAAAAACTGCTGCAGTTTATATGTCTGGTAATATTTCCGGCCCTGGTTGGTATTGCCCTGGCCTGGTCCCATCTGGCGTTTTTGGTCCCCAAATGGTTTAAATGGCAGCCGGCGCTCATCTCTCTTTATATTTATTGTTTCAGCGCTCTGCTCTCCTGTCTTTCAACCCCCCTGACTAATACGCTCTATGCCTTGGGTAAGGCCAAAATAAACACGGGTCTGATGATTATGTGGTTAGTGTTGGAATGGCTGTTAAAACCGATTTTAGCTGTTAAATTCGGTTATCTTGGTATAGCTGTGGCGGCCGGAATAATATCTTTTTCATCGTTCGTGCCCTTTTTTATCGCCAAAAAAATTATCGGTTTCAGCATTTCGAAAAGTCTGAAGACTTCTGTGATTTCCGCCATCCTGATGGTTGTCACCGGGGTCATCCTTTATCATACCGGACTTGTCATGGCATTATTATCGGCAACTGTGGTCTATGTCATGGCTGTCTATTTTATCGGTGGTCGGCAGTTATTGGCGGATATTAAACCTTTTTATACCCACTTCCGTGCCAAAATATAAAACCCTGCTTTTGATTTTATTCGGATCTTTTATCTGGTCTCTGACCATGGTCAAAAGCGGTTTGATATATTCTTATGGCATCGGTTTTTGGGGCCCGAACGGTCATGATGGCATCTGGCATCTTTCTCTCATTACCGGGTTAGCCAGGGGTAGTTTTGGTATGCCCATATTTGCCGGAGAATTAATCAAAAATTACCATATAGGCTTTGATTTATTGGTGGCGGTTTTGCATCTTATTTCAGATCTTCCCGTTAGTTTTCTCTATTTTCAAATTTTGCCGCCGCTTCTGGCCCTGGGAGTCGGCTGGTCGGTAATGGGCTTTCTCAAAGCCTGGAAAAAGGATGACAGGGCAATCAGATGGGGATTGTTTTTTACCTATTTCGGAGGCAGTTTTGGTTGGCTGGTCAGCCTGATCAGAAACGGTCAGACCGGAGGTGAATCCATGTTTTGGTCCCAGCAGAGTATTTCCACCCTGTTGAATCCGCCGTTTGCTTTGTCGCTTATTATCGTCTTTTTTAGCTTGACCAGCCTCCTCAAATATCAGCGCCACCCGACTAAAACGGCTTGGCTTATTTCGGTTATTTTGTTCGGTTTTTTGCTGGAGATCAAAGTCTATGCCGGTATTTTGGCCCTGGGCTCACTGTTGGTGATTTCGGTTTATGAGTTTCTGACCGAAAAAAAAACTGGTCTTTTGCGGATATTTTTAGGCAGTTTGGTAATATCTTTAATCATTTTTTTACCGTTTAACCGGAATTCCCAATCTCTGATTGTGCTTCGTCCCGGTTGGTTTTTGGAAACGATGCTCATCTATTCCGATCGGTTTTACTGGCCCAGGCTCTATCACACCATTGTTGATTCCAGACAGTTGCATAATTGGCCAAAATCCCTCCTGGGATATTTTTTGGCCTTATTTATTTTTCTGATCGGTAACCTGGGAACCAGAGTCCTGGCCTTAATTGCTGTTATCAAAAACCGTAAACCAGATATTGTTTCCTTGTTTATTTATTCATTTATTTTTGGCGGTTTGCTTTTACCGATGTTATTTTTACAAAAAGGCACTCCCTGGAATACTATTCAGTTTTTCTATTACTCCCAGATATTTCTGGGGATTTTGGCCGCCTTATTTATATCCGGATTATTCGGCAGATTAAATCACCATAAGTATTTTCGGTATGCGATTTGGTTATTGATAATTATTGTCACTATCCCTACCACTCTGGATACCCTGGACCACTATCTGCCTTCCCGTCCTCCGGCCATGATCAGCAAAGATGAACTGCAGGCGTTAAATAAACTGGCTTCCCTGCCCCCCGGTAACGTTTTTACCTATCCCATTCAGCCCGACGCTTATTATCCTCCTCCCCGCCCGCTGTATTATTACGATTCTACGGCCTATGTCTCGGCTTATAGCGGCCACCCGGTCTTTATGGAGGATACGGTTAATTTGAATATTACCGGTTTTGACTGGCCCCGGAGGCAGGCCCAGTCGGAAGAATTTATCGCCATGCAGAACATTAATCAGGCCAGGGAATTTCTTCACCAAAACCGGATTAAATATATTTACCTGGCTTTAGTAGCTAAATATCGGCCGTTTCTTACGGCTTCTCAGCTGGGCGGTAAAATAATTTTTGAAAATTCCCAGGCATCAATTTGGCAGGTGGATACAAACTGACTGCCAATATCACAAAAACTGCCGTATTAGCCAGTGCCAATATTCTGGTCACCAGGCTGTTTTGCCATGATAATATATTTTTCGGAATCCCGAAGAATTCCGGTACCCACCAATGATAATAAAGATTAATAAAGAATATTATGGATATTACCCACCACCATTTCACCAGTTTGGGTTTGTTAATTACCGCCAGTAGGGCAAAAACTATTCCGGGAAAATAATATCGTTCCAGCATTCCCGCCATAAACATCCAGGACCCGCCGGTAATCAAAAACAGGCTTTCCCACAGCACGTATTTATTTTTGGTTTCTTTCTCGCACTTGTATCCTGCCATCAGGTTTAATACCCCGAAAACTATCCAGCTCCAGATATAAGTTGGTATAAAAAGGAATTTCATTTGCTGATTTTCTGCCTGATCGCCTAAGAAAATTCTCCAGAAATTAAAAGCATTTACCGTCACCCGGGGTTCGGACTTTTCAAAAATGATCCGGATCAGGTCATATCTGGCAAAAACCAGAGGATTTTTATTAGTATACGGTGCCGTGGTAATCCAAAAAAAGATCAGTGGCAGGATGAAACTGAGCAGTTTAATAATGACGGGACTTTTTCCCCGCCTGATCAGCCAGTAGACGGCAAATGGTAAGAGGATCAGTGCGGTGGGTTTTATCATCACTGCAATTCCCCATAATAGTGGCGCCAGGAAATCTGATTTCCTGCCCACCAAAACAAAACCCGCAAGGGCAATTAAAAAGCTGACCTGATCGTATTGTCCCCACATGGCAGACAGGTACCATGTAAAAGGTGAGAAAAGATAAATTGAGGCCCACTGCCATTTTTTTCCGCTCACAAAATAAATTATCAAACCGATGAAAATATCCGCCATTATTGGGAAAAGTTTCATCGTCACCAGATAACCTATCTGAAACGGAATTTCGGTATTGATTTTTCCGTAACCGAACCAGGTGACGAAATTGGATAGCCAAATAACTTCCCTGACATGGGTTATTTTTTTGATCTGAAAATCTATCCAGGCCAGTCTGCCCAAAATATTAATATACAGATTTTTGTTATAGGCATAGACGCTGTTAATCAGTGGTGGCTGGGTAGGCCAGGAATAAGTCCAGTACACATTGTCATAAAACTTGCCCGGGCCGTGTTCATAGATCCATTCTCCCCAGCCCGCATTGGAAAATAAATCCACGTGCCAGCCTTTGTCGGTTAGCCATAGCCGAAAAACCAGCGCCGCCGATAACAGAATTATTATCGGCAGAAATTTTTTAAACATTTTGGATTTTAATATCTGTTAAACTGAACCACTTTCCAGTCGGTTTCGGGAATATTCCATACCCCCTTGACCGGTCCGTTTCGGAAATACATCATTTCAGCCGCCGGATCTAATCTTAATGCCTTGATATCGGCTTTAGTAACCACGAATAAATTATCCGAGGAAAAATATTCTTCATAAGGTTTGACTTTGATATTTTCCACCAATAACAGATTCCTGAATTTATTTCCGTTGGTAAAAATATCGGGGCTGCCCAAAACCGCCAGGTTGGGGTTGACCAGTTTTTGCGTTTTTATTTGTTCGGCTATTATCTGTGTGCCGCCCCGGTCCAGCTGCAGGTTGCCTTCCCAATCCGCCTCATGCCAGGTGTTGGCTACAGTTAGTATCGAACCCGTAATAATTAAAGCCGACAGTAATTTTCCCAAAATAATGCCTTTACCCTTCCGGGCAAAAAACACCCAGATGATAAAACCCGGAAGAGCCGGCAGCACATACTGGACGTTGTTGTTGTAAAACACAATCGGCAGTACCGACCCCGCCCACAACAAAAGCCACATCCTGGCTCTGCTTTTGGTAATCAGGTCCCAGATGCCCAAAAAAACAATCACAGATCCGCCGATGATGGTTAAAAATCTCAATCTGAAAACATAATCAAAGAAATAAGTAAATACTCCCGGTATTTGTTGTATTAAGTGCAGCGGATTCTGGCTTAGGGGGCCCTGATTATACTGAATCATTCTCATGATGAATATTCCCGGCGGATGTCTCAGGTCAAAAATCAGAAATGGCAGTAGGGCCAGGCCCGCGCCCGCTGCTGTAAAGAGATTTCTTTTCCACAAAATCCATAAACCCACAGGCACTATTGCCAGATAATGATGATGGATCATCAGCCCGAATGCCACGCCGGCTGCCAGCTTAAAACCCCATTGGGGTTTTTGCTCCAATATTATTCCGGCTAAAAACCAAAACATCAGCAAATTGGGATTCCAGGCCCATCTGGATGTAATCACCAGCGGTACCCAGATGGCGGAGATTATTGCTGCCGGAATCAGCCATTTGGAATTAATTTTTGCCAGTACCCATGTCAGCATGCCGGCGGTCACCAGTCCCCAAAAAACCGCCCCTGCCGCCGGCCCTATCGGATCGAAATTAAACAGAACCGCAAACGGCAGCAGCATATAATAGGTCAGGGAACTGTACGCATGGCCTCTGTCTTCAGAAATAGGCCCCACTAAAGTGATTTTTTTCTCTACCCAAATTTGATGCATGTTTACCAGATCGCGTGATTCGTCAAATTCGAAATGACTGGATACATCCAGTCTGTAAACCCTGGCAAATACTGCCAGACAAAATATAATCAGTAAAATCCATTTATACTTCATCTTATAAACTGACAACCCGGTAACTAGTATAGCCCAAAAGATCTTTGAAATCTTTTACCCTGGCGCCTTCTTTTTGAAAAATATTGGTCACTGCCCAGTCCGGCAGGCTCTTTACCGGACCCATATATAATATCCCCGTTTGGTCCAGATCTGCTCTGGTGATATTCCTGACTTCAAATTTTCCGAAAGATCTTTTTTCCGTACCGTTATTGGTTTTGATCACGTGATTGTCTTTTAAATATAACGCCGGTGGGTATTTGGAATAAAACAAAAAGAAAATGTAGGGTGCCGCCTGGTCACTGTCTATAACCACTTTGGAATACTTGGCTGACTCCTGCATTACATATGGCACGGTCTCCTTAAATCCCGGCTGAAAATCACCGAAGGTAACCAGGGGTGCGTAAATAGTGATGGTCAGAAACGTGTACAGCGAAGACAGGGAAAATAAGACGGCCCAAAAGCCGCCCACCGCAAATTTTAATCCGCTATGGTGAAATTGCCTTTCCCACAGCCACTTCCCCCCGGCTGCAGCCAGGATTATAAAAGCCGGATACAATGCCAAAGTTCTCACTACCGAAAACCAGTTCCAGGTAATCACCGCCGGCAGCGGGGCCATCACCAAAACTGTCCCCAGTACTTTGGCCAGGGATCTGTTTTTATTTAATCTGAAAAGCCCGAATATCCATAAGGGAAATAATTCCAGAGGCAGGAGGCCCAGTGTCGGAATCCTTAGTATGGGTTCTGTCGAACCTTTCAGAAAAATATTTACCGGGGAAAAATAGGCTAAAAATTGCCCCGCCAACTGCATGATGAGACTGTAAATCGGGTTATAAATCAGTAGGGGATAATCATGCGGTGCAAACGGCCACAGTTTCAGGATAAAGGTCGATACCAGACGGCTGCCCGCCGGTTCGGTCAGAAAACTATAGATTAAAGGTAACAGGCCAATTACTGCCACTGCCAGATAAATTTTCCACTTGGAAATAAAGGTATCTTTAAAATTATTCCAAAACAGCATAGTCAGGATGATTAAAGTCGGGATTGCAATCGCTCGTTGGGCATGGTAGGCATACATGGACAACACCATCATCATAATTGCCCCTATGTAAGCATATTTGTGCCTGAGTGCCATTACAAATAATGCCAGCCCGGCAAAATACAGGCTGGCTGCCAGATTGGCCTCAAAAGCAATCCGGGAAAAATGTAAAGCCCATGGGCTGACAGTCGTGAATACCCCGGCCAGCAGCCCGTATTTCAACTTCCCCAGCAGAAAACTGGTGATATAAACCACAAAAAATACCAGCATTACTCCGCTGATTACGGACCCTATCCGGGTGGACAATGCGTTTAAGCCGATAAATCTGATAAACGGCACTGCCAGATAGGCATACAGTGCCGGTTTGTAATCATCAAACGACCTTAAAGAAACCGGCATGGCTTTGGCAAATTCATCTTTCCCTGTAAGCAGCATTGAATAGGCGTTATATCCCAAGGCGGCTTCATCCCAATTTACTGACGCGGGTGCTTTGTCTATTCGCCATATCCTCAACCCGAAACTGGCCAATAATAAAAAAATAATGCTGGTTATAATTATTATCTGTTTCATTTACATTATTAATTGTTAATTTATTTTCACCGTCCAGATAAAATCACCGTTGCCGAAACTTACCGTATCATGAATCGGGTAACTGGCTAATAATTGCCAATTCAATGGGAGCTCGCTGATATGAAATTCATTGCTGCCGTTTTCTTTTCTGTTGCCTAAGAATTCCCCCGGAAATCCTACATACACCCGGCCTTTGGCCGCTGCCGTTGATTTGAGATTAAAACTTTCAAAAACAGTTTTTTCCGGATGATTATGGTCGGCTATCCCGGTCCACAAATTTTCAGGTGAAAGTTTAACCAGCCAGGCATAGTATAAAAAAGACCGCCCCAGTACCGCGGTGGCATAGTCTGCCTGATATTTTTTGGCCATTTTGGCTATCATCATCTGCACTTCGGGCCGGTTGTCTCTCCAAACCATTTCCCGGTTGAAGAAGAGGTCATATGTGGACAGCAGACTGAAAATCACAATTAATATTGACAACCCCTTCAGCAGCCGGGGAAATTTCCGCCAACCCATGGCAGCCAAAATTGCCACGGGAACTGTCAGACCTATTCCGGTTGCCAAAAAATTGTTTCCGAAGATTCCCATTGCGGTAAAACTCCAGACTCCGAACAACCCGCAAACGGTTCCAAGTTCCGGTTTTAATACCCTCCAAAAATACCCTCCGGCCATCACCAGTCCCACCTCCCAAAATAAGAGCCAGGGTAAGTCCTTGCTGTCCCACAGACTTCTGGTAACCGTCGCCGAACTTTCGGCGGGATATGCCAGTTTTTCCACACTGAAATTACCCAATATTTGTCCCGTCACCGCCCGGTACCAATAAAATGGTTTGTTATAAACCCACCTCTTTATAAACAGCGGAACTATATTTTGAAAATTATCCAGCTTGAATTCATCTCTCACTCTTTGATCGACTTCTTTACTGATGCTTTCATTATTGATGCCATTAATATAAAAAATAGACTGCTGATATATATACCCCCTGTACTGCCAGCTTATTCCGGCTGCTGCTAAAAACATCAGGCTGCCGGCAATCACCATTTTCTGTTTTCCCACCCACCGGATTCCGAAGATCACCCCGAAAACCAGCCCGGACAGGCTGGTCAGACATAAACCCAGCCACACCGCGATTAATATTAATTGATTGACCTTGGTATTAAATCCCATGACCGTGATCAGTAAAGCCATAAATAAAGTCAGTACGGCCGCCGTATCGCTGATAATCATCCATAAGACCCAGGGGGTGATCCCAAAAATTATTATTGTTGCCAAGGCAATTTCCGGCTGTTGCTTTTTCAACATCATGTAAAGCAATGCCAATCCCCCCCACCCGATAATCAGATTCGGCAGCCGGAAGTAAGTGTCTGAAAAAAGTAGCCTGGCCGGCCAGACGGACAGCAGCCAAATTGGCAGCGGAAAAGGCATTTCCCGGTAATAATTATCCGGGACCGGAATATGCCGGGCTTGCGACCATGCCAGGTATCTCAACTGGATTTCCTGCTCACCGGGTGGAAAATGATTTAAGAGCACCGCCAGGCTCCAAAAAATTACCAATCCCGGTAAAATTATACCCGCTGCCCGCTTCATCAGGCAATCATATCAGACCCTTAATTTTTATACATTAAACCGTTAAATAATGTAAAATCAGCTTGTGCTATCCGTAGTCATTACCACGTGGAACGAGGAAAAAAACCTGCCCCGGGTATTGCCGTCCGTTAAACGGCTGGCTGATGAGATAATTGTTGTGGATACCCAAAGTACGGACAAAACCGTAGAAATAGCCAAAAAATTCGGCTGTCGGGTATTTCACCACCAAAATACCGGCATTGTCGAACCGGTCAGAAATTATTCCATTTCCAAAGCCCGTGGCGACTGGATCCTTTTAATGGATGCGGATGAGGAAATATCCTCCGGGCTGGCGGCTTATATTAAACAGGTAATCACCACCCCCGGTATTGATTATTACCGTCTTCCCAGAAAAAATATCATTTTTGGCTCATGGATCAAAAGCGAACATTGGTGGCCCGACTATGTCTACCGCTTATTCAGAAATGGTTATGTTACCTGGTCTCCTGCCGTTCATAGCATTCCCCAGACCCGGGGGGTCGGCGGTGATTTTCCCCCGGAAGAAAAATATGCCATCATCCATCATAATTATCAGACCGTCAGCCAGTATGTTGACCGGATTAACCGCTACACGGATAACCAGCTGCAATTGTTAATCGACTCCGGAGCTGTTTTTTCCTGGAAACTTCTGATCACCAAACCCAGCGAAGAATTCTTCAGCCAGTATTTTGCCAGGAACGGTTACCGGGAAGGCCTGCACGGTTTACTTTTATCAGGTTTGCAGGCTTTTTCGGAGCTGGTCCTCTATGCCAAGTACTGGCAGTATTTGGGTTTTAAACCTGAAAACATCCCCCCCCGGGAATTTATCCTGCCGGTCCGCCGTAAAATATCCCAGTTTCAATGGTGGTATTATGAAAAACTAGTCGATAAAAGCCCCCTAGTTTTTAGGCCGTTTATCCGGATTATCAAAGATCTGTCTGTCATTATCAGTAAATTTATATGAAAATTACGGTGGTGGTGGTGAATTGGAACGGGGGAAGGTATATTGCTAAATGTCTGACAGCGCTGGGGCATTTACATCTTCCTTCCGGGATAGAATTGGAGACGATCGTGGTTGATAATGCCTCAACCGACAACTCTGTATCAGTCATTAATAAATTCTCCTCATTTAAACTGATTAAAAATCCTGACAATTTGGGTTATACCGAAGGCAATAATGTCGGTATCAGACAGGCACTGGCCAGCCGGAGTGATTTCATCTGGATAGTTAACCCCGATATCGAAGTTTCTCCGGATTCCCTCACGGCCCTGGTAAAGGCTGCTGGCATTTACCCCCAAACCGGCATCTTCGGTTCAAAGATTTATTTCGCTCCCGGTTATGAATTTCACAAAGACCGTTATACCAAAAAAGATTTAGGTAAGGTGATTTGGTATGTCGGAGGATTAAATGACTGGAATAATATCCAGGGCGTCCACCCCGGAGTGGATGAAGTCGATCATGGTCAGTTTCAAGATGACCGGGTCACGGATTTTATCACCGGGGCTTCCATGTTTGTCCGTCGTCAGGTGTTCGAAGAAATTGGTTTGTTTGACCCCGGATACTTTCTCTATTATGAAGAAAACGATTTTTGCCGGCGGGCCGAAAGAAAGGGTTTTAATCTGATGGTCATCCCCAAAAGTGTTGCCTGGCATGCCAACGCTCAGGCAACCGGCGTCGGCTCCCCTCTGCAGGATTATTACATCACCAGAAACCGTCTGTTATTCGGTTTGAGATACGCCCCGTTAAAAATGAAAATTCTGTTAATAAGACAATCCCTGAAGTTATTGTTTACCGGTCGTCCCTGGCAAAAGAAGGGTGTCTGGGATTTTTATACGGGAAATATGGGCCGGGGATCTTTTGTTCCCGGTAAACCGTTATGATTTCCGCAGTTGTGATTGCCAAAAATGAATCCCGGATGATCGGCGATTGTCTGAAATCACTGAAATTTGCGGATGAAATCGTGATAATTGATTCCGGTAGTACGGACGACACCATAAAAATTGCCCGACGGATGGGTGCCAGGGTAGTTTCCGTAATCGGATCGGATTATTCGGAATTCAGAAATTATGGTCTGAAAGCTGCGGGATATGACTGGCTTTTGTACGTCGATGCTGACGAGAGAGTCTCCGGGCAGTTGGCTGAAGAAATTCAGCAGCTGATATCCGCTCCGGTCACGGATGCAGCCTTTGAAATTCCCCGCACAAATATTTTTTTGGGTCGGGAAATGCATTCCGGTGGCTGGGGCCATGATCGCGTCATCAGGTTATTCGTCAGGGAACGCCTGGTTACCTGGCACCATGCTTTGCATGAGCAGCCGGAATTTAACGGCCGGCTGGGAAAATTATCTTCGTCACTCATCCATTATTCACATCGCGACCTGACCTCCATGCTGGAAAAGACCCTACTGTTTACCGGGTATGAAGCCGGGTTGCGTTATCGGTCCGGTCACCCGCCGGTAGTCTGGTGGCGGATTTTTCGGGTTATGATCACCGAATTTTGGCAGCGGTTCGTCAGGCTGTCGGCCTGGCGGGACGGTCCGGAAGGGATCATCGATGGCCTGTTCCAGGTTTTTAATATGTTTGTTATTTATGCCAGGCTTTGGGAAATGCAGCTATCCAAACATGGCTAAAGCCTTGATCATTAATCCGTATTGGGATACTTTGGGAGGAGGGGAGAGATATACGGCTACATTTGTCAGATGGCTTTTGGATAAAAAATGGCAGGTGGATATTTTTTCCGACCGAAATTATTCCCCGGCCCTGTCCAACCGTTTTGGGCTGGATATCTCAGCTGCCGGGTGGAAAAATGAAAAATATTCTCCGGCCAAATCATTGGGTCTCGGATTGCTATTTTGGGTTTCAGACGGCAGTTTGCCCATCTCTTTTTCAAATCGGACTATAATTCACATCCAGTTCCCTTTCCGGCATATTGGCGGCGGATCTTTGTCTAATCTGGTAAAATCCCGGTTTTATAAATTTGTGGTCAACTCCCGGTTTACCAAGTCGTTTATAGATGCCGAGTTTAGAGTCGACAGCCGGATAGTCTATCCTCCGGTGGATACGACGGTATTCACGCCCGGTAAAAAAAGCCCTTATATCCTTTATGTCGGTCGGTTCTCCAATTTGACCCAAAATAAGGGTCAGTCGGTTCTAATCTCCGCCTTTCGCAAAATTTCTCCCCGGATTCCCGGCTGGAAATTGATATTGGCCGGAGGCACCGGTGTGGGATCACCGCCCCGGGTTATCAGTCGTTTAAAAACCGAAGTCTCCGATTTACCGGTGGAAATCATTACCGACCCGGATCTGATAACTTTAAAGGAGCTTTATTCTCACGCCGAAATATTTTGGTCTGCTGCCGGCTTTGGCTTTGATGATCAGACCGACCCGAAAAAAGTTGAGCACTTTGGCATTTCCGTTGCCGAGGCCATGACAGCCGGAGCCGTCCCGGTAGTTATCGGGCTCGGCGGTTTCCGGGAAATCGTTGATGACGGGAAAAACGGCTACCTCTGGCACACTTTGGATGAGTTGCAATCGATAACTTTGGATCTGATTTCGCACCCCGGAAAAATTCTTCAGCTCTCGCAAAGCGCCAGGGATAAAAGTAATATATTTAGTGTAGCTAATTTCCGGAAAGCCTTTTCCGGGTTATTACATCAATGACCAAATCTCTGTGGACCAGATTACTGCCCTGGTTATCAGCCGGTTTGCTTCTCCGGCTGATACTGATACCGATTACTTTGCATCCGGACTTTCGGGCGGTTAATTTAGCCGCCTACTGGATCGCCCAGAAAGGTGAAATTTTCACTTTTTATGATCACATCAGTCGCCTGCCCAGAAATAATCATTTGGTTCTTCTTTATGGTGACAACCTGTTTATTTATCCGCCCCTGGCTTATCTGACCCATGCCGTCTTTAATAAAATGTTGTATTGGGCCTACCCTCAGAACGCTTTCTGGACCCTGATAAATGACATCGGGGCCCTCCGCCGTACCCCTGGCTTTTTCCCGCTTATGTTCCTGTTAAAACTTCCTTATTTATTGGCCGATGCAGCCTGCCTGTATTTAATTTCAAAAATTCTGCCCGAAAAAACCAGATTCAGCGGTTTGTTGTTTTGGCTCTTTAATCCGGTGACAATTTATGTTTCTTATATGGTAGGCCAGTTTGATATTTTTATCGCCTTATTTTTACTGCTGACCGTTTATTATCTGGACAAAAAGCCTTTACTCTCGGCGGTATTTTTAGGTTTGAGTGCCTGTTTTAAACCCTTCACCCTGGTGCTGTCTCCTCTTTTACCCGGAAATAAAATTAAAAACATTATCATTTCCTGCGGTGTCTATCTGGGTACCATATTGCCGTATCTGCACTCAACGGCTTTTAAACAATATGCCCTGTTGGCCAGTCAGAGCGATAAATTATTGTTTGCCAAAATCCTGGTTTCGGGATCCCAGTACATCCCCGTATTCGTCCTGGGATTGGTGCTGATTTACTGGTGGCACATTTTTTTCCCCAAACGTTTCCGGGATTGGATATGGCTTTCCCTGCCTCTGTTTTTGTTTTATATGGTTTCCAACTTTCATCCCCAATGGTTTGTCTGGATCACTCCTTTTCTGGTTCTGTTTTGGTCGCAGGTGTCATCCTCCCGGCTTCAGATCATCGCTTTAATTGCCTGTTATCTGCTGATCGTCCTGTTATTTGAACCATCTTTGAATTTCGGTCTATTTGGCCTCACGTTTAATTTTTCCCGGCTGGTGAGCCGTTATATTGTCCCGGACCAGCTGGCATCGATAGTCAGGGGAATATTTGCTGGAGCGGTTATTTCTCTATTGATTGTTGATAATGCGATACAGAAACGTAATTAAATTACTTCTGATTATTTTAATTGGATTAATTTTACGATATGTATTTATTCCCTTCGGCGCATTAACTTTTAGTTATGACCAAGGGAGAGATGCGTTTATCGTCAGGGAAATATTAGCTGGAGACTTTAAAATCCAAGGACCTCCGTCCTCTACGCCGGGTCTTTATCATGGTGTGTTTTATTATTATTTACTTGCTCCTTTTTATTTTCTTGGATTAGGGAACCCAATTTACCCGGTTTTCGGTTTAGCCGTTCTTAATTGTCTGGGTATTTTACTCATGTATTATTTTGCCAGGGAACTAAATTTTAGCCGTCCGATATCGTTGACTTTAGCCCTCTTTTACGCTTTTTCCTTTGAACAAAGCCAGTATGCAGTCTGGTTAAGCAACCCCTCATATGCAGCGCTAACTGTTCCCTTGTACTACTATTTTTTATTTAAAAGCAGGGGTCAAAACCGGTGGTCACCATTATTAGCCGGTTTGTTCTTAGGTTTGAGTATTCAAGCGGATATATTTTTAGCTTATCATATATTCCCACTACTAATATTGTTCATAATCAGGACGATTCCCTTTACCAAGCAGCTTCTGGCTAAGTTTATTACTGGTTTACTGATTGGAATACTACCTCTGGTAATCGCTCAATTTAAATTTGGTTTCACTGGTTTTGTTGCCGTCAGGAATTTATTGTTGCCTTCAGGAATTAACCAGACAAAAGCATTATTTACCGATACGGCTCTAATCTATCTGAATCAACTCACCAGGACTTTTGCCCTAAATCTATTCCCGATCCAGATATTTTTAGGTGGGTTGGCCGGAATTTGTTTGGTGTTTTGGTTTATCAGACATGTAATAGATACACCACAAAAAAATATTTTGCTAGCTTATCTTTTTTCTTCACTAATAGCTTTTCCTTATGGTGGAGTAGCGACACCCTTTGTCCATGTAGGTATTGGTTTTGTAATCTACCTTATTTTGGGATATTTTCTAAGTGCAATATTAAAAAGAAGGTTTCTGTTTTTAATTGTGATAACCCTTATTACAGTAGGTAATTTACTGGCAATATTTAAAAATAATCCATCAGGACAGACAATTTTCGCTCTTCAACCGGATTTAACCATAAAAAACGAAACAGCAGCCATAGATTTTATCTACCGTTCAGAAAACGGTACTAGATTTTCTCTAAACTCTATTACTTCGCCTCTACATATAAATACATCCTGGTCATATCTTTTTAATTGGTATGGTGAATCTAAATACGGTTATCTACCTTATTGGCACGGTCATGACCAGATAGGTTTATTGGGGAATAACCTGCAAAAAACACCCGCAGATGTGACCGATTATTATTTGATTATTGATCCTCCGGAACCCAATTTCGTCAGATTCATCCAACCCGGTATTGAAGAAGAAAACGGCTTTTCCAAATTAGAGGCAGAATATAATTTTGGAAAAATCCGGGTACAGAAACGGGTTAGGATATAGGTGAATGAAGAAAATATTCCTGTTGTTCATTTTTTTAGTAGCAGTGTTTTTTTACCGCTCCTGGATATACGGGGAAATACCCATGCCCGGAGATCATATTGTCGGAGTCTATTACCCCTGGCTCGACTACAAATGGCCCGGTTTTCCTGCCGGCGTCCCGGTTAAAAATCCTCTGCTGGCCGACGTTCCCTCATTGTTTTACCCGCTGAAAATCTTCTCCATGGGATTATTCAGATCAGGTAAATTTCCTACCTGGAACCCCATGATTTTCAATGGCTACCCCCTCCTGGCTACATTCCAGTCCGGGGTTCTCAATCCCTTTAATCTGTACTTCATGTTCTTTTCCAATCCGGTTGCCTGGACGCTCTACATAGCCACTCAGCCTCTGCTGGCTTTGTTGTTTATGTACTTTTTCCTGCGTACTCTCGGCATCCGCAAAATCGCCTCTGTTCTCGGAGCTGTAGTTTACGCTTTTTGCGGGTTTAACCTCCTCTGGCTTGAATACGGCATCCACGGCTATGTAGCGGCATATATTCCCTTACTGTTTTTGCTGGTCGGCCGCCGCCGGTGGCTGATGGCTGCGGTGGTTCTGGCAGCTCAGCTGTTTGCCGGTTATCCCCAGATTTCTTTATATACCATTATCTTCTTAGGTTTCTGGGTGCTCTGGGGCCGGACCAGGATTACATTTGCCCCGCTTTATAAATATATATTGACGGTTTTACTGGGCCTGGGTCTGGCGGGCCTGCTTCTGGTCCCGGGCTTTGAACTCTTCAGCCGGTCTCAGCGGGTAGGCGAGTCTCTGGCAGGCGGCAGTAAATCCGGTGCGTTTTATCCTGTATCCCAGCTTATTACCCTAATAGCACCTGATTATTTCGGCAACCCTTCCACATACAACGTCTGGGGCGGAGTGCAATATACCAATAATACCGGTTATGCATCAGCAGTAGCTTTGGTGCTGGGACTCCTGGCTTTGGTATTATCCCGCCGCCGCGATAAGTATTTTTTTGCGGGTTTATATCTGCTTCCCGTATTCCTGTCACTTCCGACCCCGGCCTCCTTTTTTATTCAGAAGCTGCCCGTGTTTTCCGCTTCAGTCATGACCCGGATCATGGTTTTTTCCGGGTTTTCACTGGCAGTTCTGGCGGCAGCAGGCACAGACGTACTCAGTCGGTCGGTTGCTTTTCGTTTTAGTCAGTTAAAGTACCTGCTTTTACCATTATTCATCATTGTTGGTTTTGCCTGGGCGGCTGATGTGAGGACCGGTCCGGAGAAAATAATCGCTTTGCGCAACCTGTTTTTCCCCACGATCTTCGTTATTACCGCTTATTTTTCTGTCTTTTTGATAACCATGGTTCCCAAATTGAAAAATATTGTCTTGGTTCTTCTGGTGTTGGAAGTTACTGCCGAACTTTTCCGTTTTGGATGGAAATATAATGTTTTTTTCCCGGATAGACTGATTTTTCCTCCGACAAAAATAACGGATTATTTAAAAGCTCATCCTGGTTACCGGCTCGATGGGGGTGATGTTCTGCCTTTAAGCGTTTGGATGGCTTACGGCCTGAAATCGGGAAGCGGATACGACGCCGTATATCCGGGTCTCTGGTCGCGTTACGAATCTGCCCTGGATTACGGAAGTATTTATCGTCCCAAAGGCCGCTTCAATGATGTGACGAATTACGCTTCTCCGCTCTTTGACATTGCAGGTAACGGTTATATTCTGGCCTTAAACCGCCGCCCGGACGGTTTACCCGACCCGGCAGGCGTTCCTTATCCGCGCTTCAGTCTGCCCAAGTTTGAACAGGTTTTTGCCTACAAAACTGTCCGGGTGTACCGTAATTTGCAGGCTCTTCCGGAATTTTCCCTGATAACCGGATATGAGGTGATTAAAGGAGAAGACAATATAATCAGCCGGTTGCAGGACCCCCGGTTTGATTCAAAACGTCTGGTAGTTTTAGAAGAAAATCCGGGAGTCAAGCTCGCCGGCACTACAAATAACGGCAGTCTTAAGCTTTTGTCTGATATTCCGGGTAACCAATTATTCGCGGTGGACTTGCCCGCCCCGGCCATTCTCTTAAATACACAGGAGGATTATCCCGGCTGGCAAGCGGTAGTAGACGGAAATCCGGTGCAAATTTACCGGGCGGATTACGCCTTCCAGGCGGTTATACTGCCCTCCGGCAGTCACCGGGTTGAATTTACTTACGAGCCGGATTCAATTAAAATTGGAGCGTCCGTCAGCATTATTTCTCTGATGACTATCTTTGGACTCAGCAAATTTTTCCGCCGCCAAGCTGCATGAACGGGTGCCCCCGGACTGGTATGAAACCTCGGTCCGCGACAATCTGCTGCAGCGTTACTGGCACTCCAGGAGGATATCGGAAGTTGGGAAATATTCCGAACCCGTGGCCGGTGAAATATTGGATATCGGCTCTGCAGACGGGTATTTTACGAAGCGGTTGCTTGATTTTACCCGGGCCCGGAAAGTTATCGGCATCGATGTTTTACAAAGTTCCGTGGCCTATGCCAATAGGCGCTATAAAAAAAACAAATCGCTCGTCTTCCGGGTGGCAGATGCCCAAAAATTAAATTTTACCTCCGGCAGGTTTGCGGCCGTTTACATTCTGGAAGCCCTGGAACATATCCCGGATGCCCGTCATGTTATGAATCAGATTTATAGGATTCTCAGACCGGGTGGCTTTGTTTTGGTGCTTGTGCCTTCGGAAAATTGGCTATTTAAATTAGGCTGGCCGGTTTGGCTTAAAACCCGGGGAAAAATCTGGAACGAAACTCATTTAAATTTTTTTTCCGGTTCAAAACTTCCGGATTTGATGCATGCCTGCGGTTTCGCCGATATCAGGATTCACACTTTTATTCTTGGTATGCTCTTGTTAATTAAAGCCCGCAAACCAAAATGACATATTCAGTCGTGGTCCCCGTTTATAACGGTTTAAGCCTGTTGAAAAAAAATCTGCCTTCAATCATGGCCATCGGGGCCGATGAAGTGATTTTGGTTGATGACGCCTCCGCAGACGGTTCAGCGGATTTTGTCAGACGGAATTTCCCGGAGATCAAAATTATAGTCCATCGTATAAATCAGCGTTTTCCGGTTACCGTAAATGACGGTTTTCAGACTGCCGGGGGAGACTGGGTAATTCTTTTAAACCAGGATGTCCGTCCGCAAAAAGATCTTTTAACAACTTTATCTGCCTATGTTACGGATCCCCGGCTGGCTGCCGTTACCTTTAATGAAAACCGTCGTTCCTGGGCCCTGGCCCGGTTAAAAAAGGGAGTTATTGATTATACCAATGGTCCTATAGACAACCATGTGCATTTCTCTTTATGGGCATCCGGGGGCAGTGCGGCTTTTAATAAAACCGTCTGGAAATCTCTGGGAGGTTTTGACCCGGTTTTTTCACCCGGGTATTATGAGGATTTTGATTACGGTTATCGGTGCTGGAAGAGGGGATACCGGATTATATGGAATCCCCGTTCCAAAGTTAATCACACTCCCGAAACCAGTTTCCGGATGGCTTTCCCCCCCGCTTACCTGACCCGGTTAAAAGACCGGAATTATCTGCTTTGCCATTGGAAAAATTTAGACGCCACCAACCTGCCTGCTCACACCATTAATCTTTTAAAACGCTGCCTCACCCGCCCCGGATATCTGCTGCCGGTCATCTGGGCTCTTGCCTCACTGGGACATATATTTACCTATCGGAAAAAGGCTAAACCGGTCCGGCAGCTTTCGGATTCGCAGATGTTCTCTCTCATAAATACAGCCTATAATCAGCTTTAATCGGGAAGATTTTTTTAACACGGGCACCGATTATTAATATAATCATTTTGACTGATTTCCACCCCGCTGTGGCTAAGCAGGTACTTTTGCACTGCACAATTAAAAATAAAATGTGGTATTCGGTCACCTGCCGGACGAATTCATCTATCGGAAATTCCTCATTGTAAACCGGCACTATTATGGAAACATCGGGAACAGTTTTCCTGATCAGGCGGGTAAATTATACAGTTTTGGCATTTTATGAGAAAATAAATCCCATGCCAACGGTTCCGGTAGTTTCGGTGATTATCGTCTCCTGGAACGTGGCTGATCTCTTAGACGGATGTCTTAAATCAATTCGTTTAACCAAATATCCGGCTTTGGAAGTTATTGTAGTTGATAATGCTTCGTCCGACCGCAGTCTGAAGATTCTCAGCCAAAAAAGTTTTCGGAATCTGAATATCAAAATTATAAAAAACTCCATTAATCTTGGCTTTCCGAAGGCTGTCAATCAGGGGCTGGATATTGCCGGGGGCGAATATATTTTGCTATTAAACCCTGATTGCCTGCTTTCATCAGATTTTTTCAATTCGGGGATCCGTTTTTTTAATGAATATCCCGATGCGGCTCTTTTGGGTCCCGAATTTTTGAATCCGGACGGTACGGCACAGGGAAGTGTTTTTCCCGAACCTTCCGTAATCAATACCCTGAGGGAATTTTGGTTTGGTAATAAAAATCTGACTGCAAAATATATTCCATACGGCGATCAGCCTGTAAAAGTAAATGCAGTCTCGGGAGCTTGTATGTTATTTCCAAGAACTACATTGGCCCTGGTGGGCAGGTTAACCGAAAAAATCTTTATGTATTATGAGGATTTGGATTTCTGCCGCCGGATTCGTCGGGCCGGTTGGTTTATTTATTTCCATCCCGGAATTCAAATCACCCACGAGCACGGCGCCAGCTCCCGTCAGTCTCCTTTGGCCTTAAAATATTTATGGCAGTCCAGCCTCTGGTACAACGGCCTGGTAAAACACTATCTGATTTTTCTGATCTCCTACTCCGGTCAAAAATTCCGCAAATTACATAATATAATGTAGAAATTGGAGACGCACCCTTATATAGCTGAAAAAGAAAATATAAAACCTGCTTCATGTGGCGGTTTTGTTATCTCTGCCGACGGTCAGAGATTATGGCTTTTACAAAGGGACAATTTTCCCCAAATTCCCTATCGGGGCAAATGGGGAATATTAGGCGGCAGGTCGGAACCCGGTGAATCTCCGTTGGATACTTTCATTAGGGAAGTACGCGAAGAGGCAAATGTCACACTGGATGAACAACAGATTACTTTACTGGGAAATTTAGATGCCGGCGATGATCGTGATCACTGTAAACATATTGCCATGGCCAAATTGACACCCCAACAGGAACTCCAGATAAGAAAAGGTAATGAGGGGCAGAGAATAGCTTCGTTTAGTCCTGAAGAATTGTCTCATCTTGATTTGGTACCGGATCTATACATACTCTTTAAATCCCCGGAGGCGATACGTAATTTGGTTTCCGGACAATCGCCTGATCTTGATACTCTTGGCCTGGTTCATTATTGAGGTTTGGGTTTCTTGTCAGTTCCGTTTCTTATATCCCCCCACGGCCAGCTATTTTAGATTCACTCCTCGCTCTTTTATTGCCAATTTATTCTGGTAATAACAGATTTTCCATAAATCTTCTGCCAGCATTCTGGTGTCCGCTGCCAGGGCATCATCGTCCCCCTTATCCCCGACAATCTCCCTGACTTTATCAATTTCCAATTCAGCCAATTGTTTTCTCAGGGTAATGTGATTATTAGCCAAACGGGTAATCACCCTTGTCACATCGGGAAAGTGCCAGATTTCCTGCCCCTCAACCCGTGCGTCCATACCTTCAATGGACGCAGATACTAAAGAGCAGTTTTTATCTTTTATTTCCGTTTTTACCACTTGTCTGTTTGCCAAATGATTTTTAAATTTGGTTATACTCTCACTAAAACGTACACAAACCTCTTTGACGTCCTCCTTTCGTTTGTTTGGAGAGAATGGGTTTCGGAATCGTTCGTAATCTGCCATGAATTTTTTATATTATAGCCTACCGTACAAATCTATAGGATTTTTTACATAAGGAAGATTAAGGTTGACAATCCCTTTTTGTTTTTGTAACGTGTAGACATGGAGAAACCTGACCCGCCGGTGGCTTCGGTTCCGTCTTCCGCTGTAGCAACTGCCCCTCCTTCCGGTTTAAAAAAAACACTGACGCCATTGCAATTTTTTCTGTCGCTGGCAATGTTCTGTTTAATCTGTGCAGCTGGTATTTCCTATATGTATTTTTCCGTCAAAACCCCCGCCTTGTCACCGACGGCAGTGATCCAATTACCCAAACCTTCCCCTGCCCCGGTTTCTCCCCAACTGTTTCTGGACATTGCCGGTCCGCAGGACATGTCAGTGGTCGACTCCGGTCAGCTGGTAGTCACCGGTAATACTGCCCCCGATACGCCTGTGGCGATGTATACCGACACTTCTGATGCCGCAGTCATAAGTGATTCTGCAGGTAAATTTACCGCTGCCCTGACCCTGACGGGGGGGTTGAATACTTTGATAGTAACTGCCATGGGTTCCGATGGCCGGGAAACCACCCTTACCCGGGTTATTGCCTATAATTCACAGGTTTTGGGTGCCACAACCGATACTTCTAAATTCCGGCATACCAATCCTGTAATCGGAGGTGAAATTTCTTCATTCAGCTCTGATAACATCCAGGTCAGGGAAAACCCGGGTCAGCAAATGAAAAATCTCAAAGTGGATAAACGGACAATTTTTGTCGACGAAAAGAACAAACCGATCAAAAGCAGTCTGATTAAAGCTGAACACGAGGCGATTATTATAGCCTCTGACAGTGCTGCATTAAAAGTATTTTTTGCCAGTGCTACCGATTCAGCCCGGCTGTTGATGTCCAAAAGACGGGCCGTACAGGGTGTGGTTACGGCGGTGAATGGTTTGACTGTCACTCTGACTCATCCGACTCGGGCCGGGCGCCAATTCACAGTGCTTACCGATACCCATACCATATTTACCTTCAAAAATACCGCTATCAGCCTGGCAGAGATTACAGTCGGGAGCCGGTTAATCGCTGTCGGCGATACTACCGGTCCGGATTCTGTATTAGCCAGGCGTATTTTACTGATCCCGGGTAATGCCTCGGGTTTGTTTGTCAACCATCCGCTAGCCACTCCGTCGGCAGTACCTGAAACATTTCTCACCTCCACACCGGCTCCCGTTGCCAGTCCGTCAGCTACTCCAACGGTTTCACCCTAACTGCGAATTTTTCCTATAGCTTCCCGATAAAACCTGCCCAGTTTTGGCTTAAACACCATCCTCAGCATGCAGCCGAAGATAATAAAAAAAGGCAGTATTTTTTGCTGCCAGGGGGGGTAGTATTTGCCAAACCAGTACTTCCAGCCGACCATTTCGCCGATAATTGCCGGGGCTTTGTTCGGCGAACTTGCTCCTCCGATGTGATATGCTTTTGAGCCCGGGAAATACCTAATGGTCATCCCTCCGGCTTTTATCCTGTACATCCATTCCATTTCTTCCCCATACATAAAATATTTTTCATCCAGACCCCGCGTATTTTCCCAGACGCGGCGTTTTAAAAATACAAAAGCTCCCATTACCCAGTCTGCTTCATGGGTGGTCAAATACCGGTTATTATCCCTGACATGAATGGATTTAAAAAAATTTCTGGCTATCGGCAGGTTATCTATGAACAACATGAGAGCGATGACCCTGAATAATGTGGGAAAATAGCCGAATGTATGTTGAATACTGCCGTCGGTATTTAATAATTTGATCCCTATGACGTCGCTGTTATTCAGCACGTAATCGGAGGCCAGAATCTTTTTAATTGTATCCTTATCCACAAAACAGTCGCTGTTTAACAAAAGCAAATATTCCCCGTTAGCCAGTCCCATGCCCTGATTATTTGCCCTGGCAAAACCGGTATTCTTTTTATTAACGACCAGCTTTATTTGCGGATATTTTTCGGCAATTGCTTCGGCCGATCCGTCAAATGAACTGTTATCCACCACAATGACTTCCAGATCCGCTCCTTCCGATGCCAGCAGATGATCCAGGCATTTTAGGGTAATTTCCTTTGTGTTAAAGGAAATAATGATTACTGATACCACTACAGTTATAATATCAGAAATGGGTTTGATTTTAAGTTTACTGCTTCTGTTTTCAGGCCTCATACGGGGATATGCAGTCTCATCTTTACCGCCCGAACTGTTCGGGGACGAAGTTGATGTCGGTTATCAGGCTTATTCCCTCCTGCATACCGGCAGGGATTTATACGGTCAGTTATTTCCCACCTATATCCATTCCCTGTCAGAATGGCGGACTCCTTTGCTGATGTATTACACCGTCCCCGCAATTTTTATTTTTAATAATACCGAATGGGGCGTCCGGGGTCCTGAGGTCGTCCTGGGAACTCTGTCGCCTGTCATCTTATTTTTGCTTGTGTATCAGCTTTCCCATAAACGTTCTCTGTCCCTGATCTCATCCCTGGCTTTATCTTTAATGCCCTGGCATATTCTCTATTCCCGGGCGGCATTCGAAGCCGTTCTGCTTTTGGATTTTGAACTTTTGGGTACCCTGTTATTTATCAGGCGGCAGTATTTTATGGCGGGTCTGTTTTTCATTCTGACGCCGTATATCTACAGCACCGCCACCGTCTTTACCCCGTTATGGCTTGTTTGTCTGGGCGTTTTTTACAAACCTAAAATTAAATTGGTCAGTCTGTTGCCGGTTGTGTTGATACTGCCTTTTGTAATTTCCCTGTTTTCAGGCCATGCCGCCGAGCGGTTTGGTAAGGTGGGCTTGTTTAATAACCGGGAAATTACCGATGAGATATTCAATTTCCGCCGGGAAAACCCCGGTTTCTGGGAAAGATGGTTTTCCAATAAACCCGTCGTCATCGCCCAGAAAATTTACACGAATTATCTGTCGGCTTTTTCCCCCGAATTCCTGTTTATCCGGGGAGACCCCACAGCCCGGCAAAGTCTCCAGTATATCGGTGAGTTATTGCCGGTTTGGGCACCCTTTCTCATCCTCGGCCTGGTGTTTATGATTAAAAGACGGCAATATCTCTGGCTGTCCTGGTTGCTTTTGGCCCCTGTCCCGGCAGCTTTGACTTATGACGGAGCTTATCATGCTACCCGACTATTTATGATGATCCCTCCGCTTTCGGTAGCTGTCGGTACAGGTATAATAACTTCCGTCAATTTTTTCCGCCGTCCGGTAAAAATATTCGTCTACCTGATAATCTGGCTTGTTATTTCTTATCAATTTGTCCAGGCGGCAAACTATTATCTTAACCATTATTCACAAAGAACCTGGATTTGGTGGCATGTCGGCTTTAAAACCGCCATGACCCAGGTCGCCCGACTGGCTCCTTTATATCCCCGGGTGTTTATCAATAACACCTACGAACCTTCCCTGATCCGTTTCCTGTTCTATTCCCGTTATCCGCCGGCGGAGTTTCAGCGGAATTTCACTTTGGATCAGCCCAAAAGCGGAATCGCCCCCGATTATTATGGCTTTTTCCTGGCCCCGAAATATTATTTCGGAAATTTTTCCTTACCTCCCGGTAAATCCATTCCCGATGTCCTGATTCCCGGAGACCTGTATGTGGTCAGTCAGCGGGATAACGTTGCCGGTGATTGGGATTGGAGAAAAAATCCCCCGGGCGGTGTAAAAGTTTTATTTACCAGTACCAACCCTCTGAATCAGCCGATATTTTACCTGGTGACCAAATCATGAAACACCCCGTGAATATTCTTCTGGCAGTAATTTTGGCCTTGGGATTACGGATATACTTGTCCACATCAATTTACAGCGGGGACGTAAACAATCATATCGCCTGGTCGGCGGGTATTTTGGAATCCGGTTTTTCCGGTGCTTACGACCGGTCATATAGCCATGTGATGCAGCCAACTTATCCGCCCCTGGCGCTTTATTCTTTTGTGACCTCCCATTGGTTGTTTAATAATTTGAATTCTCTTGTCCGCTTCGTTCATTTTCGGGTTAATATCCACTTGTCTCCGTCATTTTTGGTTTTCTTTTTTGAAAATCAGAATGTTTTACCCGCTTTTCACAAAATTGTTTCCATTTTTTCCGATATTGGTATCGGTATTTTGATTTATCTGCTGGCTAAAACCATTTTTAATGTTAAGTCACCGGCAGCTTTTGGAGCCATGTGTCTGTATTTATTCAATCCTTCAGTGTTTTATAACAGCACCCTCTGGGGACAGCTGGAATCCGTACCTGTATTCTTTGTTTTACTGGCTGTCTGGCTGTTATTGCATAATAAATATCTGTCTGCCCACGCTTCATTTATGGCTGCTTTGTTGTTTAAGCAATCCTCGCTCTTATTTTTTCCCGTTTTTGCCGTATTCAGTATAAAAAAAGTCGGCTGGCGGAAAACCCTGCTGGGTCTGGTCCTCCAGTGTCTGCTTTTTTATGCGGCTTACCTGCCTTTTATTAATTGGCATACGGATAACCTTTTTTATCCTGTCTCTGTCTACATTAATCGTTTCCAGACCGGCTCCGGTTCCGATTATATTTCCGATCACGCTTTTAATCTTTGGGCTTTGTTCAGCCATTTGGCAAAAATTTCTGATTCGGTCGAAATTATCCGCGGTATTTCCGCCAGTTTGTTCGGGCAATTGATATTTATATGTCTGACGGCCATCCTTTTTTCCCGATTTTTGGTCTCCCGCAAAAATACCGCTCTGATTAATTTGTTTGGCCTCCTGGCTTTCACCTCATTCATGTTTCTGACCCGGATGCATGAGCGATATCTGGCACCTGTTTTGCCTTTTATGGCCATCTCGGCTTCTAAAAACCGGCAACTTTGGCCGATTTATTTTCTGGTCTCGCTCGCCCACCTGATTAATATGTACCATCAGTGGTGGTTTCCGGATATTCCGGTGTTGGTTCCTCTGGTCTCCGCCTGGGTTACAATTGTGAGCGCAGTCATTATCTTATTTATTTCCTGGTATTCCTGGATTGCTGTCTATTTCAATGAAAGTCAGAATTGATTCACCCTGGTTAAATATTCTGATTCCGGCTTTAATTATCCGTCTGATTTTTGCCGCTTTCTTTTTTCACCCCGATATTAAAAGCCAGCATTTCCACGCCCAGTTTTTGAGCCGGGGGATTGCCGATATTTATTCGTTTATAGGGCAAAATAAAGCCCGTCTGCCGTACACCGACAGCTTCAACTATCCGCCTTTGGCGTACTACTTTTTAGGCAGCTGGGACAAAATAGCCGGTTGGATAATCGGCCCCCAAACCCTGGGTTCATGGTTGAACGACTGGGGTCCGCTTGGTTATTTTAATTCCCGAATGTTTGAAATAATGCTGGTACTCAAGTTACCTTATCTGTTATTTGATTTGGCATGCGGTTTGTTGCTCGCCAAATTTATCACGGAAAAGAAACACCGGCGCCTTTTGATAATTTTTTGGTTTTACAATCCTGTTACCCTCTATGCCGTCTATATGCTAAGCCAGTTTGATATCGTCTGCGCCTTCCTGACGGTGGCTGCGCTTTATTTAATTAAAGACCGTAAAAATTCCTGTGCCGCACTGCTTTTAGGCTTGGGGGCTGCCCTGAAAACATACCCATTATTACTGATGCCATTTCTGTTATTCAGATCCCGGAATCTCAAACAATTTATTATCTCGGCTATGGCTTTTATAACGGCTTTTATTTTCCCTATGTTACCGGTTTTGAATTCCAACGATTATCGCTATACAATGACGCATTCAAATTTAATGCAGGGTATATTTATTTCCGGTCTGGAAGTCAGCCCGACTCAGAGGATCCCTTATTACGTATTGGTTTACGCTCTGATGCTTGTTTATTCCTGGTTTAGTCGTCAAAGATCAGACGTCACTCCGGAGTTTTTGGTCACGACTTTTTACGTTATTCTATTATCTCCGTTTCATGCCCAGTGGATTGTCTGGAGCATGCCTTTTATAGCCCTGTTATGGACCCGTCTGCCGTCTTCCCGAAGGTGGTTGATATATATTTGTTTATTAAGCTATTTTGCCGTCAGTTGGTTAACGCCGGACCAGTATGTTTTCCTGGGATTATTCAGTCCTTTAAATTCCCAGTCGGTAATGTTTCCCGCTCTTTCGGAAATGATCAAATTATTTATTGACCCCTGGCTGCTTCAGGGTTTGTTTCAGGCAATACTGACTGGATCCGGAATCTGGCTCACTTATTTTCTTTGGAAATCATATGCTTCAGAATAAATATTGGCTTATCGCTCTCGTTTATTGTTTACTGCCTGTTTTGTTTGCCGTCAGCCTGTCTCTGTTTATCAGGCGTTTACCGGATACCGGACAACCCCGGTCGGATGAATTTATCTGGATTTCAAAAAATCACCCGGTGGATCAGGATATCTACCCCGGACATGACGGACTGAATGTAGTCACCATCTATTTAAAAAATGTGGGGCTGAGAAATCAAAAACCGTTGTTTTTTTATCTTCTGCAAAACGGCAAAATTATCCGCCGGATATCCCTGAATGGTTATAATGTGGGTGACGGGGATTCAGTCAGATTTCAGTTTTCACCCATTACCGATTCTGCCGGACAGACTTTTCAAATAAGGCTGGAATCCCCCGGGACGGATACCCGGGAAGCCATTGGTGTGGGTGTATCTTCAGGCAATATTTCTTATCAAACCTATTATTTTCCCACTCTGCGCATTCAGGTTCTGCAGGCTGAAGTAAATGGTCTGGTTAAATCAGTGTTGGATTTTAAATTTTTAGCCGCTTTTTTAATCCTGTTCGTATTCTGTGCCGGGCTGATTGTATGCGCTGTTTCATTTTTATATTGATCATAGTTCTGGCTTGTCTGACCAGATTTTTATGGCTGGATAAATTTCCGCTTGGTTTTACCCCCGACGAGGCCACCTTCGGTTATGATGCATATAACCTTTTAAAGACTGGTAGGGATGAATGGGGGACTGCTTTTTGGAAATTGCCGGTAACCGGGTTGAAATCATATGGCGACTATAAACTGCCTCTGTATAGCTTTTTGACCGTGCCTGCAATCCGATTTTTTGGTTTGAATGAATTTTCCACCCGCTTGCCAAACTCCATTTTAAGCTTTTTGGCTATCCTGGTCATCTATCTGTTAACAGTCAAAATTCTCGGTCATACTACAGGATTATTAGCTGCTTTGCTTTTGACTGTTTCTCCCTGGTATATATCTCTTTCGCGGGGGGCTTTTGAGGCAAATTTAGCGGTGATTTTTGTTCTTTTGGGGATGGCTCTGTGTTTTTATAAAAGACCTTACCTAGGGGCTTTAATTTTGGCCCTGGGCATGTATTCCTATCATTCTGCCCGGTTATTGACACCCTTGATATTGTTGGGACTTTCAGTCATTTATATCCCGAAAATGAAAATATTTCTCACTTGGGTTATATTTTTAATTCTTTCCGGCGGAGCTTTTTATTCGTTAATCTTCTTAAATCCCAGATCATATGATATCTCCATTTTTAATCCCCCTGACAAATGGCAGTCGATGTCTTTATACCACAGGGTTGCAGTTCAGTCCGGTTGGCCGGGGCCGCTGGCTCAGTTACTCTACAACAAACTCACCTTTGCCTTACCGGTTTTTATTAAAAATTATCTGACTTACTTTTCTCCGGATTTTCTGTTTTTTTCCGGTCCCGGAGAAGCCACCTATGGCATGCTACCGGGTTTGGGTGTAATTTATTTAATTGAATTTCCTCTGTTAATGATTTTTTTGGTTAAGTTTATCCAGAAGCCCGGGAAAATATATTTCTTTATTCTCCTTCTGCTTTTTATAAGCCCTGTCCCGGCTGCGTTAACCAAGGGACCCGGTTTTGCTGCCAATCGGTCCGCAGTCATGATTATCCCGCTGGTGTTATTATCCGCCGTCGGCGGCGGAATTTATTTAGATTCTTTAGCCGGCCGTAAAGGACTGATGACAGGTTTGTTCTTAATTGCCCTGTTGGTTTCCTTCGGCGCTTTTACGGTTACGTATACACAAAAGCTGCCGTTGGTTTCTGCCAAGGCTATGGGTTATGGCTGGTTGCAGGCACTTCCCCGGATATTAAAGGCCGCTCCTGACTACCCGGAAATACGTTTTTCAAGATCCCTTTCCGAACCCCAGATCTACCTGGCATTTTATACCCGGACTGACCCCCGATTTTTTCAGGCTTCTACTCCCGACTGGTCGGATTTTGAAAACCAGGGTTACAAATTCCTGGATCAGTATGATGGTTATAAACTCAGTAATTTTCGCTTTGGTAATTTATTTTATCCCGATCCCGTATATGTTCCCACATTATATGTCGGCCGTCCGGAAGATTTTCCCGCGTCAATCACTTACTTCGTCGCCGCCAGATATCCCGATGACACTCCGGCTATTGTCCTGGCTGAAAAATCCCCCTAGCTTTGAGTATAATGGACCTTAGGATGAAAACTCTGCGTTTTTTGGCGGTTTTGGTGGTATTGGCCCTGCCGACTTTTTCTCTGATGGTCAGGTCGGGAATCTTTACCATGCACGACCCTCACCTCTTCAGAATGAAGGAGTTTGATCAGTGTATAAAGGACCGTGTTTTTCCCTGCCGGTGGGCAGCCGATTCCGGAAAAGGTTATGGTGAACCCTTGTTCAACTATTATGCCCAATTTCCCTACTGGCTGACTGAACTTGTCCATTTTACCGGTCTGTCGCTTTTGGATTCCGCCAAAATTGTCTACGGTTTATCCCTGCTGCTTTCCGGTTTCACCATGTTTCTCCTGGCCAGAAAATACTGGGGAAATAAAGGCGGCTTGGTCTCGGCGGTTTTCTACCTTTATGCCCCCTATCGCTCGGTGGATGTTTGGGTCAGGGGGGCGTTACCCGAGGCTCTGTCTTTTGTTTTATATCCTTTGCTGATTTATTTTCTGGATCTTTATTTGGAAAAACATTCCTCACGCTATTTGCTTCTTTTAGCTATGTCCCTGGCGCTTTTAATTACCACCCATAATTTATCCGTATTTATGTTTTTACCTTTTCTGGGTTTGTACTGGCTGATCGGTGCTGTCCATAGACACGACTTTTCCGGCGTTCCCGGATTAGTACTGGTTGGAATTATAGCTTTGGGCTTATCCGCTTACTATTTACTGCCGGTATTGGCTGAAAATAAATTTATCGATCTGGGTAGTACCGTAAGTGGCTATTATGATTTTCATATTCATTTCGCCACTCTCAACGAATTATTTATTTCCCGCTTCTGGGGATATGGGGCCTCGTTATGGGCTAAAAAATTCCTCAGTATCTCCATCGGCCAGCTGCACTGGATCCTGCCCCTGGTGATTATCTGTCTTGGTTTCATTCTGAAGAAACACAATTTTTCTTTCTTAACTTTTTGTCTTCTGGGAGTGGCGGCTCTGTTTCTCACCCATGGTAAGTCTTCCGTCATTTGGAACCTGGTCCCGTTAATGAAATACATTCAGTTTCCCTGGAGATTTTTAGGGCCGGCCCTCTTCTTTTTATCCCTGGCATCCGGCTACGCCGTCAGTTTTTTTAACTGGCCCGGCATCCGCTTGTGGCCTGTGTTATTGATTTTATTGGTAATTCTGATTAATTACAATTTTTTCCGCCCGGATATCTGGAGAAACATCACGGACAAAGAGCAGTATTCCGGCCCGTTGTGGGATGAAGGCCGCAGTTCTTCATTAACCGATTTTTGGCCGCGGTCAGCTCCCCAGCCGCCGGCGGATTTTGCCCCTGTTTCCGCCCGGTTTATCTCAGGTGACGGACTGACTGTCTCAGCAGTCAAGAAATCTTCTTCAGCTGATTATCTTCTCGATGTTTCCCGGGCGCCGGCGGTTGTCAGTTTGCCCATTACCTATTTTCCTGGTTGGCATGTGCTGGTGGATGGCCGGTCAGTTGCCTCCTCACCTTCGGGATTGCTCGGTTTGACTAGTTTCCGTTTGCTTGACCCCGGGTTCCATCAGATCTACGCCGTATTTTCTGATACCTGGCCCAGAAGCCTTGGTAATTATATTAGCCTGTTTAGTTTATTATTATCACCCTTATGTTTGCTAAAAAGACGTATTGGCTGATTCTGGTATTAATTTTATTTTCCGCTGCCTTTATCCGGTTTTACCGGCTGGTGGATTTGCCTCCTGCTTTAAATTGGGACGAAGTCAGCCATGCTTATAATGCTTATTCCCTGTTAAAAACCGGTAGGGATCAGTGGGGGGTGC
Source organism: Candidatus Amesbacteria bacterium (assembly GCA_027371535.1). Classification (GTDB taxonomy): domain Bacteria; phylum Patescibacteriota; class Microgenomatia; order CAZETR01; family Amesbacteraceae; genus DAHXMV01. The sequence continues at coordinate 113,712 of DAHXMV010000001.1, read as the reverse complement.
CTTTTCCGGTTTTAAATTATCGCGCTTATGGGGATTATCCGGCAGTTCTGGATACCTATCTGACGGTCGTTCCGATTTTTCTTTTTGGCCCCACAGATTATTCGGTCCGTATGGTACCGGCTTTGGTAGGGGTGTTAACCTGTCTTTTGGGTTTTTTAGCCGGTTTTTATTATTTCAAAAAGCCCGCTCCGGCTTTGTTGTTATGCTTGTTTATTGCCTTTGAGCCCTGGACTTTTTTTCCTTCCCGGGCGGTCTTCCAATCAAACCTGGCGGTTCTGCTGCTTACTTTGGGCCTGGCGCTTTATTTTGCTAAAAGGCCTTTTTGGGCGGTGGTTATCTGGGGATTAAGTTTGTTTGCATATCACAACACCCGGATATTTATTCCCCTGTTTTTAATTTTTTTGCTCCCCAAATTTATTAAAAATACCAGGGTCTTTCTGGCCTCATTGTCAGTAATTATATTCGGATTGGGAATCCTCATTTTACCCCAGACCCGGGCCCGGAGTTCCTGGGTTGGGATATTGGATTCCGGTGCCATAGCCTATTTGGAGCAATTAAGAAACCATAGCCCTTTGCCGTTATTACTCACCAGGTTGCTGGTAAACCGGCCGGTGTATTTTATGACCACCGCCGTCCGGCATTATTTCCAATATTTTTCTCCGGCATTTTTATTTATATCCGGAGGTACTCAGTATCAGTACAGCATACCCGGATTCGGGGTCATGAATTGGGCCGATTTGCCCTTCTTTTATTTTGGTTTATACCTTTTATTCAAAAAACGTAAATATTTTCTTTTAAGTTGGATCCTGCTTTCGCCTCTTCCGGCTGCGGTTACCAGGGACGAGTTTGCTGTCATCAGGTCCACCGCTATGCTGCCTGTGGTATTTTTAATCACTGTCTATGGTTTCTGGTACTTCTGGAAACGTCTTCAGCAAAAATTTCATCTTGTTTTGGGCGGGCTTTTTATCGGGGTTTACTGTCTGTTTGTGTGGTTCTATTTCTCGGATTTTTTAAGCAATTATCCGGTTAAATACTCTGCCAGCTGGCAATACGGTTATCAACAGCTGACTTCTTATCTGAACACAATTTCAAACAGATATGACCGGATTATAGTCACTAAAAGGTACGGTGAACCGCACGAATATTTCCTCTGGTATCTGCGTATCGACCCCCGTTATTATCAGACCACAGCAAGTCTTGCCTGGAACTTTCACGATGACTGGTTCTGGGTGGATGCTTTTTCCAAATTCCGTTTTGTTAACGATTGGGAGTTGCCGGATATAGTTAGTAAGCGGGATCCGGGGATTCACGCCATTGTGGTTACCAGTCCGGATCATCAGATAAAAAACGGGGGGCTTTTATACCGGATAAACTTTTTAGACCGTTCTCCCGCCCTTTTTGTTAAACAGATTTGATATGAAAAAGAATTTTGTTTTACTGGGACTGATTATCTTTATAGGCCTGATATTGCGCGTTGTGGGCTTAAATATCCGTCCTGCCGGATTTACCTGGGATGAAGCGGCTCTCGGCTACAATGCCTATTCGCTGTTAAGAACGGGCAGGGACGAATACGGGCAGTTGGCTCCGGTTGTCTTTAAATCGTTTGGGGATTATAAACCGGGTTTATATATTTATTTTACCGTCCCTTCGGTAAAATTTTTGGATTTAAACGAATTTTCCACCCGGCTGCCTTCGGCTCTTTTCGGCACGATAATGATCGTTTTGATTTTTCTTCTGGTGCGGTATTTATATCCTGAAAATCCCTCTTCTGCGCTGCTTTCTACCCTGGTTCTTTCTTTAAATCCCTGGGCTATCCATTTTTCCCGGGGGGCCTGGGAGGCCAACCTGTCGCTGTTTTTAACCGTTTTAGGTGCAGTCCTGTTTATCCGTGCACATAAATCAGCATCCAGATGGCATTATCTATTGGCTTTTCTGTTTTTCGGTCTGACTTTCTGGTCTTATCAGGGTGCTAAATTATTTACCCCATTAATTGTTTTCAGCCTGCTTTTAATATTTCGCCGTAATTTGAAACTGACCCGCATCATCACCCCTTTGCTTGTTTCAGCTTTATTCCTTTTACCTATAATTTGGGGATTTGCTTCCCAGTCCGGCCGGTTAAAAGTCTTCAGTGTTTTCAGTTACACCCGGGGGGGCGATTACGTCAGCCGGCTTTTGGCCCAGGATCACACTGCCTCAAAAGACTGGACATACTTTCTTTTTCATTCGGAACTGCTTAATCAGCTGATAGGGGTCTATCAGAGATATTTAAATCATTTTTCACCCCGGTTCTTATTTATTCAGGGTGATTGGACCAGTTTGCGTCTGGCTGAATATAATCAGGGTTATTTTTATTATCCTGAACTGGTCACTTTGCTTATGGGAATAATTTATATTTTGAGGAAATTAAACCGCAGCACGGTTTTTTTGCTTTCCTGGTTGTTCCTGGCTCCTGTTCCGTCTGCCTTTTCCCGGGATTTGGTGTCTGGAGTCAGGTCTTTACCGATGCTAATTCCGCTCACTATCTTTATCGGAATTGGAATTTCCCGTCTGCTAAACCGCAAATTTTTGGCCGGGGCATATGTACTGTTAGTCGGATTATTTCTGGTCCTTTATCTGGATATGTATTACCTTCACAACTCTTATTACTCAAGTCGGGAATGGGTTTCGGCTTACAAACCCGTGATTCAATTAATTAAACCATATCTCTCTGAATATCACCATGTGGTTATGACTGACAAGCTGGGTCAGCCTTATATCTTTTTCCTTTTTTATCTCAAAATCAACCCGGCCGGGTATCAGAAACAGGCCAGGTTGATTGCCGGACCCAATGGCGACGTGGGACAGGTTTCAGGTTTTTCCCAATTCAGGTTTATGCCTGTTTTCTGGCCGTCTCTGAGAGGCCAGAAAGACACGATTTTTATCGGTGATCAGTATGAGCTGCCGGACAAAGATACCCGGTTTGCCGGACTATTGCACCTGGGAGACATTAAATATCCTGACGGCCAGCCGGCTTTAACAGCAGTCGCTCTCAAATGAAAAAATATCTGTTAATAATCCTGATAATAATTTTTGCAGCTGTTCTGCGATTTTATGCCGTTTCCGATTTCCCTTCAGGCTTAAACGCCGATGAGGCGGCTCTGGGTTATAACGCCTATTCGCTTTTAAATACCGGTAAGGACGAAGATGGTCATCTGCTGCCGGTTAACCTGGAATCTTTCGGTGACTATAAACCGGCTCTTTATTCTTACCTTTTGGTTCCGGTCGTTAAATTCCTGGGCTTGAATGAATTTGCTGTCCGTCTTCCGTCAGCTCTCTTTGGTGTTCTTTCGGTATTTTTAATTTTTGTTTTTGTCTTACTGATAACTTATAACTACAAACTCTCTGCCGTCAGCTCCGTACTCCTGGCTATCTCCCCCTGGCATCTTCACTTTTCCCGGGGTGCCTGGGAAGTCAATGTATCTACTGCTCTGATACTTCTGGGAGTAATTTTTTTCCTCAAGTGGCGAAAAACACCCACTTTTATTAATTTTACCTTCTTTCTTTTAAATTTGATTTTGTCGATGTACACATATCAGTCTGCCAGAGTCATCTCCCCGTTGTTGTTATTCGGCCTGTTAATTATCAGTTATAAATATGTTTTTTCCCATGCAAAAACCTGTATGGCAGCGCTTCCTCTGATGTTTTTGATTTCTCTGCCGCTCCTTTTTTCGGTTTTTAATAAAGATACCGCCTCGCGTCTTTCCGGTGTCGGTCTGTTGGCCGATATGGGTCCGCTGAATCTGGTTAATGAGCTGCGCGGCCAATATCACGGACCGGGGGCGGTGCTTGAAAAAATGCTTTTCAACCGGCCTGTCTTCTATACCATTCAGTTTATTAAAAACTACCTTTCCCATTTTGACGGAAATTTCCTGTTTATCGGCGGCGATGCCATCCAGCGCAACCGGGTGCCGGAAACGGGTCTTCTCTACTGGACAGATTTTGTTTTTTTGCTCTTCGGGTTATTTTATTTATTAAAAATTAAAAATTCGAAATTAAAAATTGTCTGGTTATGGCTTCTGGTGGCTCCCGTGGCTGCCGCCATGACTTTCCAGGTCCCCCACGCTTTAAGAGCCCAGAATATGGTTATTCCCCTGACCATTATTACCGCCGCCGGTCTGTCTTATTTTTTGGGTTTGTTTTCAGATTGGAAATTGTCTGTAATATGTATTTTGGTGCTGGGGATTTATACGTATCAGTTTACCCGTTACCTTCATGAATATTATGTTCATTATCCCCAAACTTATCCTTCAGCCTGGGAATACGGGTTTAAGGAAATGGTAGCCTATGTGGCTCGAAACCAGGACAGGTATCACCGGATTTTAGTGACCGATAAATATGACCAGCCCTATATTTTGTTTTTATTTTATTTAAAATATCCGCCCCAAAAATTCCAGGGTCATCATGAATTAACTTTGCGTGACCGGTATAATTTCTCTACGGTGAAGCAATTTGACAAATACCGGTTCACGGACACAAACTGGAACCTGGTACGGGATATTCATGGTACCCTGATCGTCGCGGCCCCGGAGGATATCCCGTCTGTCGGTGTCAATATCGTCAAAACTATTTATTTTCCGGGTGGCAGTCCGGCTTTTAAAATTATTTCCAACTGAATTTATGGCTGATAAAAAAATTCTCCTCTCGGTTGTTTTAGCCACATACAATGAGGAAAGAAATCTGGCCCGCTGTCTGGAATCTGTCAGCCGCCTGGCGGACGAAATTATTGTCGTGGACGGTAAATCAACTGATAAAACTGTCGATATTGCCCGCCAATACCACGCTCAGGTCTACTCCGCTGACAATAAACCGAACTTCCATATCAATAAAAATATGGCGATAGATGCGGCCGGCGGGGACTGGATATTGCAATTGGATGCCGATGAGGTGGTTTCACCTCCGCTGGCTGAGGAAATTGCCGGGGTTATCAGCCAACCTGGGCAATTAGCCGGTTACTGGATTCCCCGGTTAAATTATTTTTTGGGTTCACCTTTAACCAAAGGCGGACAATACCCGGATCTTACCCTTAGGCTTTATAAACGGGGCTTGGGCCGGCTGCCGGCCAAAGACGTTCATGAACAGGCAGAGGTAAATGGCCCCACGGAGTATCTGAAAAATAACCTGCTGCATTATAATACGCCCGACTTTGAAAATTATTTACTCCGTTATCAGCGTTACACCTCGCTGATTGCCGATCAGTTACGGACTGAAAATATTCCTGTCGGCTCATGGCAGGCGGTAGACTATCTGTTTATCAAACCCTTCAGCGAATTTTTCAGTATTTATGTCAGGCACAGGGGCTACGCGGACGGCTTTCCGGGTTTTGTATTTGCCCTGTTTTCCGGTTTACGCTGGGGTATTTCCTACATTAAATACTGGCAGATCTCCAGGTACCCGGATGAATAAGGTCGGCATCGTCACCCGGAACTTAAGCCAGGCTCATGGGGTGCGCGGGGTGGGGTTTTATACCCGCAATCTGGTAGCCGCTTTAACGCGGGCTGCGTTACAAAGTGATTTCCAAATTCTGGAGGTCGGTCCGGGAAATTTTTCCGGGCTGGATTTGGTCCACTATCCCTATTTTGATCTGTTTAAACCCGGTTTGCCCTTTTTCAAATCACTCCCCGCGGTCGTCACCGTCCACGATGTCATCCCCCTGGAATTTCCCGATATTTACCGCCCCGGGCTGCGTGGTAGCCTGAATTTTTTATGGCAAAAAATCGCGTTAAGATCAGCTTCTGTAGTGGTAACGGATTCCTACGCCTCTGTAAAAGGTATAAAAAGATACCTGCAGATACCCGATGCCAAAATCAAATTGGTATATTTGGCTGCCGACCCGGTATATACCCGTAAAAAAAATCCGGCCGAATTGAAAATTGTCAGGAGCAAATATCATTTACCGCCCGAATTTGTGCTTTATGTCGGCGACATTAACTGGAATAAAAATCTGCCGGGTTTATTCCGGGCCTGTCAGGAATTGAAAATACCTTTGGTTCTGGCCGGCAAATCCGCTTTGGAGATTGAAACCCTGGATTCCCGTCACCCCGAACTCAGGCACCTGGAAAATCTTAAATCGTACATCGTAAATCAAAAATCCCAATTTATCAGATTGGGTTTTGTCCCGGATGCGGAACTGGTCTCCGTTTATCAATTGGCTACTGTTTACTGTCAGCCTTCATTCCGGGAAGGTTTTGGATTTCCGGTATTGGAGGCTTTATCGTGCGGTACCCCGGTTATTTGCAGCCGGGCTTCATCACTGCCAGAAATTGCCGGACTTAGTGCTGTTTACTTTGACCCTTATAATCAAATGGATTTCACCGCCAAATTAAAGTCCGTTTTTTTTGATAAGACTTTGCGTTCCGGAATGTCCGCTGCAGGACCGGCCCAAGCCCTGTTATTTTCCTGGGACCGGGTTGCCGGGGAAATGTTGTCCGTCTATCGTTCGGTATTAAACAAGTCCATATGACATTTAAAGCTATTCTGAAATATTATCTTATCTGGCAGGTCCTGATCCTCGCCGTAGTCATCATTGCTTCCGGGTTTTTACCGGTCAGGGAAAGCGGCACCTATTTGGGCGGGGGGGTAACAGAATATCACCGGGACCCGCTCTTAAACTTCCGCTCAAATTTTGACGGCGTGCATTTTATATTGATCGCCACTCATGGATACAATTTCGGACAGCAGGCATTTTTCCCTTTGTACCCCAAGCTTATCAGTTGGGTCTTCACATATGTCAGATCACCGGTTTTAATCGGCGTGGTTATTTCCTCTTTTTCTTTTTTCCTGGCCCTGATTTTTCTGGTCAGATTAATAGAGATGGATTATCCCCGGCAGGTCTCACGATGGACGGTACTGCTGTTGTTATTTTTTCCCACCAGCTTTTTTTTCTCCTCGGTGTATACGGAAGGGCTTTGTTTGTTATGGATCGTGCTGTCCTTCTACACGGCCAGACGGGGGAAATGGCTGCTGGCAGGCATATTCGGGGCCCTGGCTGCCTATACCAGATTGGTCGGCGTGTTTCTCTTCCCGGCTTTGATTATCGAATATTTCTGGCAATCGGGTATGCAAAACCTTACTTTCGGCCGGATTTTGACCCGGTTGCTGCCTTTGCTTTTAATCCCGCTGTCTTTGGGAATATACATGTTTTATCTTTATAAAACCACCGGTGACGCCCTGGCTTTTTATCACGTTCAGACGGCTTTTAATCAATCCCGCAGTCTGCGTATAGTTTTACCCTATCAGGTTATCTGGCGTTATCTGAAAATGATTACGACCGTATCGACAAATGATTTTCTTTATTTAACCATCTGGTTGGAATTCATCGTCGGTATCGTTTTCATCACTCTGACTGTTTTTTCTCTGTTCAGACAGCGGCTTTCATATTCTGTTTTCAGTCTTTTTGCCTTATTTTTACCCACCCTTACCGGTAATTTTGTTTCCCTGCCCCGTTATGTGCTGGTGTGCTTTCCGTTGTTTATCGTATTGGGGGATTTTGCGGCCGGATTTCCCCGTCTCAGGTATCTGTTATTCAGTCTGTCCGGTATGGCTTTCTTTATTTATCTTTCCCTGTTTGCGTTTGGTTATTGGGTAGCCTGATATGCCGGGGATAAAAACTTTGCTGGTGGGATTCCTCATAACCGTCTGCCTTTTTTTTCCGGCCTTTAACACCTTTTTTACCAACGATGACTTCTTTTTGTTAAACATCAGCCGGGCTGAAAATCCCCTGCAGCCGGCGGCGGTTTTAAAAACCGCTCTCTCGGATAATAATTATTTTGCCGATTATTATCCCCGGGTCGCAGCCGCTTTATATTTGACCTCTAAACCGGATAAAATAGAACCGGGCCGGCTGTTAATTCCGGCCCGCCAGTTTTTGGGTTATTAACCAAATGAAGATCGGCATTATCGGCGCGGGCTATACGGGTTTGGCTGCCGGGATTACTCTGGCCGCAGCCGGTCATCGGGTCACCATTCTGGAAAAAGAGGCGTTGCCCGGCGGTTTGGCCGCGGGGTTTCAGGATGAATCGTGGTCCTGGCCGCTGGAAAGGCATTATCATCACGTCTTTGCTTCCGATAGGGTATTTTTGGATTATGCCGATACCATAAAATCGGAAGTTTCTTACCATCGTCCCATAACTTCCACTTTAATTGACGGTCGGATAGAACAGCTGGATTCCCCGCTTTCCCTGCTCCGGTTTTCCCGCATGCCGGTGGTAGACCGCTTGCGGACCGGTCTGGGGCTGGCAGGATTGAAAATTAACCCCGTATGGCAAATCTATGAAAATCAGACCGCCCGCCGGCTGATCGCCTCGTCTATGGGGGAAACTTCCTGGAAAACTCTCTGGGAACCGCTTTTTGCCGGTAAATTCGGTCCGCTTGCCGACCAAATCTGTGCCTCCTGGTTTTGGGCCCGGATTCATACCCGTACCCCGTCGTTGGGATACCCGGACGGGGGTTTTACCGCCTTTGCTAAAGGCCTGGATAAATATTTTTCCGCCCTCGGCGGCCGGACCCGGTATCAGACCGGCATTGCAAAAATCAGCCAAACTGGATCTGCTTTCCGGCTGGTATCCCAAAACGGACATACTTTCGAATTTGATCGGGTGCTGTGCACCCTGCCCAATGCATATTTTCTCAATTTGTTCTCCGAATTTCCGGCCGATTATGTCCAAAATCTAAAGTTTCAGACCGGCCTGGGGGCCGTTTCTCTGGTCCTGGCTTTGAAAGCCGGCTTTATGGACCGGGTTTATTGGCTGAATATCAACGACCGGACCATGCCCTATCTGGCGGTGGTGGAGCACACCAATTTTATCTCCCCGGATCATTATGGCGGCGACCATATATTGTATATCGGCAACTATTTACCGGCCGGCCATCGGTTTTTCTCCTTTACGGATAAACAGTTGTTGCATTTGTTTTTACCTCACCTGAAAAAAATTAATCCCGGATTTAATTTAACCCGGGTCAGAAAATCCTGGGCCTGGAAAACAGGTTTTGCCCAACCGGTTTTTTATCCCGGCGCCGGTTCCCGGATCACGCCCTTCAAAACCCCGGTCAGCGGATTATACTTAGCCAATATTCAGCAGGTTTATCCCTGGGACAGGGGCGTTAATTATGCCCTCGATTTGGGTAACCGTGCAGCTCATACTGTTTTAAAATCCTTATGATCCGTATCAGCCATCTAATCCACACCCATACTATCAGGCAGACGGCCGTGACTCTGGTTGCCACCGTCATCAGCGGAGTTTTCGCCGTGACATTTTACCTGCTTCTGGCCAGGAACATCGGCAGCAGCGAATATGGACTGTTTACTTTGGCTACGACTACGATTGTTATTTTGTCGACCATTTTGGAGCTCGGCACGGACCGGGGCATGATTAAATTTATTTCCCATTACCGAAATGACCGTACCGCCAGGCTGCAGGTTTCCAATTTGGCCCTAAAAATTAAAGTTACGGTTGGTTTTGTGATAACCTTCTTCTGTATTTTTTCAGCTCACTGGTTGTCAGTAGTCCTCTTTCATCAACCCGAAATGACCCCTCTTATACCCCTCATCGGTATCGGCCTGCTTTGTCAGCAGCTTTTTAATTTCGCCCTTTACTACATGCAGGCTTATGAAAAATTTTTTTGGTGGGGAAGTGTCCTGGCCGGGACCAATATCGCCCGTTTCATTTTCCTCATCTTCTTTTGGCGGATTGGCTGGTTGAATGCTTATATATCTACCGCCCTGTGGGCCGTAATACCCCTCTTTGGTTTTATCCTCGGTCTCTTTAAAGTGGAAAGGGAGGTTTTTACTGTTTCAGGGTCGTTATCCAGATTGTCCGATATCTTCCACTTCAACAAATGGGTGACTGCTTTTACCGTTGCCTCATCGGTGAGTTCCCGGCTGGATACTTATCTGACCTCCGGTCTGGCCAGCCTTTCTGCAGTCGGAGTCTATGGCTTGGGTATTCAGGCAGTCAGTTATCTGCCCCAGGTGATGAATGCCATTGGCGCTGTGACGGCACCCAAATTTGCCAGTTTCAGCGACCACTCCCATAACCGCCGCTATGTCTTAAAAGCTACCCTGCTTTCCGGGGGCATCGCGCTGCTGGCCGCAGGGGTCATGATTCCGGGGGGTTATGTCTTATTTCTGATCTCCGGCCGGCAGTATACTTCCGGCCTGGTTCCGTATTTAATTGTGCTGGTTTCCATGTTGGTATTCATGTTGGGCGCTCCTGTCAGGGATAGTTTGCTCTATTTTTACAACCGCCCCAAATTCTTTTTCTGGGCCAGCCTGGGCTCCGGCGTGGTTACCATCGTCTCCGGTTTGCTTCTGATACCCCCATTGGGGATAATCGGCTCTGCCCTTTCCAATTTAGCCGGTCAATTGCTCCTGACCCTTTCCGCGGTTGTTGTTTACCGGCGTTTAGCAGCGGTTAAATTATCCGACAAATGAAAATATTTATTGTTATTCCGGCTTTTAACGAACAACCGCGGCTGCCGATGTTGCTGTCCAAACTGCGTTCCGTCTTCCCTTTATCCCGGGTGGTGATCGTGGATGACGGCTCCGAAGCTCCGCTGGAAATTCCCCGCCGATATCCGGTCACCCTGTTACGTCACCAGCTGAATTTGGGTAAGGGGGCGGCCATGAAGACGGGGGCTGATTATGCCTTTGCCTCGGGTGCGGATGCGGTGATCTACATGGATGCTGATTTGCAGCATGATCCCAAGGAAATACCGGTTTTTATAAAACATCTGCAGCAGGGAACCGATCTGGTTTTCGGTTCCCGGACTTATTCTGCCGGCGATCCGCATGACCGGCATCTGGGGAATTTCCTGGCAAGAATTTATTGCCGTTTGGTCTTCGGGGTGCGGATCAGGGACATCTTATCCGGCTACAGGGCTTTAACCAGAAAGGCTTATCTTTTATCTAAATGGCAGTCTGACCGTTACGGAGTCGAAACTGAAATGATCGCCCGCTTCAGCCGCCATCAGCATAAACTGAAGTGGGTCGAAATTCCCATTGACACCATTTATATCAATAAATACAAGGGTATTTCCCCTGCCGATAGTGTTAAAATATTGGCCAACAGTCTATGGTGGAAACTTTTCTAGGCATTCAGGTCATATCCATATTTTTTGCCATCTTCATGCTCTATTTGGTGCGCGTGCATTATAAGCGCGGACATTTGGGGATTAAAGAATATATATTTTGGTGCTTTAGTTGGGTGGTTTTTATCATTTTTGCCCTGTTTCCGCATATCCTGTCTCCGCTTTTAACCACCCTCAGTATTGTCCGGGCTTTAGACCTGCTAATGATCCTGGCCTTTATGATCCTGACATACCTGGCCTTTTCCGACCACATGGCTGTCCGTGATCTCTACCGCCAAATCGGCAAACTGGTTTCCGAGAACGCTAAAAAAACAACTCATAAAAAATAATTTTTCTTAGAAGTTTGTTGAAATGTATTCTTATCTGAAAAGGAAAATAGACTCGGCTTATATATTTATATATGGCCATACTCCCGGAAACAGATTTACTTCGTTTATTAATAACATTACATGGTCATTCATAGGTATCGGAATCAGCTCAATCTTACTGTTTATTTCATATATATTATTGGGCCGGCAGCTAGGTCCTGAACAATTTGGTAAATATAGTTTATTTATTTCTATTTCTGGGATTTTGAGTATGGTCTTATTGCTAAGCCGTGATTCTGTAGTTATAAAATATGTTCCAGGGAACCATGACAAAAATTTCCGTAAAGCGGAAATCTCAAACTCTGTATATTTGATTACAGGTTTTACTCTATTAGTATGGGTGATATTTTTATCAATTTCAGGTTATATCAAAAGTCACTTCGGTAATATATTCCAAATAATTTTCTACTCCCTTGTCTATTCATCGGTGTTGGCATTTAAATATCTATTTGAATCTGTAATTAAAGCTTTCGGAAATTTCAAAGTTCAGTCTCTTTCCAAGCTAATAGAGGGTGTAGGCATCTTTATATTGGTAGCTGGAATAGTATTTTGTAGTTTACATCAATACCAATATTATATTTATGGCTCGATTATTATTTATTTCTCGATGTCAATTATTTTTTTAAAATTCATATATCCATATTTGGGTCGATGGAATATGCCTTTATTCAAAAAAAGCCTTCGATATTCTATAAATTGCTATTTAGCTATAATTATAGGTGTGCTGATTTCTAATATGGATAGGATCTTCATGGCAAAATATCTTGGTTTTCGTTTACTGGGCATCTATAGTGTATATCTGATAGCTTCAACAACAGTAATCTCTCAGGTATTGGTGGCCGTAAATAATGTTTTACTGCCAAATCTAACTGAATATCGGGATTATATTTCAACAAAAAAGAAAATCGATAAAATTATACTATTATCACTATCGCCTCTTTTTATCGGTGTATTTCTTATCACTTTCTTTATCATGTTTTTAGTGGGTAAGTCTTATGCCATAAATTACTGGTATATATTTCTAGTATCCATAATTTCATGTATTCAACTGGTAGCTAGTTTATACGGACAAATTGCTTTATCTTCAGCAAGAATATATCAAAAAGTAGTTAAAATGTACTTATATAAACCCCTTTTGACGCTAGTTTTATATATAAATTATATGGTGTTCTTTAGAAATACAGGTTTATATTATTTTTTTATGATGGTATTTATATCAAATTTATTTGACTATTTAATCCAATACTTTGTTATCAAAAAGTACGAATTAGTCAATAATACATAGCTTGAAATGCACTTTTTTGTATATAAGCCAATTATAATTCTATCTTTAGATATGATACCTTCTAAGTATATCTAACCCGAAGACAAGTAAATTTATCTAATATATTGAGACTACGATATAATTTATGAATATAGTCATGAAATGCTCAGTATGTGGAAATCTGGTGGAAGAATATGTAACTCAAACAGTCTTGAAAATATATAACATAAATTATTATAGATGTACAAATTGTAGCTTTATAGAGGCTCAAAAACCCAGATATTGGTTAAAAAAAGCATATAAGCAGGCGATAATATCAGCTGATACGGGATTACTGTCCAGGAATATCACCTTATCTAAGATGACGGCAATCTTATTATTACTAACTGGTAAAAAGGATTCCCAGGTTCTTGATTATGCTGGAGGCTATGGGGTTATGACGAGATTATTAAGAGACATAGGTCTTGATTGTTATTGGCAGGACAGGTATGCCAAAAATATATTTGTAAGAGGATTTGAGTCAAAAGAAAAACATTACGATGTGGTATGCAGTTTTGAGTTGTTTGAACATTTAGACAATCCCCTAAAAGAAATTGGTGATATTTTGAATATATACAGTCCAGATATGCTGATATTTAGTACAACGCTTCATGACGGCGATCCGGGGAAGGACTGGTGGTATTTTGTACCGGAAGGTGGCCAGCATATATCGTTTTATACCAGAAAAAGCCTGCAAATTATCGCCGACAAGCTTGGATACCACTTAACAACAAACGGCAGTTTTTATCATATTTTTTCTAAAATATATATCTCTTCTTCTATAAATATTATATTTTCCAAATTATGGATGGTATTAAGCATAATATTACCAATATTTTATAAGAGTAAAACTTTTTCGGATCATCTAAGTTATTCACAGAAAAAATGAAAGTACTATTTGACTCACAAATATTCAGTTTACAGGATTATGGTGGTATATCAAGATACTACGCTGAGATAATGGCTAGATTACCGAAATACGATATTTTACCTGTATCCGATTTAACATTAAGCCATAACCAATACCTTAAAGATTTAAGTTATGGTATTACTGACAGCTGGATTTACCGTAATAAATACCATAACTATATTTACAGAATATTAAATACTGCTTTAGGCATAATTAAACTGAACTTTATTGATTATGATCTTTATCACCCAACTTATTATGAAAAGATATTCTTACCCCTAACTCATAAAAAACCTTTGATAATAACAGTCTATGACATGATTCATGAACTGTTTTCAAAAGAGTACCCATCACTTAAAAATAAAATTATAAAAAACAAAAAATATATACTTTCCAAAGCAGACCATATTATTGCTATTTCTAATAGCACCAAGTCTGATATTCAGAAAATATACGGGATAGATGGAAATAGCATTTCGGTTATACCTCTTGCCAATTCTCTTTTACCCTGGGATAAACAAGTTAAATTAAGATTACCTGAAAAATATCTGCTATATGTTGGGTTCCGCTGGATATACAAAAATTTTATGGGTTTTGTTAAAGCGGTATCTGATATTCTGATTAAGAATAATCTTTATTTGGTATCGGCGGGGGGTAATATATTTAATTCTGACGAAATTGACATGTTTTCCAAACTGGGGATTAGCGACAGAGTGATTTACCAATCTATAACTAATGACCGTGATTTGTCGGAATGTTATAGCAGAGCTTTGGCTTTTGTGTATCCATCAAGGTATGAAGGGTTCGGGATACCGATATTGGAAGCATTTGAAAATAAATGCCCTGTTGTAATCAGCCATAATAGTAGTTTTCCTGAAATTGCGGGAGACGCAGCTATCTATTTTAGGCCTGAAAATGAAACCTCTATTCGAAATTCTATCCAGAAGGTGATAGAAAACAGCAAACTTCGTAAAGACCTTGTCAGTAAAGGTAACATCAGAATAAAAAAATATTCTTGGGATAAAACCGCATATCAAACATCGATTGTATATAGGGATGTACTTCGTAATTATAATAAATCTTAAAGAATTTATGAAAGATAAACCTGTTATATCTGTTATAACTCCCAGTCTTAATCATGGATCGGATCTAGAAAATACAATTATTAGTTTTATAAGTCAGGATTACCTAAAGAAAGAGTTATTGGTGATCGACGGCGGATCAAAAGATAATACGAAAGAAATAATAAGGAAATATCAAAAATACATAGACTACTGGGTAAGTGAACCCGATAAAGGCATTTCCGACGCGTTTAACAAAGGGGTAAAAGCGGCTAAGGGGGACTATTTGTATTTTATGGGGGCAGGGGATTTCTTTTGGAGCAAAGATATACTGCAAAAAATGATGCAGGGTATTAATCCGGAAATAGATATCTTAGTCTGCGGCCGAATAAACCGGATTGCTGAAAAAGGGGATCAGGTCCTATATACATCAGGTATAAATTTTCATAAATGGCAACTTTTATACAAGATGGGCCTTCCGCACCAAGCCCTTTTTATGAATAAAAGATACTTTTATAAATACGGTTTATTTGATATTAAATGTAAATTTGCCATGGATTACGATTTACTTCTGAGATCATATAAAATATTTCCGGCGGTAGTCTTAAAAGACATAATTGTCGCAGCATGGAGAGAAGGCGGGGTCGGCAAAGATAAGACATTACAAATTTATGACGAATACAAGAAGATAAGGCTGAAAAACCATATAGCTCCGGCCATGCTGATAAACATCATCGATTTCTTATCCAGGATGAAATATTTCACCGGAAAAATCTTCATAGGATGAAAAATAAAATCGTTTGGATAGATAACCTGAAAGGACTGGCAATCATTGCGGTTGTCATTGGCCATATGGCTTCTCCGTTATCCGGTTTTATCTACGCCTGGCATATCCCCTTATTTTTCTTTGTATCCGGTTTGCTGCTGAAAAGTGAAGCGTCATTAAAACAATCCACAAAGAAGGATTTCTTCAGGCTGATTATCCCCTTTATAGTCTTTTCTTTAATTGGTTTGTTTTTTGAATACCTTAAACACCGGTTGTTTCCGGGTTTCCTGTTTATAAACGGGAAACTGAATTTCCGGCAGGAAATAATAGGTATATTTTGGTGGATGGATTTTTCCCATCTACACCATTATGGTTTTGTTTTATGGTTTTTACCTGCACTGTTTTGGTCCAAAGTTGTTTACCGTATTTTGCTAAAAGTTATCCGGAATAAATACTTGATATCATTAGTTAGTTTATTAATTCTATTATTTGCTTCAAACCGTTCTTGGTTATTGCCGTTCGGAATTGATAAAGCTTTTCTGGGCTTGTTCTGGCTATCTCTTGGTTGGCTGTTGGCGGGCAGATATAAAGTTTTTTGTCTTGCAGCTTTGTTTTTGCTTCCAATACCGCAAACAGACATCGCATTAAAAGTAATAAGTGGATATGGAGTTATATATAGCCTATTAGTCATCAACACCCTTGTTGGCTTTATTAGGTATTTACCTGAAAAGCTAAAAATATTTCAGCAGTTCGGAAAAGAGTCAATGCTAATTTTTGTTATTCACCCATATATTAATAATCTTAGTTATTTTCTCACCGTCTATTTGTTAGGGCTGATCTGGGTATATGAAGTCATGTTATCGGTTATAATCTTAGTCGGAATATTAAGTTTGAAATACTATGCCAAAACAACTAAATACGCCGGTATTATTAATTGGTTTTAACCGGCCTGACCTCACCGCCCGGGTCATGGCAAGTATTAAAAAAGTTAAACCCCGGGCATTGTATTTTGCTGTAGACGGCCCCCGGAACGATAAAGAACAGACCTTAGTCAAAGAGGTTCAGCGGATAATCGGTTTGGTAGACTGGCAGTGCGTAGTCAAAACGAAATTCCAGGACCGGAATCTGGGCTGTAAATTCGGTCCTGTTGCTGCCATGGACTGGTTTTTTACCAATGAAAAAATGGGAATTATTCTTGAAGATGATGTTTTGGCGGACCCCAGTTTCTTTTATTTTGCCCAGGAGTTGCTTCACAAATACCGGAATAATCAGCGGGTCGGCAGTATCAGCGGGAATAATTTCCAGTTTGGCCGGAAGCGGGGGGAGGGGAGTTACTATTTTTCCCGATACAGCCATTCCTGCGGCTGGGCTACCTGGAGACGGGCCTGGAAACTCTACAACATAAACATTACCGATTATCAGGAAAAATCTGACCGGGTTTTGGGTGTGGTATTCAAAAATTGGCCGGAAAGGTTTTATTGGAAACTGATATTTAACGGTATCCGTTCCGGTAAGAATAGTACCGCCTGGGATTACCAGTGGAACTGGATGATGTGGAAAAATATAATGCTGGGGATAATTCCGAATGATAATTTGGTCGAAAACATCGGCTTTGGCAGGCCGGATGCCACGCATACTAAATTCAGGAGTATATTCTCAAATTTGGAGGTAAAAAAAATTGATTTTCCGTTAGTGCACCCAAAAAATATTTTTCGGAACCGGGTAGCTGATGATTTTACCCAAAGGAATAATTATGTGCTCTGGAAAGAGTTAGCCATGTATTTTATTCGCCGATGGAAAAAAGACTGAGCGTTTTATTCCCGTAAATAGGTGTCTTTTTCGGAAATATGTTTTGGCCGGTATTAATGAGCAAATATTTAATATTAGCTTCTTTGATGGCATTATCGATTTTAATTAATATATCGGCGTTTTGTTTGTCAGTACTTACCGCGTAAATGTTCTTAGACGGGATATTAAGATGGATTTCGTATAATTCATAATTTTGGTTATAAAACAAAATCTTCGACTTCTTTGGCAGTTTGTTCATAAAATTTATCATTGTATACCTATCTTCCCAGCCTATAATATGAGCCAATTTATATTCGTTGTCCGAGAATGAATTTAATAAAGTCACTTTGATGCCGAAATTTGAATTAAATAAAATCAGAAATGGAAACATAAACGCAATTAGGATTATAAAAATCCCCGATAAATTATTGGTTTTCCAATAATTACTGACTTTTTCTTTAAAGACTACAACACTAATACCAATAAGTAGAACGAGGATACCACAACTGAAGGCAAGAGAAGAAAAAGTCTTTTCTACGAGCTGGTAATAATATAGGGGTGAATTATGAACGGGAATTAGATGGTTAACAAATAACATTACCGGTGTATAGTTTGAGAACTTCAGGAGAATAATTAACAGCAAGGTCAGTAAATTCAGGATTGAAAATATTTTAAGATTAATACCGGCAAATTTATTCTTCAGCCATGCCCACTGGCTGACAATTATCAGGGCGATAATCGGCACGATTAAAACCGTATACTTATGGCTGACAGTCATGACATAAGCGAATTTATTTCTGTTAATCCCAAAAATATCTAAAATAATCAGATAATACAATCCCAGAAAAATAAGTAGATATTTTGTTATGGTGTTTGTTATAAGATATTTATATCTGAAGACCAGAACTATTAAAAACACTAAAAATATAATTCCGTAGTACTCCAACTGAAAGAATCCCTGTAATTTCCCTTTTGTGTAGGCGTCGATTGCTGAATTGATATTGTAACTGGCATACTCCTGCATATTTGCCTGGGTTGGGCTGGATACGCTTAAAAATGTTTGTTCAAATGAAGCTAAATTGGTTGCAGTGGAAAATTTTCCGATTAATAATGATATTACATTGGTTTCTTTTGAACCGCCTGATAGTACCCAGGCGAAAAAGTAACTAAATTCCATTCCGCTGCTGATTAAAATGGAAATTAACATTAACGGATATTGTGAAATCAGGAGTTTTTTATTTAATTTTCGGGAAAAAAATGTCATTAAAATTAAAATCGAAGCCAAAACGGTCCCGCTTAAATTAATAAATGACATCAATCCGAGCAGAATTCCGATATATATTCCGTAACTATAACGGCTGCCTTTATCACTGGAAGTAATTTTGTCTATTATCAGTAAAGCCAGGCATAACAATGGCAGCTCCTTAAACCCCAGTACGGTTAAATTGACGAATAGATAAGTGGTGAATATCAGAAAAAGGCCAACTAGCAAAGTATCCGGATTTGCATCCTTTTGTATCCGTTTAGCCATAACCCATATCACCATAATGAACACCAAGGTAAAATAACCGGTTATGACCTTGGACAATAAGATGTTGGCCGATAAATTTCGGGAAAATAAGGACGCTATGGAATACAATATGGGAATGGCCGGTCTGATTGCCGGGTTGTATTGGTATTTAAGCACCCCGTTATCAAAAAAACCCCAGTTAAAGAACTCGCTTACAGATCTCTGGCTGCCAAAAGCGTAGGATTGCTCTATATAGTAGATTTGGTCATCCCAGTTTATCGGCCAGAATAATATCCTTAACCCGCATAGGATAAAAATCAAAAAGGTAAATAACAAAACGGTCTTTGATAATAATGACAGGGATTCAAATTTATTTAATAAAAGAGAAGGCTTAAATGCAGGCAGTGTAAATTCAGCTTTATATATCAAAAATACCGGTAGTATAAACGCGGTTAAAAACAATACTGTTAAATAAAAATGAGGGGGAAATCCCGGAAATACATAATAAAGGCTGTATAGTATCAGGGAAAGTACCAGGGGTGAACAAAGTAAAGCGGTAGACAAGCAATGTAAATAGTCCATTCCGGAATATTTATTTATCAAAAGGAACAGTGGGAAAGCGAAAAGCAGGAGTCCGGATAAAATGGATAATGAAATCAGCATGTCCATAATATTCTGATAAATATTTATTTAATCGCGAGAAAGAAGCTATACAGCTTCTTTAATTGTATTTCTGTATCCAATTCCATACGGATTTTTTGGGATATATTACGCGTTAATTTATTGAGGAAATTGGTTTTTGATAAACATTTTTCGATCGCCTCGGCTACGTTTTCCACAGTGTTATCTGCTAATACACCGTCAATATTATTTTTAACTATCTCTTTAATTCCGTTTTGATTTATGCCGATGACTGGGGTACCGCTGCAGATGGACTCGGCTGCCGATAATCCAAATGCTTCAACCGGACACATTGCCAGACACAGTTTGCTTTGGGAATAATACCGGGGTATATCTTTCAGGCTTATTTGGCCTGCGAAAGTCACTCTGTCCCGTATAGATAAGTTTTTTGCCAGCCCGATTAAAGACTCCTTTTCTTTGCCTTCTCCCGCCAGAATCAGCTGGGTTTTATTTTCGGGATTACGCAGGGTAAATATTGCAAAGGCTTTAATAGCCACATCGGTATTTTTAATCTTGTCCAATCTTCCGACGGAAATTATTTGGTCACGCTTACTTTTACCGGTAGTGAATGTATTTGTATTCACCCCGGGGGTAACCAAAACATCGGCTTTTCGTCGGTAGTGGCTAAATAAATAATTTGCTGATGCTTGGCTGTTCGCCACAATATAGTCGGCCGATTTAATTACAGAGCTATTAATCAGCCTGAAAACCGGCCGGAGTATTTCTGCAATTTTTCTTGGGATTAACCTCAGACTTGATAACTCTGCGTCTGAATCGGTAAATGGTAAACCTAAATCGTGGATGTAATAAACTGAGGCCACTCCGGGGTTAAAAACTTTGTAAATCCAGCCCCAATATATTGCCAGTGAATGGCAGTAAAGTATCTTGTTTTCCATTAATCCCAGTTCCTTTTTCATTTTTCTATAAAATCCGACAAACAGGAGCCAAAAAGTAATATCTCCGGTAATAAATTTAGATAATTGTTTAATTTTAACCAGAGGATAACCTTTAATAACTTCCTGACTTGCTTTTGTAGTAATAATTACACAATCCAACCCCCTCCGAGTCAATCCGGATGCTTGTTCCAATACAACTCTCGAAGCCCCCCCGGGCTTCATAAAATGGGGATGGAGAAATATGATTGTTTTTTGATTCACTTCAGGTATCTATAACTGAGGTTAACCAGTAATCTGCCAAATTTATGCACAATCTTTATCAGTCGGTTTTGGGTATATTTATTTACAACTTCCGTATCTTCGCCAAACTGCTTAATGTAACCGGTATTGCCCTTGGATTCCGGATGAATCCGGAAAACTGCCAGTTCAGTGTTAATTCTCCCCGGTAAACCGGATCGGCAGCACCTTAGCCAGTAGTCATAATCAAATGCATATGTGTAGGTGATATTAAATACACCCGTTTTCTCTGTCAGGCAGCTGCGTAGAAATACTGCCGGTTGATTAATTGTGTTAAATACGGGTAAAGCCCAACCGAATTTATCCACGGGCCAGATATGTTTTAAGAAAAATGTCCAGGTAAGCCTTCTGTCTGTCACTTTACAGTCACCAGCCACCCACAATTTATCAGGATGCAAATCAAAGTATTCTTTGATTTGGGAAAAAGCACCTGGAAGATAATAATCATCAGAATTAATGTAAGCCACTATATCGCCGGTAGTTTTTTTTAGACCCTGGTTAATGGCATCAACCTGGCCTTTGTCTTTCCTGCTCTGCCAGTAAAATTTGATCCGGGGATTATTTTTCAGGGCTTTTTCAGTCTGTTTTAGTATCTCAACCGTATTGTCTGTCGACCCCCCGTCCATGACAAAGTATTCAATCCGAAAACTACCTGTTTGTCCTATCACGCTGTCAATAGTTTCCCCTAAGAATGGCCCCTGATTAAAAGAAGGTGTGATAATGGAAAACTTCACATGTTAATTTTACCAGTTTTCAGGCTAAAATAGGTTGGTGAGGAGAAATTGGTACTTTTTACTTCCGGCTGTTTTTACCTCCATATTTTGGATCTACGCCTTTTATCTGGAATTTTTCAATTATCCCAATTATGTTTTTGCCCGTTTTCACCTGGACCCTTACAGGACTGCCGTTATACCCGGGCTTATTACGGCGATTTACGTATTTTTCCGCACCCGGGCAGCCGGGCTCAAAACCCCGGTTGTTATTCTGCTGTTGTTATTCTGTCTGGTTTCTATTCCTTCCGGCTTGTCAGCCATGGGTAACGTATTGGCCAGAACCGCTTTAGCTGCCCGTGGTCCGGGTTATATCACTGCCAAAGCTATGGATACCGCCTATGGCAGTGACTATAAATTCCTGGATTTTGTCCAAAGTTATATTAAAAACCCGCCGGGGGTAAAAGTTGCCATTCCTCCGATGTCACTTCCCTGGCGCCACACCGGCGATACCTATATGGCTGCCAGTTTCCTTTATCCGGCTGTGGTTACCCATATGGCGACCGGTTCGGCGTTTATTATGATTTCTTCTGAAGCCGACGGAGCCGGGTATCGCCTCTGGCCGGATTTTTCCCTGCCGGCCAAAAAAATCATTATTTATGACTGGGTCTCCGGCAGGGGAGTGGAGTATCCGGGCCGGAATTGGAACCCCGGCGAATGGCAGGCCCGGCATCCCTGGGGCTTAATCATCCCCCGAACCTGAAAATATGTTAAACCTGTTCGGATTTATCGCCTTAATTTCCCTGGCTCTGCCCGGCTTTCTTTTAAACCGTCTCATAATGGGCCGGCGGCCTGTCTCCGTGGCCTTGGCCTTATCCTGGCTTTCCGGCAGCCTCCTCATGACCCTCCTGATTTATTTCTATAACTATTATTTGGGCGGGGCGCTGAACTTGGCCGTTATCTGGGGAATATATTCGGTTTCCGCCCTGGTTTTATTTTTCCTGAACCGGCATTGGGAATTCGGGCTGCCCGATTTTTCATTTAAGCGGCACCGGTTTCTGGTGCTTATCCTTTCATTCATATTAATCGGGGAAATTACCAGTTGTTTTTATCCGGTCACGGACTGGGACGCAGTGACTTTATATGATTTCCGCGCCCGGATCATGCTGCATACCGGTGATATCAAAACGGCTCTGGCTTGGGTAAATATGCCGGGTTATCCCATGTATACCTCGTTGCTCCATTACTGGGTTTATGCAAACGGACTTTGGACGGCTATGCCGGTATATCCCTTGTTCACTTTCTCCCTGGCTGCCGGTATCTATTTCCTGTTCCGCAGATTTAACCGGCCCGGGATTTCCGCCTTGGTTTCCCTGGCCTGTATTTTGGCGCCGAAGGTATTTGAAAATTCCTTTATTGCTTATACCAACCTGCCCTATGCGGTATTTTTAATTCTCGGGGCGGTATATATATTTTTTTGGACGCGGACAAAATATTTTCCCGATTTATTAATGGGTTTGATTTTCTCCCTGGCCACTTTCTGGGTCAGGCTTTTTCCTTTTGCCCTGGTCAGTCTGACCCTCATGTTGCTGGCATTACCGCTCATCCGTAAAAACGCTAAGATCCTGGCCGTCTTAGCCTTTATCATGTTTTTTGTAATTTGCTTTATTCCCGCAATCCGCCCGGTAGCCGGTTACCTGAAATGGGCAGTCTATCAATATTATTTACCATACACCGTTATTTTTGCCGGTTTATTTATTTACGGCTTGTTTAACCGGCGTGCCGACTGGTACTGGCCGTTATTTTATACCGGCTGCAGCCTGGTGTTATTAATTGGAACTTACATTTTTTCCCGCCAGATACCCGGGTATTATCAGGGGATTCCGGATGCCGTCCGTCGTATGACTATTTTTATTAATCTGCCTGTTATCTGGTTTGCAGCTGGTTTGTTGGAAAAGGCAAAACCTTAGTTGTCCATGAGATAATCAAAAAACCAATATGCCCAAACCCAAAGTTGTCGTTCATACCCTTGTAAAGAATGAACAGCGCTGGCTGTGGTATGCTCTCATGTCGGTCATAGACCAGGTCGATGAAATTCTGGTTTGGGATACGGGTTCGACTGACAAAACTCCCGAAGTCGTGAAATGTATAAATTCCCCGAAAATAAAATTCAGAGAAGTCGGTCCGGTTGATCCGGCAGGCCACACCGCAGCCCGCCAGCGGATGCTGGAGGCGACCGATGCGGACTGGATCATGATTTTGGACGGCGATGAGATCTGGTGGCATGATTCACTGGCCGCGCATCTGCAGGCCATCCGGGAACATCGGGACTTGTCGGCATTAATATCTCCCGTCATAAATCTGGTAGGGGATATATACCATCAGGAAGGCCCGGTAGCCAGTCATTATCATATTGGTGAATACAGAGGGGCATTTAATATCCGCTTTATAAATCGCCGGATTCCCGGTTTACATATTTCCAATCCCCATGGCCGTCAGGAATATCGGGATGACCATGATACTGCCCTGCAGTATTTTCCGCCCCGAAAATTGCATCTGGTAAATAAGACGTATTTACACACCACCCATTTATCCCGCTCGGTCACCAGATTTATGGATAAAAATACCCTGAAACGCGGTTTTAAATACAGGTTTGAATTCGGCAGGAGTTTTGGCCGGGATTTTATTTACCCGGAGGTACTGTATTTACCGCAACCGGATATGGTTCCCGATCCGTGGACCCGCCGGAGTATGGATTATCTCTCCAGGTGTCTCTTATATGAACCTGCCCGTCGGGTCAAGAAGTTATTTGCCCATCCGCCCCCTGACGGTTACTGATTTTATCTCACCGGAAAAATCTCTCAAACCATACAGTTTCGCACATTTGCGGTACAATAATCGTGCATGAAAATTGCATTTTTAAGCTTCTTTAGTGGTTTAAATTACCGGGGTGTGGAAACTTTTGTTGATGTCCTGGGCAGGGGACTGGTTAAATCGGGCCATCAGGTCACGGTTTATCGTCATGCCGGTCCCGACCGGACCTTGCCCTATCAGACGGCATATCTTTCTTCGGTCAGGGTTTTACCGGGCTTTAATCCCGTTCCCGACATCGTTTTTCCCACCAACGGCCGGTGGCAGAGTTATTTATCAAAAATCTGGGCCTTAAAAAATCATAAAAAAATCGTCATTTCGGGCCAGTCCGGCCCCGGTTTGGACGACCGCCTCAACCTGTATAGTTTTCCCGACGCCTTTGTCGGTTTGACGGATTTCCAGTGTGCCTGGGCCAAAAAAGTCAATCCTTTTATTTCCGTCGTCAAAATTCCCAACGGGGTTGATACCGGCGTTTTTCACCCGGGGGTTAAACCCCGGAATTTGCCGCTCCCGCACCCGATAGTCCTGTGCGTGGCTGCCTTGGAGCCGATTAAACGTTTAGACCTTTTAATCGCCGCCGTCGCCCGGACCCGGGCGTCGTTATTAATTGTGGGACGGGGCAGCCTGCAGTCGTCGCTTACTGAACTGGCTGATAGGTTATTACCGGGGAGATTTTTACTCTATCCCCAAATCAGCCGGCAATCGATGCCTTCAATTTTTACCGCCTGTGACCTTTTTGCCTACCCGACTTCTCCCTGGGAATCGTTTGGCATTGTGCTTTTGGAGGCTATGGCCAGTGGTTTGCCGGTTGTAGCTACCAGTGACCCTATCCGTGAAGAAATTGTAGGCCGGGCGGGAAATCTGGTTGAACCGGAAAATATTGCCGGATTCTCCCGGGTTTTGGAAAAAACCCTGCACGCAAATTTGGGGCACAAACCTCAGGATCAAGCAAAAAATTTTGAATGGGATAAAATAATTAACAGCTACCAAAAATTGTTTCTCACCTTAGTATGAACGCTTCAGCCGTAGTCATTGCCAGAGATTCCGCAAAATTTATTTTACCCTGTTTGGAAAGCCTCAAAAACCTGTCCGATGACCTGCTGGTAGTTGTGGATAGCCGGTCGGTTGATAATACTGCCGATCTGGCCAAAAATGCCGGTGCTAGGGTTATGATCCGGGTCTTTGATTCCTTTTCCGGCCAAAAAAATTATGCCGATTCACAGGCTAAATATGGTTGGATTTTATCTTTGGATGCCGACGAGACCGCCTCCCCGGGCTTGATTAAAGCCATCCGGGATCTGCCGGAGCACCAGTTGTTTCAGGCTTACAGCATCCCCCGCAAAAATAAAATTTTCGGCAAGTATATCGAACATTCCAATTGGGATCCCAATGGCCTGGTTCGTTTTTTTAACCGGGAATATTGCCAATGGGAAGGTGTGGTTCACGAGCAGATTGTCACCGACAAAACAGTCGGCCGATTCTACGACTGCATTTACCATGAAAATTACGCCACGGTCAATGAATTTATGGCCAAGCAGGATATTTATTCCACCCTGGAAGCCGACAGGTTGTATGCCGCCGGAATCCCGTTTTCCTGGGGCCAGTTTATCGCCCAGCCGCTTTTGGATTTTACCCGGCGTTACATTCTGCACGCCGGTTTTTTGGATGGATTTCACGGTTTATTCCTCAGTTACTTAATGGCTGTATACCATCTTTCAGTATGGGTTAAACTGTGGCAAAAATCCCAAAAAGCCTCATCCTGATCCTGGTTCTGGGTCTGCTGTTAAGATTAATTAATTTGGGTCAGAGTTTCTGGCTGGATGAAGCTTCCCAGGCGGTTATGTCCTCGCATTCTCCCTCCTGGATCTGGTTTTCCCGGGGGAATGATTTTCATCCGCCGCTATATTACCTTCTCATCCATTTCTGGATGATTTTTGGCCGGTCTGAAGTATGGCTTCGGTTGCCATCAGTATTTTTCGGGGTGGCCAATATCCTGGTTCTGTATTTATTGGTCCGGGAATTGCGTTTGGTTCCGGGACTGGTGATTCATCATTTTACTTTCCGCCCGGAAACCGTAGCCGCTATTTTATTGGCTATTAATCCGTATCATATCTATTATTCCCAGGAACTCAGGTCTTATATCCTTCTCTGCCTGTTAGGCACCCTGTCCATGTACTATTTGATAAAAAATCGCTTTCGGAGTCTGACCCTTATCAACACTTTACTTATTTATACCCATTATTCAAGTCTTTTTTTGCTGGTCACCCAGTTGATTTATTTGTTTGTATACCATCGCCGCCAATTGCCGAAGTTTCTGCTTTCATGTCTGATTTCGGCTCTTTTTTATCTGCCCTGGCTACCCCAGCTTACCCGCCAACTGATCTCCGGCACTAATATCGACACCTATCTGCCGGGTTGGCGCAGTCTTCTCAGTCTCTCGGCCATGAAAACGCTTCCGGTCACCCTTTTTAAGCTGGTTGCCGGCCGGATTAATCTGCAGTCTCCCCTGCTTTATTCGTTATATATCGGTTTTGTCTTTCTGGTGGTATTTTCGGCTTTCCGGGTCGCCGATCAAAAACGCCGCCTTTTATTTACCTGGTCTTTTGTCCCTATTATTCTGATGATTATTACCTCATTTTTTGTTCCCCAGAGCCAGCCGTTCCGTGTCATCTTCGTAATTCCGGCCTTAACGGTGATATTTACCCAGAGCTGTTTGCGATATCCCAGATTATTCAGCACTTTGTTTATTTACATTGCCGTTTTTGGCAATGTGATGTATTTTACCCGGCCCCGGTTACAGCGGGAACAGTGGCGCCAGGCAATTGTTTATCTTAAGGAAAAAGCAGGGTTGGATACCGGTATTGTGGTTAAATTCAGTGACAAATTTTCTCCCTTTTATTGGTATGACCCAGCCCTTGGGGTAGTCGCTGCCGTGCCGGTTTTTCCGGCCCAAACTCCCCAGGTGGCCTCTAAATTAGCCTATTTGTCCGATAATGTCACAATTAAAAATGTTTACTTGCTCGACTATCTTACGGACATAACGGATCCCCGTCGGAATGTGGAAAATGTCCTTGGCAGTCTGGGTTTTACCCTGACCAATACCAGGGATTTTCCCGGAGTCGGTTTTATCAGACACTATCAGCGGATATGATCATTCCCCTGCCGTGGTATTTTTCTCAAAACCGGTATCTGATTTTAAAAAAATCTCCTTTTATATCCTCCCGGACCGGTGATGGTGGGTAAAGCCGGCCGGGTAGACGGGCAGACTTTGGATCAGTTTGCCCCGGTACTGTTAAAATATACAGAGACCCGTTACCGGCAGGTTTTAGAGGCGGGTTCGGATATAATTTATCAGCTTAATCTATGAAAATCGGCATCGATGTATCGCAGGCGGTTTATGGTACCGGAGTCTCGGATTACACTATCGATTTGGTTCGTGCCTTAAAAACGGTTGATCCCACTAATCGATACGTGTTATTCGGAACTTCCCTCAGACGGCATAATGACTTGAAAAAACTGTTCCGCAACGCCAGACTATTCCGTCTTCCCCCCATGCTGCTGTATTACCTGTGGAATTACTTTCATATCATTAACATCGAAAATTTTATAGGTGATGTAGACGTTTTTCATTCATCCGATTGGGCCGAACCGCCGGCTGCGGCTCCCAAAGTGACCACGGTCCATGATTTGTCGCCGTTTCTTTTTCCTGATGAAATGGCCAGCGGCGCCTTCAGAAACATCTCTTCAGTCCATCAGGCCAGGATGAATTGGGTGGTCAGGGAGTGCGCCAAAATCATCTGTGTTTCCCGAAGTACAGCTGACGATTTAATGAAATTGTTTCGGGTCAATCCCGGCCGGATCGCGGTCATCCCGGAAGCCATGCCGGCCAGATTTCATCTCCGCCCCGCGGCATCGGAAATTATCCGTCAAAAAACCCGTTTCGGTCTTCATGATTACATTATTTCCATCGGCACCCCGCAGCCCCGGAAAAATATTCCGCTGTTGGTAAATAGTTTTTTACATTTTCAAAAAATCTTGCGTCTGCCTGAAAAGCTGGTCATCGTCGGCGGCCGGGGGTGGGGGATTACCGATATCCCCGATGATCCCCGAATCATTTTCACCGGTTTTCTGCCTGATTTGGAGTTGGCTGCCCTTTTAAAGGGGGCTCAGGTTTTGGCTTACCCTTCATTATATGAAGGTTTTGGTTTGCCCATATTGATGGCCTTTTTTCACCAGATACCGGTTTTGACCTCCGATCTGTCGTCTATGCCCGAAGTTGCCGGAGACGGCGCCGTCCTGGTGGATCCCAAAAATGGGGAAGCCATCGCTTACGGACTCGCCCGGGCCATAAAGGATAAATCTGCCCTGATCAGGGCCGGTTTGGAGAGATTAAAGCAATATTCCTGGGAGCAAACGGCCCGGGAAACATTAATGGTCTATAGCAGTCTATGTTAATCGGAATAGATGCCAACGAAGCCAATATCCACCGCCGCGTCGGGGTTAACCAGTATGCTTTTAATTTACTGCAGGCTTTGAGCCGGTTAAAAACCAAACACGATTTTGTTATCTATCACCGGGACGGATTATTACCCGATCTGCCCCCCGTCAGCCTGCACTGGGATTACCGCTATATCCCTTTTCCCGGACTTTGGACGCAAACCCGGCTGCCCTGGGACCTCTTCACCCACCGCCCGCGCCCGGATGTCTTTTTCAGCCCCAGCCATTATGCTCCCCGTTATTCTCCCGTGCCGACGGTGATTGCCGTTATGGATCTCGGTTTTTTAACCGCCCGGGATCAGTTTAATGCCAAAGATTTTAATCAGTTGAAGAGCTGGACTGCCTATTCAGCCAAAAAAGCCTCTAAAATAATCGTCATCTCCGAATTCACCAAAAATGCCGTGGTAAAAACCTATCACCGTCAGGCTGAAGATGTAATCGTCACCTACCCCGGCTACGATAATCAGGTTTTCTTTCCCCGGGATAACCCCGCGGTCCTGGAAAAATATCATATTCACAGGCCTTACATATTGTATATCGGCAGTTTAAAACCCAGTAAAAATCTTGAGGGTTTGATTACCGCTTTTTCCCGTCTGGAAATCCCCGGGCTGACGTTGGTGATCGCCGGCAAGCGGGCCTGGTTATATGAACGGATCTTCGGTTTGGTCGCAGATCTGAAACTGCAGGACAGGGTAATTTTTACCGGTTTTGTCAAAGATCGGGAAGTACCCGTGCTTATGTCCCGGGCCATAGCTTTTGCCATGCCCAGTTTTCATGAAGGTTTCGGAATTCCGGTCCTGGAAGCTATGGCCTGCCACGTCCCGGTTGTCGTTTCTGATGTCGCCAGTTTGCCGGAAGTTGCAGGTGATGCGGGTATTTACGTCCGTCCGGATGATATCGACTCCATTGCCGGGGGGCTGCATCGGGCCATGGGCCCGGACCGGGACTTTTATATCCGGAAGGGTGGGGAGCAGGCAGCCAAATTTGATTGGTCAAAGACGGCTTCCCGGACTATCTCTGTCCTGGAATCGGCTATATAATGTGAATATGGGAATGGAATTTCGTGACAAAAACGGGCGCTTATTAAGTTCATCGGAAACCGTAACTAAAATTAAAAATCGGCTCTGCAGCTGGCTGCAGGATTTTGCCCTGCTGTGGATTCACCTGGCATTCAGTCTTATCCCCGTGCATTTTGTCAGAAAATTGGTTTTTCAGCTTGCCGGAGGCAGGTTGGGCAAAGGTTCGGTTATTCATATGCAGGCGCGCTTTTTTGATCCGCGGGGCATCTCGGTGGGTGAAGACAGTCTGCTGGGATGGGGTATTTTTATTGACGGCCGGGACAAAGTCAGTATCGGTAATCATGTGGATATTGCCTCCGAAGTCCAGATTTACAACTCCGAGCATGATATCCATTCCCCCGATTTTCACGCCACCACCGCCCCGGTAAGTATAGGTAATTACGTATTTATCGGTCCCAGGGCCATTATTTTACCCGGTGTAAATTTGGGCCGGGGTGCGGTGGTCGGGGCCGGAGCGGTCGTCACCAAAGATGTACCCGATTATGCGGTTGTCGGCGGTGTCCCGGCCAGAATTATTTCCGAAAGGCGGATTAGGGATCTCCATTACCGGTTGGGCCGGGCCAGGTTGTTTCAGTAACATGAAGTTGGTATCACAAATAATCATCTCTCTGGTTCTTATCATTTCAGTAATTTATTTGCTGCTGCCTGCTCCGCAATTCCCTAAACCCCCCCCGGGAGCCCTCCGGTCTAATGAACCCGGTGATTTGGAAAGCCCTTATCGCTATGCTTATTATACCAATTATTCCCGGAGCGGAATTCTGGCCTATTACTCGCAGGCTTTCCGAATATGGGGTGTTCAATATCTGTTAAATTACCCTCCGGAAAATGCCTATAGTTTAATCCGCGACCAGACCAAGTCTTCCTGGTTGCAGGAAATTGTCCATCCCCTGAGGGAATCCATTTATATAAACGGTTTTTATCCCACCAAACCTACCGAACAGATATATATTGCCGGGGTTCATTATCTGAATAAAATCACGGTCAGGTATATCCCTTCAAACCCGGTCACACGTCTGGAAGTCCTGCTGTTGATCTCCGTCTGCTGTTATTGGTTATACCGGGAATATGTCAAAATATAAACATTATCTATTAATATTGGTGCTAGTAGTCATCCCTCTGTATCCGAAGTTTCCATTGCTGGATGTTACCGGAACTTTTGTCTCAATCAGACTGGAAGATATTTTGGTAGCCCTTATCGTGGGCATTTATGCATGCGATCTGATAATCCGTAAGTTTGACACTCTCAGGCTGCCCATCTCCCGGTCTATCCTGCTTTATTTGCTGGTTGGCGTGTCTGCCACATTTGCGGGTATCTTTATTACCAAAACGGCCATTCTGAATCTTGGTATTTTGCACACGCTCAGACGGTTTGAATATATGTCCTTGTTCTTTGTGGCTTACGATTGGCTGTCGGATACCCGGCAGCTGAAGTTTATTGTCCGTACTCTGCTGTTTGTTTCTCTTTTGGTCGCCGTCTACGGTATTTTCCAGCAGTTTGCCCAGGCTCCGATAATTTCCACGAACAACAGTGAATTTTCCAAGGGTTTGGCCCTGACTCTGGGTCCCGGAGCCAGGATAAATTCTACATTTGCCGGCCACTACGATCTGGCCGCCTTTATGGTGCTGCCGCTGTTGTTGATTTTGGCGCTGCTGCCGGTATCTGCCCACAAAAGGCTGCTGTTGGCCGGCGGATTTCTGATGTATGTGACTGTCCTGTTATCAGCCTCCCGGATTGCTTTTTTCAGCCTGTTTATCAGCGCCGGATTACTGGTAGTTTTAATTCGGAAAAGAACCTGGTTGATACCCTTGGCTGTTCTGGCCATAGCCGGTTTTTTTGCTTCTCCCCAACTGCGGGGGCGTTACCTGGAGCTGTTAACGACCGGATTTAAAATTGCCCTGGTCACTCCCGTCCATGCCCAGGGCGCAGCCACTGCCTCCGGCAGTAAAGCCACCGACACTATCCCGGATGCTCTCAAAAGCCCCCCGGTAGCTGAAGACCGGTCTTTTAGCATCCGTTTGAATGCCGAATGGCCGACTGCCATCAGAGCTTTTGTCAAAGATCCCGTTTTAGGCAGCGGTTTTTCTTCCATCGGTTTGGCTGCCGATAACGAATATCTCAGGATTTTGGCCGAAACCGGTCTTCTGGGCCTGATGGCTTTCGCTTTGATCCATTTACGGTTTTTCAAAACCAGCCTGCCCTTTTTTCTCAGGTCTTATACGCCTTCGTTTAATTCGGCCTTTATCGTCGCAACAAGCTGTGCCTTATTCAGTCTGTTAATCGGTTCGGTTTTTATTGATTATTTTGAAGCCTCCAAAATTGCTATGATTTTCTGGATTATAATCGGGCTGGCTCACAAAGCCAAAAATTTTCCTGCCGACCATGTTTAAAAAATTCCAATGGTTGCTATTGGCGGTCTTACTGGCCGGCGGCTTTGCCGTCCGGTTATACAAAATTGATAATCCCGTGGCCGACTGGCATTCCTGGCGTCAGGCGGACACATCGGCAGTTACCAGAAATTATTTCAAATACGGCATCAGTCTCTTCTATCCCAGATATGATGATTTATCCGATGTTTCCGGTAAAGGTTTATTAAACCCCCGGGGTTACAGGTTTGTTGAGTTTCCGGTTTTTAATCTCGTTCATTACTTTTTAGCTAAGGTATTTCCCTTTAAACCGCTGGAGTTTTGGGGACGGATGGCTGCCATCCTGAGTTCTCTGGTTTCGGCAGTGATTTTATTCTTGCTGGTCCGCCGCAAAACCAAGAGCCTCACCGGTCTTTTAGCTGCCTTCTTTTATCTGTTTTTGCCCTACAATATCTATTTTACCCGGGTCATCCTTCCGGATCCCTTAATGGTGACGTTTTTTCTGGCTGCCTTAAACTTTTTTGACCTCTGGCTCATTAAACAAAAATCATTCTTAGTCATACTTACCGGCATCTCGGGAGCCCTTGCGGTTTTGGTTAAACCGGTGGCGGTATTCTTTTTTCTGCCTATGCTTTGGCAGGTTTATCAGAAATACGGCTGGTCATTTTTTAAACAAAAAATGTTATGGATTTTAGGCTTCGCCATAGTCTTCCCTTTTCTGGCCTGGCGTCTCTGGTCATATCTCCATCCCGAAGGTGTCCCCGCCAGTGCCTGGCTGTTAAACGGGGACCATATCAGGTTTAAAGGGGCTTTCTTCAGGTGGATTTTTGGCGAACGTATCGGCAAACTGATTCTCGGAGCCTGGGGTGTGTTGTTGCTGGGAATGGGACTGATTTTCGGTTCCGGTTATTTTGCGGCCTGGATGTTGGCTGCCCTGACTTATTTATCGGTATTTGCTACCGGCAATGTCCGGCACGATTATTACCAGATACCCATAATTCCGGCAATTTCCGTTCTGCTGGCTCTGGGGGTGGCATATTTAGTCAGAAAATCCCGGGATTTTCGTGAAACCTGGACCAAACGTATTTTGGCCCTGGTCTGCACCGGTTTCATGCTGGCTTTTTCCTGGTACGATATCAAAGGCGATTATCAGGTTAACCATTGGGAAATCGTGGCCGCCGGTAAGGAGGTGGACAAAATTACCCCCAAAGACGCTATTGTGGTGGCGCCTTACGACGGGGATACGGCCTTTTTGTATCAGACCAACCGGGCCGGTTTTGCTTATATCCCTTTCCCCGTAAAAGATTTGATTGACCGGATGCACGTTACCTACTACGTCTCCGTCAATTACGATGAACAGACTAATGCCATTATGAAAAAATACACCGTTATAGAGCAAAATCCCCGGTTTGTCATTGTGAAATTAATCGAACCCAAAAAACCGGCCAAATGAAAATCCTCATGCTGACGCCGTATCTGCCCTACCCCCTGGTATCCGGTGGCCAGATCCGCACCTATAATCTGCTCAAAAATTTGAGCCCCAAACATCAGATTACCCTGTTCTCGTTAATTAAAGATGAAAAAGAAAAGCAATATTTGGCCGATCTTCAGCCTTTTTGTCATAAAATAGAGGTATTCAAACGGACCTTTTCGCCCTGGGCTTTAAAGAATATCCTGCGGGCCGGCTTTTCTCCCTACCCGTTTTTGGTTACCAGAAATCTTGTGGTTGACACCAAAACCGCTGTGGAGATGGAGATAGCCAGGTCCCACTATGATCTGATTCACGCCGAAACATTCTATATGATGCCCAATATTCCCCAAACCGATATTCCCGTAATTTTGGTGGAGCAGACCATCGAATACCTGGGCTACCAGAGTTATGCTTCCAAAAGTAAATTATGGCCTTTAAAACCTCTGCTTTATATCGATATTAATAAAATCAAATTCTGGGAAAAACATTACTGGAGATCCTGTAACCGTTTGATCACCATGAGTGAAGAAGATAAGCAATTTATTAAATCCATCGCCCCGACTGTTAAAAATATCGATGTGGTCGCCAACGGCGTGGATATGGATTGGTTTAAAGAGAAAAAGAAGCAGCTGCCCTCGCATCCGACGGTGTTGTTTGTCGGGACTTTCAAATGGCTGCCGAATTCCGAAGCCGTGGAATTTCTCGTGGAAAAAGTCTGGCCGCTGATTAAAAAACAGGTCCCCGGTGTCAGGTTGTGGATTGTGGGTAATCATCCTACGCCTCAGGTTTATGCTTATGAAAAGCGGGATGATTCAATCAAAGTCACCGGAGGTATTCCCGATATCCGGGATGCTTATTACCGGTCACACATCTTATTGGCCCCCGTCTTTTCCGGAAAGGGTACGCGCTATAAAATTTTGGAAGCCATGGCTACCGGAACTCCTGCCGTCGGTACCGGTATTGCCCTGGAGGGCTTTGGCATAACTCCCGGAAAAGAAGCCCTTGTAGCCAATACCGAAAGTGAGATGGCCGATGCAGTGACGCGATTGTTTATGGATAAGAGATTGCAGCATAAGCTGGCTTTAAATGGGCGTAAATTTGTCTCCGGCCGTTATGACTGGAAAAGAATTTCCCAGACGTTAAATCTGATCTATCAGGAGGTGGGCCATGGCCGCGGATGAACTGACCATCGTGATTTTAAGTTACAATGTGGAGAATCTTCTTTCCGGTTGTCTCGATTCGGTCATCAGATCTCAAAAAAAGACCGATAAATGGAAAATAGTTGTCATTGATAATGCTTCCGTCGACAATTCCGTCCGGATGGTCCGGAATAAATTTCCCCGGGTGAGGGTGGTTGCCAATAAAGAGAATATAGGTTTCGGGGCAGCCAATAATTTGGTTCTAAAACAGGTATCCGGCCCTTTTACGCTATTGCTGAATCCGGACACCATTGTTTACCCGGAAGTAATCAGCACTGTCCTGGAATATTTAAAGTCTCATCCCGACGTGGGGGCCGCTACCTGCCGGGTGGAACTGCCCGATGGCCGCCTTGATTATTCCTGTCACCGGCGTTTCCCCAATCCTGCCAATGCTTTTATTTATTTTTTTACCGGTTATTTCAGAAAGTTTTCCGGATATTCCGATAACCTGATTCCGCAAACAGTTCATGAAATAGATGCGTTGTGCGGGGCTTTTGCCATGTTTAAGACTTCCGCGGGAAAAAAATTGGGCTGGTTTGATGAAGATTTTTGGTGGAACGGCGAGGATCTGGATCTGTGTTTCAGATTAAAGCGTGCCAATTGGAAAATCGTCTTTATTCCCCAGGTTAAAATTACGCATTTCAAAGGCTCCTCATCCGGACTGCAGGCCACCGGACGCGGTTCGGCAGGTATTTCTACCCGGATCAGGTCGATGCAGGCCGGAATCAGTGCCATGCGGATTTTTTACGATAAACACTACAAATCCGGTTATCCGGCAATTTTTAATTTCATTGTCTACACCGGGATGTCTCTTTTAAAAATTGTCAGGACCTTTAAAATTAAATATTTAAATTCACAGGTATGAAAACCATCTGTATCGATGCCCGTCTCTGGGGCATTTCGCATACCGGTATCGGCCGTTATGTGGAGAATCTGATAGACTTTCTGCCCGAAGATCCAAAGGTCAGGGTAGTCCTGATTGTTTCTCCGGCAGACGTTAACGAGCCCAAACTTGCGGGGTTTAAAAAATTCGTGGCCGGATATCATCCGTATACTTTGATGTCGCAATTGGAAATGTTGAAGTTGTGGTTTCAGATCAGGCCTGAATTGTTTCATGCCACCCATTCCAGCATCCCCGTCCTCTGGCCCGGCAGGATGGTCGTTACTTTTCATGACCTGATTCGTCATCTTTCCCATGGCCGTGACTCCACCACAAAAAATTATTCTTTTTATAAGATAAAATATATTGGATATCTGTTAGTCGACCGTATCGCTCTGATAAGGGCCAAAAAAATTCTTGTCCCCGCCGAATTTTGGGCCAACGAAATCATTCACCGGTTCGGAATTTCCCGGTCAAAAATTCAGGTTACTTACGAGGGCGTTGACAGGCATATCAAAATCACCGGGCATGGAAAATCCTTCGGGATGCCCAAACCCTTTGTGGTCTATACCGGAAATCTCTACCCCCATAAAAATATTCCGGTTCTCTTAAATGCCATCCGCTTATTAAACGGCCGGGTCAGTCTGGCGCTTGTCGGTGCCAGATCCGCTTTTACGGAAAAAGCCAAGGAAATGATCAGCCGTCTCGGTGTCAGCAGACAGGTGCATCTGTTGGGAAAGTTAACGGATGAGGAATTGTCCCAACTTTATGCCAAAGCCTCTGCCTTTGTCTTTCCTTCCCTGATTGAAGGTTTTGGTTTGACCGGTTTGGAAGCTATGGCTGTCGGATTGCCGGTGATAGCCGCCAACGCATCCTGTTTGCCTGAAATATACGGCCATGCAGCGGTTTATTTTGATCCGGCAAACCCCGTGGACCTGTCCCAAAAAATTATCCGGCTTGTCTCTGATCGTCGTTTAAATAAGCTGTTTCGCATGAAAGGGCTGGAGAAAGTTAAATCATATTCCTGGTCAGAGATGGCCGAAAAAACATGGCAGATTTACCTGCAAGAGTTGCCCTAGTCTACGACCGGGTTAATAAATGGGGCGGGGCGGAAAGGGTGCTTTTAGCCCTCCATGAAATTTTTCCCCGGGCGCCCTTGTTTACTGCCGTCTATGATGAAAAAAAAGCCGGTTGGGCCAAAGTCTTCCCCCTGGTCATCCCTTCCTTCCTTAATCGGTTGCCCGGCATAAAAAGTCATCACGAAAAAATTCCTTTTTTAACCCCGCTGGCTTTTGAATCCTTTAATTTTGCCGGTTACGATGCCGTTATTTCCGTAACCAGTGCGGATGCCAAAGGTATTATCACCCAGCCCGCCACCTTTCATCTATGCTATTGCCTGACCCCCACCCGATATTTATGGAGCCATTATGATGATTATCGCCGGGGCATGTCCCTGCCGGCTAAAATAATTTCCTGGCCCGTTTTTAATTATCTAAAGGAATGGGATACCATCGCTTCCTCGCGGCCGGACTCTTATATTTCTATCTCCGGCACTGTCCGGTCCCGGGTAAAAAAATATTATCACCGGGATAGTCCGGTGGTCTTTCCCCCGGTGGATACGGCATTTTTTACCGGCAGCCAAAACTTTCGGAAGAATGATTATTTTCTCTGGGTCAGCCGGTTGGTGGCCTATAAAAGACCCGAATTGGTTATCAATGCTTTTAACCGGTTGAAAAAACCCCTTATCGTCGTGGGCACTGGTTCCATGGAAGGATATTTAAAACAAATTGCCGGACCGAATATTGAATTCCGGGGATTTGTTGATGATTCGGAGATGCGAAATTACTATCGTCATGCCAAAGCCCTAATCTATTATCATGAGGAGGATTTTGGCATTACTCCGGTAGAAGCCATGGCCGCCGGTACGCCGGTGATTGCACTAAATCTCGGCGGGGCAGCCGAAACAGTAATCCCGGGCGTAACCGGCATGCTTTCCGATGATCCGTCAGTTAATGGTCTGGTTGATCTGGTTAATGCTTTTGAAGAGGGCAAATTTAAACCCCGGCAAATTTCAGATTATGCCCGGAAATATTCCCGCGAGCGTTTTTTATCGGAATTTGTTAAAGTATACTCGCCTTTATGGCACAAATATCGGACCACTTATTCGTTTTAATCATCGCCGGCGGAGGCGGTACCCGCCTCTGGCCCCAGTCCCGTGAAGAGACCCCCAAGCAATTTGCCAAATTATTCGGGGGTAAATCTCTGTTTGAAATTACCCTGGACCGGGCCCTGAAAGTTACGGATTCCCGCCGGATTATTATTTCTACTTCGCATCGCTACCTGTCATTAGTCAGAAAACTGGCCCGGAAAATCCCTACGGAAAATATTATCGGTGAACCGATGCGCCGGGACACCGCCCTGGCTATCGGGGTGGCCACTGCCTATGCCTATAAATATGACCCTCAGGCCGTGGTAGTAAATATGGCTTCGGATCATCTGATTTCACCTCTGAATGTTTTCGTCCGCCAGGTGCATTTTGCCGCTCAATTGGCTATGGATTTTCCCTATCTGGTAACTATCGGTATTAAACCCCGGTTTCCCCACCCGGGCATGGGTCACATCAAAGCCGTGAAAACCTGGCCGGATTCGGATGGAAAATACTTAATCGGTGAGAAATTCGTCGAAAAACCCCCGCTGCCTCTGGCCCAAAAGTATACCCGAAGCGGTCATTATTACTGGAATACCAACCTTTTCGTTTTCAAAGCTTCGCTTTTATTGAATTTGCTGCAAAAATTTGAACCAAAGATCTATTCTTTGCTGCCCAAACTCATGGGGGACATCGGTACCGAAAAGGAAAATGAAACTTTAAATCTCGTCTATCAGATGTCTCCGGGCATGGCCATTGATTATGCGGTAGCGGAAAAATTGCATAAATTCATTTGTGTTCCGGCGGATTTTAATTGGACAGATATCGGTGACTGGAAAGAGGTTTATAACAACTTGTCCAGGGACAGGGAGGGCAATGTCATCGAAGGGCCGCATGGCCAGGGAAAATATATCGGTATAAATTCGCGTAACAACCTGCTGTTTCTGGATAAAAAAATTGTCGCCACCGTTGGCCTTGAGGACATGTTGATTATCGACACTCCGGATGCGCTTTTAATTTGTCCCAAAGAAGAAGCCCAGGGTGTCAAGCAGGTGGTCCAGGCATTAAAAGACAGCAATTTGACCGAATATTTGTAATCCTGGTAAAATTGATCCCAGTCATGTCATACAGCCGATTAAAACGTATCATGGATGTTTTCCTGGCACTGGCATTGGGTACCCTTTTTTCTCCGGTTTGCCTGTTAACGGCATTGGCTATAAAAATCGAATCTCCGAAGGGGCCGGTTTTTGCCGACACGCCCAAAAGGGTAGGTAAAAATGGCCGCCTTTTCTATGCCTTTAAATTCCGGTCCATGATTCCCAACGCCCACCATATTTTGCGCACCGACCCGAAGTACCGCAAATTATACCGGCAGTTGCGGCAGAACAGTTTTAAATTATTTGCCGATCCGCGGATTACCCGGGTAGGTAAATTTATCCGCAAATATTCCATCGATGAAATTCCCCAGCTCTTAAACGTTTTTATGGGAGATATGAGCCTTATCGGCCCCCGGCCGTATTATGATGAGGAATTAAAAAATCAGCAGAAAAAATATCCCCGGACCAGGGAGCTGGTTAAATTAGCCCTTTCTGTCAGGCCCGGGATTACCGGTCAATGGCAGGTCTCCGGCCGCAGCAAGATCAATTTCGATAAGAGGATCGAAATGGATGCTCACTATGCCAGTCACATTTCCTTGTGGTATGATCTGAAAATCCTGATTAAGACTCCTTTGGCAATGCTCTCAGGAGAAGGAGCTTATTAACTATGTCCACTCTTTTTCATTCTCTGGATAATTCGAGCCTGCCTGAATCAAAATCCCCCCGGGGGGTGAAAATTCTCTTATCCGTACTGACAGGTTTCCTGGGTTTGGTGGTATTGGTTGGAATTTTTGTCTACCTTTTTGTAGTTGGGCCGGCCGGGGTGGTCTTGGCTTCCGTCAAAAAGCTTCAGTCTTCAGCCGGTCAGGTAAGTGTTTATCTGAAAAACCAGGATTTGGGAGGTATGAAAAATCAGCTGGGGGTGGTTAAAAGTGACCTGGATTCCGTCGGTGCAAATCTGGAAAAAATGAAATGGCTGGGGAATTTGCCATATGTCAAAAATTATTATGCGGATGGTGTCCACGGTCTCAATGCTGCCGGCGAAGTTTTGGCTGCCGGAAATCTGGCGATTACGGGTATTACCCCATACGCCGACATTATTGGTTTAAAAAATATGTCTGCCGCAGCCGACGGGACCAAAACTGCCCAGGACAGGATCAACTTCATTCTCAATACCCTGGAAAAACTCCAGCCCCAGCTGGCCCAGATCGGTACTCATTTGGAAAATGCCAAAAACGAAGTGGCCGATATCGACCCCTCCCGTTATCCAGAAACGTTTCAGGGCCAACCGGTCAGATCTGAGTTGGAAAAAGGCAAAATCTTGTTGGATGAAGCCGCCGTCCTGACCAATGAGGCCCGGCCGCTTTTGGAAGCCGCTCCGTATATGCTGGGTATGGATGCCCCCCGGAGATATTTGGTGATATTCCAGAATGACGCCGAATTACGGCCGACCGGGGGATTTATGACCGCCTATGCGGTGATCCAGGTTAATAAGGGTAAGATCAGTACTTTGGAATCGGGAGATATGTATTCTCTGGACAAACGGTTCACCAAGAAAATTACCGCCCCGTCGCCGATTTTGAAATATCTGCCCAAAGTCCCTTATTGGAATCTCCGGGATATGAATCTGTCTCCGGATTTCAAGGTTTCCATGGACACTTTTTATCCAAATTATTTAACTACCGGGGCATATAAAGTTGACGGTATTATTTCCATGGATACCCAGGTTTTAGTCAGCGCTCTGTCAATTACCGGCCAGATAGGGGTCCCGGGTTACGGCAATTTTTCAGCCAATATCGATCCGACCTGCAATTGCCCTCAGGCATTTTATGCCTTGGAGTTGTATGCCGACGTAGAGGGCCCGGTGGTTTGGGACTCGGTCAGCGGCCGGATTATTGCCGCGCCTGCCAATTACGGTCAGAGAAAGTCTTTCATCGGGCCGATGATGTATTCCATTCTGCAAAATGTCATGGCCCAGCCCAAATCTAAAATGGCTAACCTGTTTAATACCGCACTGACCTTAATCAGCCAAAAGCACATCCAGTTTTATTATACCGATCCGAAGGCCCAGAATGCTGTCGAGGCTTTCAATATGGCCGGCCGTATCCGGCCTTCCGATGGTGATTATCTGCTGGTTGTGGATACCAATTTTGCCGGTGCTAAAACCAATACCTGGGTCAAATATGATGCTGATCTGAAAGTTAATGCCGGACCCGGCGGTACAACCAATACTTTGACATTGGTATATCAGAATCCCCAAAGTTACTTCGTCGACCCCAAAACCAATTTAAAGCTCAATGGGGTTTTCCGGGACTGGCTGCGGGTCTACCTGCCAAAGGGCAGTAAACTGGTATCTGCAGACGGTTTTGAAACCGGACAAAACGTCAGCGACGACCTGGGGAAAACTGTGATCGAGGGTTTCTTTACATTGACACCTAAAAATAACCGGACTATTACTTTAAAGTATTCCACCCCCGTGAAAAGTTCTCCGTATCATCTGTTGCTGCAAAAACAGGGCGGTTCAAAAAACTTTTCCTACCGGTTAACCGTTAATAATCAGAAACAGCCTGAAATTATTTTAGACGGCGATAAAGATATTCTGGTTTCTTACTGATGCGTTCATACTGTCTCGAAGGCATAATAATAAAGCGTGTCAACGTCGGTGAAGCGGATAAAATCCTCACCTTGTTTACGAAAGAGTCCGGCAAAGTCGTCCTTAAAGTCAAAGGCGTCAGGAAACTGCAGTCCAAAAGGGCAGGTTCACTGGAACTGTTTAACCATGTCAGGGTTTTTGTCGTCAAAGGCCGGGGCAGTCTCGATCTTTTAACCGAAGTCATCCTGCTCAATACTTTTTCCTCCTGGCGGAAATTTTTGGGCCGGGTGAATCTGGCATATCAGTTGGCCGAAGCAGTTGACAAACTTACCCCGGAAAATCAATCTCA
Source organism: Candidatus Amesbacteria bacterium (assembly GCA_027371535.1). Classification (GTDB taxonomy): domain Bacteria; phylum Patescibacteriota; class Microgenomatia; order CAZETR01; family Amesbacteraceae; genus DAHXMV01. Next base: position 71,752 of record DAHXMV010000001.1, on the reverse strand, counting down.
CCCTGAAATATTTACTCTTCTTCTGTCTGCCTTTTTGGATATTGAAAATTTGGACAGTAATTGGAAATTGAAAATTGAAAATTGGTTAATTAATCTGATAATTGAACTGGGCTACTGGCCGGAAGATAAGAAATTCACGGGTGATATATACAAATTTATCGAAGACATTATTTCCCGTCCCCTGTATTCTCCCAAAATTTTGGATAAACTCCGATGATTCAGGTTGACCTGTAGTAAACTTGGGGTAAAATAAGCCAAATCAGATGTTTCTGCTGTGTAAGTTATATTCAATTATTGTAGGTTGAACCCTGATTAATTATCCCGTCCCTGTAGCGGGATTTTTTTGATAAAGAATGCCAAATTTTAACGAATCACTTTATAAAAGAGTTTCCAGAAAAGAATTTCTCAAAACGGCCGGTTTAATAACTTTAGCCACAATTTTTGTGGTATCAGATATGGCTTGTGAACAGACGCAAAAAGCTACTGAACTTATTTCCGCTTCGGCTACTTTCGTATTGAAAAAAATTACCGAAACGATAAATAAAACTAGTACTAAAACCCCAGTACCCTCACGGACAGCCACCCTGCCAAATACCCCCGTGGCATCAGAGACCATTAATGAAATCGGGATATCTTCGGATACCGAAACCATGATTGAGGGATTGTATTTCCCCCGGGCAATCAGTCCGGCTATAAAAGCTGAGGAATTTGCCGCTGCCAATCCGGGAATGACCCTGGCCTTGCCGGAAAATGACGGCGCCGAACTGACACTGGACCAGTTTTTGGATCCCAACGATAAAGTCAGCCCGTATAAAGGCAGTGCGGTAAAGGAAGAATTTACAAAAAGATTATTCAAGCTGGAAACCGGCAAGAACGGGATTACCAAGGGCGAGTGGAATGGGGAGAGTATTACCCAGGTGGCGCCATACACTTACATGAATGCCAACGGGGAAATTATGATTACTGCCTATCCTTTTGGTTTCCCGGCATTGTTTACCAATGACAAAGGCACGCTTATGGCCGGTGTTGTCGGCGGGGAAAATAAATTGGATACGGGTTCAGTTTTTCCCGCTTTCAGAAACCCATCAGAAATAGCAGCCACCTGGGGATATAACAAAGAGCATGGATTCGATGCTGGTAATGTCATGTTTGTCCAAATGGAACCCACAGCTACCGGTAAACTCTCCGGCAGACTAGAAATCATATCCGGTAAAAGGACTGAGTTGACCTTCATCGGCAATAAAACTACCGAACAATTTCTCATGACGATGAACGATGAACATTGGAACTACCCCATCCCAGATAATATTGTGGCCATAATGAAAGCGACACCGCGTCTACCTTCAAAATACAAAGAAATTGTTTATAGTGGAAATTTTACTGGATGTATAGGATTTGTTGCTATATGGGGTGATTCGAGAGTCTTTACTGATCCGTTCGATATTGAGACAAAGGAAGGAACTAAATTGGCTACTGCTTTAGCTTATGCTCCTGCATATTTTTTCGACAGAGAAGGCAATCCAGAAAAAATTTATGTTATAAGAGCGGCACAGTTTGATGATGGGTTAGTTGAAATTTCAAATTATAAAGGTGCCGTTCCTTGGAATAAGCAGGGTTGGGATAATATAGCTTTAAATAATCCTAAAATTTATTCTCAGGTATTTGGTATACATGCGGGTCAGATAGCTTATGCTACAGCTGCTTGGGATGGATGGAAAAGGTTACCAGAATCCAGTCCGGTTTACGAACCATATCCTGCCTTTAAGGATTGGATATATAAAATGGAATATCCGTACGATGATAGTTGGCATACAGAACTTGGCGATCTGTTAATTGGAGGAAATAATTCTTCAATTAAGGTATATGTAGATAACGGAATGCATTAAGGGATATATTTAAGATTGATCAAGTTGACTCATATTGATAAATTTGTAATACTATCTCTTGTATGCGCAATTATGTGGTTGTGATGTTGTTGATTGTGCTTGTATTAATGTTATGCGGTATTTTGTTTTTTTTCTTTAAACTTAAGAAATTAAGTCATAAAGAGACAAATGTTATTGTTCCACCCCCAGTACAGATAACAATGGAGACGGATATTGGTAAAAACTGGACAGATTATGGATTTAATGGCATAGATAAATTTCAGGACATGTTCTTTTTACGCATAGTGTCAGACGGCAAAGTGATAAGAGAACCGATACCGATAAAAACAAAAGAGGGTGAAAGATTAGTGACAGCCCTTGCAACTTTTAGAGGCTATTACTACGATGCTGAACAAAAGAAAGTCTCGGTTTTGATACCAGTATTGATGAAGCTTAAGGATGGTAGGATGTTCCATATTGCTTATAAAAATGCAATAACCTGGAATGAAAAGGAAATAGAAAATCAGATTTCTGGCAACCCAGATTTTTTCGGTGCTAAAAAAGGGCAGGAAATAACAGTTGGTCTATTGTTACCTACAATCTCAGTCGCATCGGGGGGAGATGGGCAGACAATACGGTCTGCGGTTAATCAGTTGGTAATTAAATATAACCAGAGCTTCAAAAACGAAATGGACAAGTTTATAAATTCCGGTAACCCGGATATTGGCATAATTATACCGATTAGTTTTGCGGATTCGAGTAAAAACCATGAAGTCGCCTTTTAGAAAACAGTTTTGGTTAGGGTTAGGTATTTTTTTGATTTTAATACTTTCATCGGCAATAATTGTTCAAAAAATTAAAGCCGGCCCATGTGGCACATATACTTGTTTAGGAACGAATGGAGCATCCACCTGTTGGAACTGTCAATACGATAAAAATGGTTTTTGCGGTTGTACCGACCTCGAATATAGCTGGTTTACGTGTAACAATACAGCCACTTCATGTGACGGAACTTTCCAGGGAGTTTCACAGGGATCCACCAATAATAATGGCTGTGACGATATCGGGGGTGTGTGTTCACGACATACTGGTACTATAGGTTGCTGCTCGAATAGCTCCAATGGTGGTGGCAGCTCCAGTAACCCGCTTTTGTGTAATTCCTATTTGACCCAAAAAGTCGCCTGTCCGAAAGACAACCCCAAAGGTCTTTATTACAATTATTATACCTGGGGTGATTCATCCGGTAAGGGGTGTGTGGGGCCGGATTATCATTATTGTACTTTAAGGTGGACCGGAATCTGGAATGCTACAAATGCTTTTAACTGGTATGATTTTACCTGTCCCAATCCCGGCCTGAATCACTGCCGGACCCCGACAGATGTAGCAGGATGGCTATATGAAGGGACGGATGCGAGGTATATGTGTCGTGGAAATACCGGAGGAATATGGCAGGGGTATATGTACTTTGATGTAACAGGCAACTATAACTTCGCGATTTCTCCCCAATTTTCCGGTTGGGGTGAAGTGAAGGTTTATATAGACAACCGGGTCCCCAATACTAATCCTACCCCGGCTCCGGTCATAAATTTGCAGCATTCGGGTTCTGGATGGTGTTATGGTCAAACTAGCGCCCAGCATAGATTTAATGTTCAGGTGACAGCCGGTTGGCATTACTTTGAGCTGGATTACACCAATGATTGTTATAACGGCGCTACCGGACCTACGCCTCAGCAGATTGATGTGGTTTTTAACTCCCCCGATGGTTCAATGTATGGTGGATCGCTTCTCTATCAAATGCCAAATGATCAGAACACAGGCTATCCCGGTGCTGGCCCTTTGGCTCCAATGTTGTCCTGTCATCCGCCATGGCCAACATGTTCTATTTCTGTGGACAAGAAATGCATTATCACCGGTAGTAGTGTGACAGCAACAACTAATTGTACAGGGGCAAGTTCAGTTATGGCAAACGGCAGCTCAACGGCTGCAGAGGGGATAGGGTTTATAAGTATTTACCATGCCAACACAACCTCCGACCTGACCCAGGGAGCTAGCTGGTCACCGGCATTAGCAAGTAATTCAAATTCAAATAGTCTGTCGGCGACCACAACACTTGATACTGCCGGGTCTTACCTATTTACATCGAATGCCGCTTCGAAAACTGGGGGGAAGTGCACGGGTAATCAGGCATCCACGGTAATTTGGCCGAACGGATTATATGGAAACTGCGGAAGCAATGACCAGGTACAAGTTGATGTATATGATGACGTTTCCACACCCTCAATTTCTAATGTGACGGGTAACTGCGGGACTTTTACCATTAACTGGAGTGGGGATACCTCGGGGGCTTCACATTTATGGATCGATGGAATGGATTTGGGAGCTATCTCCGTCAGTCCCTACACTACGGCATATAATGCCGGATATGCAGTTGGCAGCCACTCGATCTTTATCAGATCTACTAACGCATGTAAAGGAACCCACGATAGCAACACCGAATATACAACGGCAAATAACTGTACGCCTGTTGCCCCCGGTAACGTCTCATGTAGCTGTTCAACGGGCAGCATGAATGTCACCTGGACTGATAATTCCAATAATGAAACCGGTTTTCATTTGTACAGATCACCTGGTTTTTTTAGCACGCCGAGTACCGGACCCGATATCTCATCATATACTGACACTTCAGCTGTTCAGGATACCTGGTATATGTATACAGTCGGGGCTTATAACGACTCAGGGGAGGCCATCGGTAATTGGTGCGGACCGGCGATGTGTTGTTCCCAGGTAGGTCCGCCCAACCCGACTGCGACTATATGGTGTACCCAGACAGACCAGGGAGTAAATGTCAGTTGGCCGGCGGTGGCCGGAGCCGGATCGTATGACCTATTGGTTGACGGATCTACGGTGAAGTCCGGTGTCGTCACCAACTACGTGAATAACCTGAGTCTTACCTGTGGCAGCCACCTGGTGCAAATTAAAGATTACAGCACCTGCTCTACCCCCGGCACTACCAACATCGGCGGGACTACCGTTACGGTACCCTGTGCTCCCAACCCGCCGGGTTCGGCGACCGCGGTAGATGATGGTAATATACCCAATAATCATATTCTGGTATCTTGGGTGGACGGGGATGCGGGACTCTCCGGTTTTAACGTTTACAGATCGGATATTTCCAATCCACCGGCAGTAAAAACGACTACCGGACCGGCAGTATTCAACTGGACCGATGCTTTGGCAGTCTGCGGAACACAATACGGTTATAGTGTGAGCGCTTTGAAAAGCTCCAATCCTGTGGGTTGTCAGGAGAGCATCCGGACACCTCCCGGAGGAGTGTGGGCCAAGTGTGCTGCCTACTCTTCATATTTTGAAGTTCAGGGAGGGGATGTGACGGCCGCCGGTGGACCGCTGACTGAAAACATATCTCCGGCTTACCTCACATTCCAGCCCTGGGTGATCATGCCGGGTGAGGTGCCTCTGACTCCGGCCGGGCTGGTCCCCCTGCCGGGGATTGCTTTCGGATCAACCGGCGTGAATGTCAACCGTCCGGATTTTATTAACAACATGAACTGGATCTTCTCCGGGTCCAATCCCTGGACCCTCATGAACAACAAACCGGAAAATACCTATGATTCGATGAAGGAAAGAGCCAAATCCCGGTCCAAAAGCGGCGGGGCATATATGTTGCCCGGTAATACCCTGGCAACTACGGCGGATCTGCAGGCGGCAATCACTGCTGCCAATAGTGCGAATCATTACATGACTTTCAATTACGGGGCAGGGAAGTTTAATGTGTATGTGATAGAAATAAATGATCCCGGCGGAGCCACGATCGGAGACCCCGGAGCCCCGTTAGACATTTCCAGTCTTACTCCAAGTCAAAACAAAGCTATTATTTTGGTGGACCAGGGATCGGTAACCATCGGCGGGTCAATCACTATGACCGAAACAAATCCGGCCACGGATGGTTTCCTGGCTATTTTTTCAAAGGGAAGTATTACTTTGGGCAATGGAGTGGCCATTACTCCCACCCCCACCGGTATTCCGCCCCAGTATGATATTACCCAGGCCGCATACCCGGCGGATATCTCGGCCATCCTGTATACCGACGGGGCATTTACAGTCAATACCTCCGTCAGCCAGATCAAGTTTGACGGGGCAATTGCCGCCAGACAGGGGATTAACCTAAACCGTACCAGCAAAGGTCCGTATCCGGCGGAATTTGTGCACTACAATCCGCGTCTGATCAGAATCCTCCGGGATATCGGTCTGCGCCGTAAAATTGTCTACGAACCGGTATACTGATTCAGATTCTTCGCTTTATTCGTCGGCATCTTTCAGATCCTCTTCGCTGATTTGATTATCATGACGGAATTGTTGAATTCTCCGCCAGACAATTATGTTATAAGTTAAAAATTTCAGGTAATCAATCAAACCTGAACTGCCTTTTTGCTCAGGCAATGGTAATTTGCGATCTGCCCTATTTTTTGTTTCGCGTTTGTCCACAAGTTACGCATTGTAGCACAATATATTATTGGATGGAATATAATGACTTTTAATATGGATGTAATGGAAAAAGTGGTAGCTCTGTGTAAAAGACGGGGATTTGTCTTCCCCGGGAGTGAAATTTACGGCGGAGTGGGCGGAATATATGATTATGGACCCCTCGGGGTGGAGATGAAAAACAACTTAAAAAGTCTCTGGTGGAGGTGGATGACCGTGGAGCATGACAACATCGTTGGTATTGACGGGGCAATAATTACCCATCCCAAAGTCTGGGAAGCCAGCGGGCATGTCAAGGGTTTTGTAGATCCGCTGACCGAATGCAAAAAATGCCATCACCGCTTTAAGGCCGATGATGTAACGGGCCAGCTTTGTCCTGACTGCGGAGGCGAATTGACCGAGCCCAAAAACTTCAATACTTTGGTTCCCACAGAACTTGGAATTATCGAAGATGAAAAGGTTAAAACCTATCTCCGGGGTGAGGCCTGCCAGACTATCTATTTAAACTTCAAAAATGTAGTCAATTCGACCCGGGTCAAACTGCCGTTTGGTATCGTCCAGATCGGTAAGGCTTTCCGGAACGAGGTGACATATGGCAACTTTCTCTTCCGCTTAAGAGAGTTTGAACAATGGGATTTGCAGTGGTTTACCAAACCGGAAGAAATGGACAAATGGTATGACTACTGGAAACAAGCCAGAATGGATTGGTACTCCGGGCTCTTCACTCATCCTGATAATTTGAGCTTTCATCAGCACGAAAAACTGGCTTTCTACGCCAAAAAGGCCTTTGATATCCAGTACCGCGGGCAGGAAATGGAAGGTATCCACTGGCGTCAGGACTGGGATTTGTCTAGGCATAGCCAGTTCAGCGGCCAGGATTTGACATTCGAGGGTCTGATCCCCTGGATTGTGGAAACTTCCGGCGGGGTTGACCGGACTTTTCTGTTCCTGCTCGCAGACGCCTATACCGAAGACGGTGACAGGATAATTTTGAAACTCAGTCCCCGGATCGCTCCTTACAAAATTGCCGTCTTCCCGTTGTTGGCCAATAAACCCGATCTGGTTATCAAAGCCAAAGGGCTATATGAACATTTAAAGCCCTTGTTTAAAACGGTCTGGGATGACCGGGGCAATATCGGCAAGCGTTATTATTCCCAGGACGAAATCGGCACCCCCTGGTGTCTCACCGTCGATTTTCAGTCTTTGGAGGATAATACTGTGACGGTAAGGGACCGGAATACGGCCGGCCAGATCAGAATGCCAATTTCCGAGCTTGACAGTTATTTTACAGAAAAGTTAAAGTAAAGTTATGAAAACACAATTTATTGTCGTCGGTGTTTTACTGGTTCTTATCGCCGGCGGTATTTTTGTCGGCACCCGGCATCCTGCCTCCGCCCCGACTGCCCCCACCCCGACTTTGGCTCCCTCCCAGGTGGCCCAGCTGCCTCCCAATCAGGCTCCGGCGGCTTCCCTGACTTTTTCTTCTGATGGTCATTACGTCACTGTAAACATCACCAAAATTCACGCCGCCAAATTGGAATACAACATTGTTTATGATGCAACTGTTAAAAATAATCAGATAAATACCGGTGTTTCGGGTTCATCCAGTCTCGGGGGTAATGATACCTATTCCTATAAACAGCTTTTAGGCAGCGAGAGCAGCGGACATTTTACCTATCATACCAATATACAGAACGCGACCATGGAATTAACTTTGAGAAATGATGCCGGTTATTCCATCTATACCGCCACCTATCCATTTACCGTCACCCCGGGCAAGACTGTCTCCCTCACTCCCCAGCAGTAATTTGTAATTTTTAAGTTTTCCCGACAGTAAGAATTCCCGATGTTTCGTATTAACTTGGTCTTGACACGTCCGTGAAAATAAGTAATAGTGGTACAAAGTGGTATAAAGTGGTAAATCTCTATGTTTATAGGTCAATATGAACATCATCTTGAAGAAAAAGGGCGCCTATCCGTCCCCAAGAAATTCCGGTCCCAGTTGGAGAACGGGGCAGTTTTAAGCCAGGGCCTGGACGGTTGTCTTTTTTTATATCCCAAAGATGTCTGGGATCGTTTGGTAGCCAAATTGAATCAGTTGCCGCTTACCCAGGCGGATGCCCGGTCTTTCACCCGGAGTCTGAGCTTTGGCGCCACGGAAGTGGAAATTGATCATTTGGGCCGGATTTTGATCCCGGATTATTTAAAGAATTTCGCCGGGGTGAAAACAGATTGCGTAGTTGCCGGCAGCCTGGACCGGATAGAAATCTGGGACAAACAGAGATTTGATTTATATTCCGCCCGGATTAATTCCAAGAGGGAGGAGATCGCTGAAAAGCTCTCGTCTACCGGAATTTAACATGGACGGATATCACATTCCCGTACTTTTACAACCGGTTGGCACTTATATGGAAGTCAAACCCGATAATTATTATATCGATGCCACTTTGGGCGGAGGCGGACATACTGCCCCAATATTGGCCGGTGGCGGTTGGGTGCTGGGCCTTGACCAGGATCCGGAGGCTTTGTCAGCCTGCCCTGATTCGGATCATTTGATCAAGGTCCGGTCCAATTTCATCCATCTTTTGGAAGTGGCTGGTAAAAATCACTGGCCCCCGGTATCCGGTATCTTATTTGATCTGGGGGTTTCCTGGCACCAGCTGACAACCGCCTCGCGGGGTTTTTCTTTTCAGGTAGACGGCCCTCTGGATATGCGTATGGATCCTACAATTCCGGTAACCGCGGGTGATTTGGTAAACGGACTACCGGCCAGAGACCTGGCTAAAATTATTGCTGATTTTGGCGGGGAACGGCAGGCTGGCCGGATTGCCGGTCAAATTACCAGACACCGGCCTCTGTCCACTACCCTGGAGTTGGCTGCGATTTTGCCGGCCCCGTCCAGACGCCGCGTGTTCCAGGCGTTAAGAATTGCCGTCAATGACGAATTGGGGGCTTTGGAAACGGCTCTTCCGCAGGCTCTGGAACTTTTACGCCCCGGCGGCAGGTTGTTGGTGATCAGCTTTCATTCACTCGAAGATCGTCTGGTAAAACAAACCTTTAAAAAATGGAAATTCCAGAATTTGGGTACAAATCTGACATCCGGGCCGGTTATCCCGGATATGCTGGAAATTGGTCAAAATCCCAAATCCCAAAGTGCCAAACTGCGTGTTTTTCAGAAAAAATATGTTTAAAAATAAACTCACTTTATATACCTATATCGGCATCGCCGTACTGCTCTTATTGCAGGTATATATTTCCAGTATCCGGTCGTCGGATGGTGATCGTATAACCGATCTGGATTCCAAAATAAACCGGTTGAATTCCCAAAACCGGGAACTGCAGGCCCAAATTTATCTTCATACCTCTATTGCCAGTATTCAGGATTTTGCCCAGTCCCGGCATATGGTTCCGGCTGTCATTGAAAATTTGGGATCTGTGACGGTCGCTTCATTGTTTACCAAGCCATGAACCGTCGGTTGCAGTGGATAAAACTGTTGTTTGTAGGCTGGTTTCTGTTTCTTGTCATCAGGCTTTTTTACTGGCAGGTCATTAAAAATCCAGAATTGGAAAAAGATGCGCGGGCGCAGTACGGAAGTTCGGATATTATCCCCGCCCCCAGGGGAGAAATCAGAAGTGCGGACGGCTTCCCTCTGGTTACTAACAGCCAAAAATATTTAGCCTTTATCGATCCCCACGTTTTCCGTCTTGATGCGGATATTTCTAAAAAATTGTTTGATCTGCTCCCGGCTACATCAGGTGCTCAGAAAATTATCACCGAAAATCGGGGTCTGCCTCTCAACTGGCTCCCCATTGCCCATGGCCTCAGTCCTGATACTAAAGCCAGGATTGAACAACTTCAGGTTCCTGGCCTGGGTTTTGAAGAAGAACAGGACCGGATTTACCCGGAAGGCAGCCCGAGTGCCTATTTTACCGGTTTTGTAGGTAAAAACGAAACGGGAGATATGCAGGGATATTTCGGTCTGGAAGGCTATTGGGATCGGATCCTGTCCGGAAAACCGGGAAAGCTTAACCAGCAGCTGGATGCATATAACCGGCCCATTGTAATCGGTGATCAGAATATCATCCCTCCTCAGCCCGGTCAAAATCTTATCACTTCCGTCGACCGCTCTGTCGAATACATCGTTTTTAAACAGCTTGAAGCTGGTTTGGTCAAATATCAGGCCAAATCCGGTACTGTGACGGTTATGGACAGCAAAACCGGCCATTTACTGGCCATGGTCAGTTTACCCGGATATGATCCCGGTCATTTCACCGATTACCCGCCCGATATCTATAAAAATCCCATCGTATCCGAGGGTTATGAACCCGGATCGACTTTTAAAACGATTGTCATGTCCTCAGCGTTGGACGCCGGAGCGGTTACTCCCCAGACTATCTGTGAAATCTGTTCCGGTCCGGTACAAATATCCGGTGACTATCTCAGAAGCTACAATAATGTTTACTACCCGGGCTGTAATATGAGTGACGTGATTTTGCATTCGGACAATATTGGCATGGTTTTTGTCAGCCGGAAACTGGGAAAGGAAAAAATGCTTGCCTATATCAGAAAATTCGGCTTCGGACAGCTCACCGGTGTGGATTTGCAGGAAGAAAGCACCCCGGTATTAAGACCTGACAACCAGTGGTACGACATTGATTGGGCTACAGCCGCTTTCGGCCAGGGCATCGCCGTTACCCGCCTGCAAATGGTGACCGCCGTCAATGCCATAGCCAACGGCGGCCAACTGATTCCCCCACGGGTGGCTATAGGCACGGAAGTCGACGGTAAGATTAAGCTTTTTCCGCCGGTTAAAGCTAAAAAGGTTATCTCTGCCGAAGCTGCCGCTCTTATGACCCGGATGATGGTCAATGCGGTTAATCACGGCGAGGTCAGATATTATCGGGTACCCGGGTTTTCTGTCGCCGCAAAGACCGGAACCGCCCAGATACCGATTGCCGGACACTACGACCCCGATAAATTCATTGCCTCCTTTATTGGTTTTGCCCCGGCTGCCAACCCCAAGTTCACGATGCTGGTAACTTTGAATCATCCTCAATCATCACCCTGGGGAAGCACTACTGCCGCTCCCTTATGGTTCGGGATCGCCGAAAAGTTATTCAGATATTTTCAGATCCCGCCGGATTCTTCCGCCTTGCATTGATATATAATTATATAGTTCCCGTTATGAAAAAACACCATATTTCTTTCCGGCACGCCTGGGACGGAATTATCACCGGTTTCAGAACCCAGCCGAATTTTAAAATACATCTCGTTTTATCATCAATTCCGGTAATTCTGGGGTTTCTGCTTCATATATCCGGATTGGAATGGGCGGTGATTTTATTTGTTATTGCCACCGGTCTGGCTATCGAACTTATCAATACAGCCATCGAATTTACCGTTGATCTGCTTACGCAGGAATATAACCTGTTGGCTAAATTTGCCAAGGACACCTCGGCCGGTGCGATGTTGGTATTTTCAGTTTTTTCCGTTTTAATCGCCGCCGTGATTTTTCTCCCCAGGCTTTTTCCTTAAAGTCATGAATCCTCTTGCTTTATATCTTGGTATCCTGATTTTCTCCTTTATTGTTACCAGCATCGCCACCGTTCCGTTTATCGATCTCCTGTATAAGCTTCACCTGACTTATCATCGGCCCATCCCGGCCCTGACTCCTCAGGAAAGTCAGGAGTTTCAGGTTATTAATCAAAATCAAAGTTGGAAAATCGGTACTCCTATAGGTGGTGGAATTCTGCTGATATTTCTGGTGTCGTTTCTTTATCTGGTGCTGTACGGTTATTTGGGAAAGCTGGGTATTACTATTACCAGCGTATTTGATTTTAAAGAAGAATTAAACCTGCTGTTTTTCACTTTTATTGCCTTTGGGCTGCTGGGTTTATATGACGACATAAAGAAAATATTTAATCTGCCGAAAAAGACCAGCCGGGTTTCAGTCTGGCCGGGCAGTAAAACTGTTTTTATATTTATATTGTCCGTAGTTGTAGCTTCGATATTGTACTTCAATGTTGGTATCAGTCTGGTGCATATTCCGGGATTTGGTGTCATTAAATTGGGTTGGACTTATATTCCTCTGGCCGCTATTATCGTTTCCGTATTTTGTAAATCATACGATATTACGGACGGTCTGGATGGACTGGCTACAGGCGTTTTGCTTTTTGGTTTACTGGCTTTTTGGGGCTTGTCGCTGGCAGCGCTGGATACGGTTCTGTCGGTTTTTATTGCTCTTTGGATCGGCGGTTTACTCGCATTTCTTTATTTCAATGTCTTCCCGGCCAGGATCTGGCTTGGTAACGCCGGCAGTTTGTCTTTTGGGGCTACTTTGGCAGTCATCGCCCTGATATTGGGTAAATCTTTTCCTTTGTTGATCGTCGGAACGGTATTTTTGCTGGAAGGCGGTTCTCAAATTCTGCAAATTCTCTTTCTCAGGGTGACTGGGCGGAAGTTATTTTCCGTCACCCCGGTACATTACTGGCTGGAAAACCATGGCTGGCCCGAACCGAAAATTGTGATGCGTCTTTGGCTTTTGGCAATTTTTACTGCCATGCTTGGCTTGTGGTTTGCCAATTTCTGATCATATGGTTATGCCCAATTCCCGGACTTTAACTCTGATTACAATAGGACTGACTTTTTTTGGCCTGATCATGATCGACAGCGCTTCAGTGGTCGATGCTGCCAGGGATTTCGGGGATAAATGGTATTATCTCAAACTCCAGAGTATATGGGCCATCCTGGGTTTGGGACTGTTTTTCCTGTTCAGCAGGATAAATCACCAGATATTTAAAAAGTATGCCTTTCCATTTTTTGTCGTTACGGTATTTCTCTTGCTATTGGTATTAATACCCGGTATCGGGGTGAAGCTCCAGGGGGCCCGCCGCTGGATTAATCTGGGATTTTTTTTACTTCAGCCCAGCGAATTGGCGAAATTAACCATGGCCATCTACTTTTCGACTTTATTAAGTACGAAAAAAAAATATTTGCCGTTCTTTTTCACTTTGGGCTTGGTCAGTCTCTTGATTGTATTGGAACCGGATTTAGGTACGACCCTGGTCATTATTGGCATGGGGTTTTTAACTTATTTTGGCAGCGGAGGTCGTATCCGGTATTTGGCCGGTTTTTCCGTACTCGGCTTGTTGGCAGTCATGTTAATGGTTATTGTCTCTCCGTACCGTCTCAGTCGTTTAGAATCTTATTTTAATACCAGGAAGGATCCTCTGGGGTCTTCTTACCAGATTCACCAGGCCTTAATTGCTTTGGGTTCAGGCAATCTGTTTGGTCTGGGACTGGGCCAGTCCCGTCAGAAATATAATTTTCTGCCGGAAGCTACCACTGATTCCATTTTTGCAATTATCGGTGAAGAATTGGGTTTGGTAGGTTCATCCGCCTTGTTATTAGCCTTTTTAATTCTGATATTACGCGGTTTTAACTCCGCCGGGGAAGCAGCTATGGGATTTTCTCAGAATCTGGCAGTCTGTCTGACCTCGATGATCGGGATTCAGGCCTTTATAAATATTTCAGCCATTACCGCTCTATTTCCCTTAACCGGTATACCGTTGACCTACATTTCTTATGGCGGTTCTTCTTTACTGATAATGTTGGTGGCAACCGGTATACTGGTAAATATAGCCAGAAGTTATGAACAATAACCCCACCCGTTGCCTGGTTTTTACCGGCGGACATCACACCAGTGCTTTGGCCCTGGCTCAGAAATTACAATCAGACGGCTGGCGAATTTTTTGGATTGGTCACAAATTCAGTCAATGGCAGGATAAATCAGTCTCGGCTGAATTCAGGGAAGTCAGGGCAGCAGATATAGATTTTTATGATCTTAAGGCCGGAAAAATTTACCATACCTACCATCCCTTAAAACTTTTCCGTTTGCCTGTCGGATTTATATCGGCATTTATTTATCTGTTACGACTGAAAATTAAATACCGGACGGGGTTAAAAGGTATAGTCACTTTTGGCGGTTATCTGGGAGTCCCGGTTGTATTTTCCGGATGGCTTCTCGGGATACCTGTGATAGCTCACGAACAAACCGTAACCGCCGGTTGGGCCAACAGATTTATTGCTTTATTTGCCAAAAAAATTGCCCTTACCTGGTCCCAAAGCCAAAATCACTATCCCCGGCGAAAATCAGTAGTAACCGGCTTGCCGATTCGCCCGGAGATAATTAAGAATTTAAAATCAAAAAACGCCGGACATATTATTCCGGCCAGGATCTATATCACCGGAGGTAAACAGGGCTCTCACGTCATTAATTTAGCTGTCTTCTCAGTATTGACCGAATTACTCAGAATTTATACTGTCATTCACCAGACCGGGTCTTCATCGGCCTTTAATGATTATCAGGAGGCCATCAGACTGCAAAAATTATTACCGGACAATCTTAAATCATCTTATCAGATTTATAATTATCTTGATTCTTCCCTGGTGGCCGGGGTTTTAACTGAAGCCGACGTTGTGGTCAGCCGGTCGGGCGCGCATATTATCCATGAATTGGCCCTGTTTGGTTGTAAATGTGTTTTGATTCCCATTCCCTGGTCTTCACATGATGAGCAAAACAAAAATGCCCGGTTATTGGTACAAAATCATCAGGCAGTGATTTTACCTCAATCACAGCTTACCGGGAGCAACTTGCTGCAGGCCATAACATCTGCCAAACAACTCAAACCAGAGGCCATGCATCTGAACCTGAACGGAATGGAAAACATGCTTCAATTAATTGAACAAACATTTGCATAAATTATGAATTCGCATCGGTATTCCAACAGAAAAAGTAAAATTATCTTCAAAATCGGCAGGTTTTTGATTTTGATATTTTTTACCTGGTTTTTATGGTCTAAATCCAATTTGGTTTTTTACGCCCGGAATTTGGAATGTTATACCCAATATGGCTCTTGTCCGCCCCGGATTATCGGTTCGGTAAAATGGCTATTAAATACCCCCCTTTTAAAATCCCTGCCGCAAAAGGAGGTGGAAAATGATCTCAGGCAGTTTCCGGAGATTAAAACAATTCATCTATACCGGCGTTTACCCCGGACTCTGGTCTTAAGCCTGGAAATCAGAAAGCCGGCGGTTCTGATCGGCCCCCGGGTTTTAGGAGCTCATGTTGCCGCTGATGATGAAGGAGTTATTTTATATCAGTCTGAAAATCCGGGTTTGCCGCTGCTTTTATTTTCCGATCTCGTAAAACCCGGATCTGTCTTAAATGCCGACCAGATAAATGCCATTAAAATTCTGGACCAGATGAGCGGCTTACCGGATAACCGGTTAATCGGGAAAATAGATAACCATATTTTGTCAGTTTTTTTTCCCCAAAACGTGACCGTTCTTCTGGATCTGTCTCAAATGACATCAAACTGGTATACTACTTTACAAGTCATTTTAACCAGAAGTAAAATACAATCGAAAATGCCGAAGGTTATCGATCTTAGATTTAACAGTCCTATCGTCACTTTTTAAAAATACATAATGGCCAAGAGCAAAGTAATTTCTAGTATAGACATTGGCAGTTCCAAAACAGCCGTCCTGATTGCCCAATATCGTGACGACGAATCAACCTCAAAAATCCATATCGTCGGAGCAGCTTCGGCCAAATCCAAGGGTGTCAGAAAAGGTCAGATTGTGAATATTGAAGAGGCCGTCACGTCAATTAATGAAGCTGTGGAAGCTGCCGAAAGGATGGCTGGCTACAACATTTCCAAGGCCTGGGTTTCCGTCGGTGGTGCGCATATCAGTTCTCAAAACAGTC
The DNA here is from genome assembly GCA_027371535.1 of Candidatus Amesbacteria bacterium. Lineage (GTDB taxonomy): Bacteria > Patescibacteriota > Microgenomatia > CAZETR01 > Amesbacteraceae > DAHXMV01. Next base: position 55,617 of record DAHXMV010000001.1, on the reverse strand, counting down.
ATGGTGTTGTTGCTGTTGCCCAGCCTCAGGGCGAAATTACAGCCGAAGACAGCCGTCGCGTTTTGGAGGCGGCCCGGGCCGTATCTTTACCGGTTTCTTCGGAAATTATACATGTCCTGCCGCGGGAATACACCGTTGATAATCAGGAGGGCGTCAAAGATCCCGTAGGTATGACCGGGGTTCGCCTGGAAGTAGATACCCACATCATTACCGGTTCGGCTCCGGTAATCAGGAACCTGACCAAATGTGTCAGTGAAATCGGTTGTGATGTCTCCGGATTGGTTTTTTCCGGGTTGGCAGCCGGTGAAGCGGTTCTCTCTGACACCGAAAGGGAATTGGGGGTAATTTTAGTGGATATTGGCGGGGGTACTATGAGTCTGGCCATCTACGTCGAAGGGGCTTTGTCTTATTCGCATGTAATTCCGGTGGGTGCTGCCAATGTTACCAAAGATTTGGCTGCCGGTTTAAGAGTCTCTTTGGAAAGTGCCGAAGCTTTAAAAATGTTTATGGGCAAAGATAAATCCAGGGAGGATGAAATTGATATTTCCGGTCTCAATTTACCTGAGGAATTAAAAACCATTTCCCGAAAAACCCTGGTAGAGGGTATTATCCGTCCCCGCCTGAACGAAATGTTCCAGCTGGTAGCCGGTGAACTGAAAAAAAGTGGTCTGGCAGGTCTTACCCCGTCAGGTTTGGTAATCACCGGGGGGGGCGCTTTGACCGTCGGATTGATTGATTCTGCCAAACGCATTATGGGTAGTACTGTCAGGATCGGCGTTCCGACTGATTTGTCCGGATTGGTAGATGAAATTGATAATCCCTCCTTTGCCGTTTCGGTGGGTTTAATCAAAAATGCTAAAAATCTGTTCGACGATGGTCAGAATATGGGTACGGGGATCAGTTTGCCTTCATTGCCCGGAATGGATAAAATTTCCGGAAAGGGATTTATAGGTAAAGTCGGTGGTTGGATTAAGTCTTTACTACCTTGAATTACATTGGTAGAATAAAGACCAACTTGCTTCGCCCGAGATTATCTGTTATGTTGGGACCTGCCTCGAAGTTAGAATAATATTTAACTGTCAAAAACCGTGGCGCTTGTTAAACCAGATGTCGGTCGTTTAGCCAGAATAAAAGTGATTGGAGTGGGTGGTGGTGGTGGTAATGCTTTAAATTCCATGATCAGCGTTGGGGCTATAAACGGAGTGGATTTTATTGCGGTCAATACCGATGCCCAGGTGTTATTGACCAATCTGGCGGAGAGCAAATTACAGATTGGTGAAAATCTGACTAAAGGTTTGGGATCCGGCGGCAATCCGGAAATTGGTTCTCAGGCCGCGGAAGAATCACGGGAGAAAATAAAGGAATTTCTGGTGGATTCGGATATGGTTTTTATCACTGCCGGAATGGGTGGGGGAACGGGCACCGGGGCTGCCCCGATCATTGCCGAAGTCGCCAAAGAAATCGGGGCCCTGACAGTGGCAATAGTCACCAAGCCATTTGCTTTTGAAGGCGCCCGGCGGATGGTTAATGCGGAGGACGGAATCAATAAACTTAAGGAAAAAGTTGACACCCTGATTGTGATTCCCAACCAGCGCTTAATGGATGTGGTGGACCGGAAAATGACTCTTTTGGAGGCTTTCCGGGTAGCCGACTCCGTCCTTACTCAGGGTGTGCAGGGTATTTCCGACATCATTACTATGCCGGGCCTGATAAATGTCGATTTTGCGGATGTCAAAGCCATTATGAATGATGCCGGTTCAGCCTTGATGGGAATCGGTACCGGGGTTGGGGAAAACAGGTCCCAAATGGCGGCTAGAGCCGCAGTCTCCTCGCCGCTCTTGGAAGTTTCCATTGAAGGGGCCAAAGGGGTCTTATTCAACATTGTCGGTGGTCCTGACATGACCATGATCGAGGTTGATGAAGCTGCCAGGATTATTTCCGAGGCCGCCGATGCCGATGCTAATATTATTTTCGGAGCTGCCATCAATGATAAGCTGGTTGACCAGATGAAAATTACGGTCATAGCTACAGGATTTGATGAGACCCGTTCCCGGCTGGCCAGCATGATGACCAGAAACCGCCCGGTCCATACCGGAGATCAGATTTCAGTCGGTATCATAAGCGAAAAACCCAGAAGCGGCCGGCCTATTTCTGCCACCCGCCAGACTGAAGAACCCGCAACTCAGCCCTCATCTGTCCAACCGGCTGTCCCGGCCGACCAAAATCCTCCTCCTGCAGTGTCATCACCTACTGAACCTGCGGCCACCTCTGAAGAAGATGACTGGGACATCCCCGCATTCCTGCGCCAGGGCAGGTGATTAGCTGATTTTGTTGTAAAATAATTGCATGGCTTTTTCACCCGTTTCCTCTCAGGTAGATTTCCCGGCTTTGGAAAGAGAAATATTGAAATGGTGGAACGACTCGGGTGTCATCCGGAAATATCTTCACAAAAATGATTCTTCAAAAAAACGCTTTTCTTTTCTGGATGGCCCGATAACAGCCAATAATCCCATGGGTGTTCATCATGCCTGGGGCCGGACGTACAAAGATTTATGGCAGCGTTATCACACAATGAAGGGAGACGCCGGCCGTTATCAGAACGGATTTGACTGTCAGGGTTTATGGGTGGAAGTTGAGGTGGAAAAAGAATTGGGATTTAAATCTAAAAAAGATATCGAAACATACGGTGTAGCTAATTTTGTTAATAAATGTAAAGACCGGGTCTGGAAATATTCGGCCATTCAGACCGGACAAAGCCGGCGATTAGGCTACTTCATGGACTGGGACAATTCTTATTACACCATGTCTGATGAAAATAATTATGCCATATGGGGTTTTTTGAAAGAATGCTGGCAGCGGGGCTGGATTTATAAAGGCCATGATGTGGTTCCCTGGTGTCCCCGGTGTGAAACTGCCATATCCCAGCACGAAATATTAACCGAGGATTACAAGGAACTCACCCATGACTCCGTATTTCTGGCGTTACCGATAAAAGAACGGCCGAATGAATATTTGCTTATTTGGACCACCACTCCCTGGACTCTGCCAGCCAATACTGCTGTGGCAGTCGACCAACAGTTGGATTATGTTTTAATCGACTGGGAAAACGGTAAACAGGTTTGGATAGCCAAAGGCACTCTGGACCGCGTGGCCCCCGGGTCGGAAATTAAAAAAACCCTGCCCGGAAAAAAGTTGGTAGGATTGCACTACCTGTCTCCGTTTGATGATTTACCGATCATCAGGTCGGCTTTGGATAAATTCCCCGATAATTTTCATATCTCCATTGCCACGGATAATTTGCTGATGCCCATTACTGTCGAAGAAGGGACCGGGTTGGTCCATACCTCCACAAGTACCGGTGAAGAAGATCATAAATTGGGAAAGAAGCTGGGGTTACCGGTAATTCCGGCCATTAATGACAGTGCGGATTATCTCGATGGTTTTGGCCAATTTACAGGTCAAAATGCCAAAAAGCATCCTGAAATTATCATTGACTACCTTAAAAATTTCCGGGGTGGGGAATATTTATTCCGGCTGCTTTCTTACACCCACCGTTACCCGGCCTGTTGGCGTTGCCGTTCCGAATTGGTTTGGAAAGTAGCCGATGAATGGTACATTTCCATGGATCAGCCCGACCCCACGGATATAAAGCAGGCTACCTACCGGAAACAGATGATGCGCTATGCCGGCAAAATCAAATGGCTGCCCGGTTTTGGCAGGGGGCGGGAAATGGACTGGCTTAAAAATATGCATGACTGGCTGATTTCCAAAAAGAACCGTTACTGGGGTCTGGCCCTTCCGATATACGAGTGTCCGGTCTGCCACAAATTTGAAATTATCGGCAGTAAAGAGGAACTGCAGAGCCGGGCTGTTTCCGGCTGGGATAAATTCGCGGGTAATACTCCTCACAAACCCTGGATTGATGAAGTCAAAATCAAATGCCGTAACTGCGGTGAAATTATCTCCCGGATTCCCGATGTGGGTAATCCCTGGCTGGACGCCGGCGTGGTCGGAGTTTCCACTCTGCCCGCAGACTGGTTCCCGGCTGATTTCATTACCGAATCCTTTCCCGGCCAGTTTAAAAACTGGTTTTATTCGTTAATTGCCATGAGTACGGTTTTGAAAAAGTCGCATCCGGCCGATACAGTGCTGGGTTTTGCGTCCCTTTTGGACGAAAAAGGCCAGGTAATGCACAAATCTGCCGGGAATATGATTGAATTTTCCGAGGGAGCGGATGAAATCGGTGCTGATGTCATGCGTTGGATGTTCACCCTTCAGAATCCGGAAAATAATCTGCTTTTCGGCTACAAAAAAGCCGACGAAACCCGCCGCCAATTTCACCTTATGCTCTGGAATATTTACAATTTCTTTGTCACGTATGCAAATATTGATGATTTCAAACCGGCTCAAAAGTCTTCGTCGAAGCGGAATGTTCTGGACGAATGGATACTTGCCAGATTAAAAGAAACCATCAATACTGTATCCGGATCTTTGGATAAATATAACGCAGCTTCGGCCAGTTTATCCATTCAGGATTTTGTTTCCGATCTGTCGCTGTGGTATATCCGCCGTTCGCGGGACAGGGTGGGTCCTGCTTCAATTAATCAAACAGATAAGCTTGATTGCCATCAGACCCTTTATACTGTGTTAGTGGTATTATGCCGGATTATGGCCCCTTTTAATCCTTTTATTACTGAATCCATATTCAAAAATCTTACGGGAGAGGAATCGGTCCATTTGAGCAGCTGGCCAAAAAAAAGCCGCCTGACTGATAAAGAAGTGAATCTTGTTAATGAAATGCGGGCCGCTAGAAAAATTGTGGAGATGGTTCTGTCTTTCAGAAAAATCAATCAGATCAAAGTCCGTCAGCCCTTGGATCTTTTACAGGTTTATTCTTCTCAAAAACAGGTTTCTGAATCAGTCTGCCGGTTGATTCTGGATGAGGTAAATATGAAACATCTTGATTGGATTAATCAGGATGGTGAAACCAGAATTGACGTTGATATTAAAATTACCCCCCGTCTTCAGGCTGAAGGGGAATTAAGGGAATTAATCAGACAGGTTCAGGAAGCCCGCAAGACCGCCGGAGCCAGGCTTGATCAGAAAATTATTCTGACTGCCCCGTTGCCCGCCGATGCCGATTTCATAGATGAGCTCAAATTCAGGACTCTAGCTCAGGAAATAATCGCCGGCGATGAGATTAAGGTCCGGTTGATATAAAACCATGTTCAAATTCCGCCCGGATTGGTTTTTAATATTACCTTCCCTGCTTTTGATTTTGATCAGCCTTGCCATTATCAGAAGTGTGGCTCCGGGGTTGGTTTTCAACCAATTGATCTTTGTTTTGATAGCGATTGGTTTGTATTTTATTTTTGCTACCGTCGATTATGAAGTCTTTTTTTCATTGCATCCGGTCGGATATTTCCTATTTTTGTTTTTATCTCTGGTAACAGCCTTTTTTGGTGTCCTCAGCCGGGGTTCGCAGCGTTGGTTGTTAATCGGTCAGTTTACTTTCCAGCCGTCCGAATTGATTAAACCGTTTCTGCTGATTTCTTTTTCGGCTTTGGCTGTTTCCAAAATTAAACATAGCAATTATTGGTTATTTTTGTCGGGAATTATTCCGGTTATAGTCATCTATCTTCAGCCTGATTTAGGCACCAGCCTGGTTATATTTATCGGCTGGGCCAGTATCGTTTTGTCCAAATTCTCTTTAAAAACGATCGCCTTGATAATACTTCTTCTTGCCGTAGTGACCGTTCCTGTATATAAATTTGTCCTTCATGGTTATCAAAAAACCCGGATAATGTCATTCTTAAACCCCTATCAGGACCCGCTTAACAACGGTTATCATGTGATTCAGTCTACCATAGCTGTCGGTTCAGGGCAGATTTTTGGCCGGGGCTTGGGTCGGGGTACCCAAACTCAGCTGAAATTTCTGCCGGAACATCACACCGATTTTATTTTTGCTTCAATTTCCGAAGAACTGGGTTTTGTAGGAGCATTTACGGTTATTTTACTTTACGGAATCATTTTTTGGCGTGTTTACCGTATTTCTCAGACCACCTCAGATTCAAAAGCTTCATTATTTTGCCTGTCATCCTTGGCTCTTTTGGGTTTTCAGACATTTATCAATATTGGCATGAATTTGGGCTTAGCGCCGATTACCGGAATCACTTTGCCCCTCCTTTCAGCCGGCGGTTCATCTTTGATTGCCGTGGCTATAAATTTAGGTCTTATTAATTCGATTGCCCTGGATCTTAAAAACACTGAAGGTCTGCGGATTGCATAAAACCTGCTGTTCCCTGTATAATCTGTCGGTATGTTGGCAATAGTTCAGATTGGCTCCTCCCAGTACGTTGTCCGCCCCGATGATATCATTCAGGTGGATTTCCTGGGCAAAAATAAATCGCAGGTGGTCTTTGATCAGGTATTATTGGTTGCAGACGGAGAACAACTTTTGGTCGGTAAACCTTTTGTCACCCCGCCGATGGTAGTCAACGCCCAGGTAATCGACCATCCCCAGGGTGAAAAGATCCGCGTGGGTAAATTCAAAGCCAAAAGCCGTTACCATAAGTTTATTGGTTTTCGGGCTAAATATACCCGTCTGAAAATCACCGATGTCGTTTCACAAAAACAGGAGATTAATCCCAAAGAAGAGGTCAAAATTGCTGCTGCCCCGCGTGTCAGAAGGACCAAGGTTCCCGTGAAAGCTAATCATTGACTTTCGTGAAAAACTAAGTTAAATTACTTCCATGGCTCATACTAAAGCAGGCGGATCTACCAGACAAAAAGGCAATCGTCGCGGTAAGCGGTTGGGGGTTAAATTATTCGGCGGCCAGACAGTGAAGTCCGGAAATATAATTGTTCGGCAAAAAGGCAGTCAGGTTAATGCCGGTACAGGCGTAGCTATGGGTAAGGATTTTACTTTATATGCGGTTAATGATGGGACCGTAAAATTTTCTCGCCACGAAGGCAAAAAAATGGTTTCGGTCCAGACAGCATGAATCAGCAGGTAGTCGATATTGAAATAGACTCACTTCAGGCAAATCCGCTTCAGCCAAGGGGCATAATTACTCCTGAATCCTTGGTAGATTTAGTCGATTCCATCAGAGAACACGGCATTTTAGAACCCCTGGTAGTAGCCAAAACCCCTGCCGGTTTTCAGATAATTGCCGGTGAGAGACGTTGGCGGGCGGCTAAGCTGGCCGGATTACAAGTAGTGCCTACTATCATCAAAGAAACCACTCCGCAGGGTATGCTCGAAATGGCTATCGTAGAAAACGTCCAGCGCTCTGACTTAAATGCTGTCGACCGGGCAAAAGCTTTTGAAAGACTTATTAGCGAATTTGGCTTAAGCAACTCGGAAATTTCGCAAAGAATAGGAAAAAGTCCTGCATATGTAAGTAACTCCCTCCGGTTGTTAACCTTGCCCGATGCTTTAAAAGACGGCTTATTGACCGGATTGATTACCGAAGGTCATGCTCGGGCATTGGCAGCCATAGAGGACAATCGGCTTATTGTGGATGCATACAAGATAATTTTGAAGGAGTCCGGTTCGGTCCGCAGAGCGGAAGAGCTGGCCCGAAAAATGCGTACCGAATCAGGAAACAAACCTAAAACCGTAGGTTTCCGTCCCGCCCACGAGCTGTCGGAAGAAATAGACCTCATGCGTAAAGGTATGGAAGACTCTCTGGGCGGCAAACCCGGTACCATTGTCAGGTTGTCCAGGTCGCGGGCCGAAACCCGTCTGACCATTATCTTAAAAGGTAACCAAGCCGAAACAGAGGAACGGTTGCAGAAGATTTACAAAGCTATCTCCGCTTAGAAATTTTTGTAACTTTGGTGTTTGATTAAACCGATTTCGTTTATAGGCCAGTACCTAAGCCACGCTTTGCCTACAATTGCACTTCTGGCTATAGGTCCCCATTCGCGCGAATCTGAACTGTAGCTGCGGTTATCTCCCATAACTATGTAATAGCCTAGTGGTATTGTATAAGGCACTCCTTCTCTGAGAAATGATTTCTCGGTGGTTACAAAATCGGAGGGTAAATACGGCTCCGGTAATAATTTACTGTTCACATATACATGATTGTCTTTAACCATCACGGTTTCGCCCGGAAGGCCGATGATTCTCTTAATAAAATCGCTGTCAAACGGCGGCGGAGCGTGAAAGATGATTACATCGCCTCTTTGCGGATCTGATCTTCTGTAAGTTATTTTGTCCGTTAATATAAATTCCTTGTCGTGGAAATTGGGATACATGGAACTGCCGTCAACTTTGTGTGGCTGGGCCACAAACAAATAAATCATCATAAATATGGCAAATGCCATCACTACCGGCTGGATAGCTTCCAAAATGGCCACCGCCGCTTTTTGGTTCAGGAATTTAAACATGTTATTAATTATGGCGCCTATGTTAAAATTTGTCGAGATCTGAAGGGGGCTTTAGGGGCACATAGCTCAGCGGTAGAGCGCTGCATTCACATTGCAGATGCCGGGGGTTCAAATCCCTCTGTGCCCACTCTCCACATGAAATGGTTCCTGGTCTACATACTATTAATTTTTACCCTGATTATTGTTTATTTCTTCAGGTCCGGTTTACCGTCAACCATCGTCTCGGTTATTCTGCCGACACCTGCTATCATACGTCCTGTACCCACAGTTTTCCCCGCCCATAAACTGATTTATATTTCGGATGTCCCCTTTGCTGCTCAGGCGCCTTTTGGTAACTGGCAGGATCCGCAGGAGCAGAACGGTTGTGAGGAGGCCGCCGCTGTCATCGCCGTCTATTGGGCTAAAAATCAGATCCTTACTCCCCGGATTATGCTGAATGAAATTCAGAAAATTTCCGATTTTGAAATCAAAGAATTCGGGACTTCTGTAGACACTTCTGCCGGGGATGCTGCCGACAGGATTTTTAAAGGTTATTTTAAATATAATCAAATCCGCGTGGCAAAGTTAACGGCAGTCAGCCAGATTGTCAATTATTTGGATGCCGGAAGCCTGGTAGTCACTCCCATGAATGGCCAGCTGCTGGGAAATCCTTTTTATACTCCTCCGGGGCCCCAAAGGCATATGATTGTCATTCGCGGTTACGATCCGCAAACTGATGAATTCATCACGAATGACGCCGGTACCCGCCACGGTGAAAATTTCCGCTATTCATCTTCAAAATTCTTCTTCGCCATCCGCGATTATCCCACCGGTGACCACCTCCCGATAACCGACGAATCGTCCAAATCTGCTATTATCGTGAGTAGGTAAAAGCGCTACAATATATCACCGGCATATTGATCCATATCACCTTTTACCAGTCTCATCTGTTGGGTTATAAATGCCGAACCGAAATCAAATTTTTCGGGTACTATTTTCCAGGTATGAAGATTGGTTAATGAGAAGTTGATCTGTTTTAAAATCGAATTTATCCCGGCTTCCGGGTTATTTGTATTTAGGCTTTTTAAATTATTGAGATCCTGCTGGATATGCGTCATATAAACCTTGGCTGCCTGGCTGTAAACCTGGGTATTTTCTGCTTTTGAAAGCGTATCCGTTATTATCTGCATTCTTTCAATGGCATCTTCGAGGGGATTGCCCCCCAGGTTTTTATTGTCGAAATTTACATTATAAATATATTCTCTTTCTGTCGGTTCTCCTGCGGTAAAATTTCCGGTTTCCTCTTCCCACGCTGTATCTCCTTTAAAAAGCCTGCCGAAATATAGCGTATATTCCCCCGGTAGAATGCTGGTCACGTGAATCTTATAATTTCCATTTTCGGGATTGGTAATTACCACCAATCCGTCTTTGGGGTTCCAAGTCTTCTCACCATTTTCCACGGTAAAGGTCACCGGCGACCCTACAAATACCGCCAATGACTTCTGAGCATCCGTATTGTTGTTTTCTGTAGCCACAGCATCTTTAACCCCCAGATATCTCATTATTTCCATTTGACCGGGAATGGCTGATACTATTTCACCGTGATTTGTATTGGTAATTTCAGAAATTTGAGTCACTCCCGCCAAATGTGCACTGCTTGTGGTTACCGTATCATCCCCGTCGGAATATATTTTGCCGGTCGGTTGGCCGTCAATCCATTTTCCTAACAGCTTCTGGATCCTTTCCGGTTCGGCCACTTTAATCGTTTCCGGAGTATTGTAGCCGCTGCCGTATAAAATACTCATCCGGCCGACCATGTTGTTTGAGTTACCGTTTAGCTCGCCCAAAAAATTGTTTTGCCAGGTCAATTTCGACAGATCCTTTGTTTGTCCGTTTTTTGTCTGCAGATAACTCCAGACAGGCAAAAAATTCTGAATGGATGGTATCATATCCTGAATTTCAGTTACCTGGTCATCGTAATCTTTTTGATGTATCCGCAATAATATCTGAATTGCAATTCGTTGCATATCCGGCATATCTGACAATTCCGCCCCCTCCCAAACCGGGTAGACAGTGGCACTGCCCAGCACCGGGCTGCCGGCGGTAATTACTTTATCAATGTAAGTCGCATAGGCGTCTTTTGCCGCTGATCTGGCAATTAATCCCCCCATACAATGTCCCACCACATCGATTTGGGTACCGTCGGGTTTTCCGGTTAAAACATGGTCCCTGATGTACTGCTGAAAGTCGACAGTGAGTTCTTTAATATCCTTTCTCCAGTCATAAGTATAAATAAACAGGGTTTTATTCATCTCATAACCGGCTTTTTTAAAGGTTTTGATTAATCCGTCATAAGGCGACACATAACTGACTAATTTCCAGTAAGAATGATCTAAATCCTGGTTATATAAAAAGGCGTTCATATTCAGGCTTCCGCCCATTCCCGGAATAAACACCAGAGGTTTTGTAATCTTGGGAGTAGGAGTAGGAGTAGGTTCACTGACAATATCGGCTATTTTTGCTCTCCATACATTATTAAAATATGTCTTCCCATCATGCCCACCAAATAAGAAAATACTATTCTCACTCAGAGCTACCCCGGAGCAACAAAGCTTTAAAGGCAAAGTATAATTACTTTCTTTCCAAGGACCTATTGAGCCATTACTTGCGATCTCAGAGAAAAATATATTATCGGTTAAAATTGAGCCATGGAGTATATTACCTCTTCCCCCTAGTTTAATTAGATAATTACCCGAATTGATAAGCATAAATTGATATGATGGACCACCACCTAGTTCACTAACTTTCTCCCAGCTAGATATATTACCCTTACTATCTAATGACGATACCCACACATTTCCTGTTGTGGGATAGCATTCCGTTGTTGGAAGATTGCAAATATTCCTTATACCGCCAAAAATATAGATTTTCTCTCCAATGAAAGTCATTTCATGACCAAGTAAAGGTTCAGGAAGGAAACCAGCATCTTGCCAATCACCCAAAACCCCATCGATATTAACTAAGGCTTTATATACTTTATTACTAAGTTTAGGAAAGTCGTAATTTGAGCCATTCCAAAAACCTCCTCCAGAATAATAAATATAACCATTAAATGTATGTGATGAGCCTAATGATAAAGGTGCAGGTAAGGGGTTTACTTGAATCCAATGTAAAATATCAGAATTGTCTATATGGCCAAGACTGACATTATTTATAGAATACGGTTGGTAATTCGGAAATATACTTCCACCCAAAATATATACATTTTGATTTAGATAAGCTAAATTATGCCATAATAATTCGAAAGGGAGTGTAGAATCAGATATTCTCCAATTTAAAATTGAATCATCTAATCCTAATTTTCCAATAAAAAGCTTATTACTTACTATGTTCGAACTTCCACCAAAAGAATATATATCTTTGTTGAATATATAAACTTGATTATTGTGTATTGCATAAGGTAATAATTCCTTTTCGAGATTCCATATATTGAAGTAAGCCTTTAAAGTTACCCTTGTAATATAATTTAAACTTATTAAAGAAATAATAAAAATGAAACAATATTTTAATATATATTTCATATTATATTAAGTTAATCGTATAATAATATATTTTAAATATGCAAGATCTAAATAATAAAGCCTTGAAACTCGAAGTACTAAGAGATAGTTATGCAAGGAGTAGAGACTTTAAATCTTTTATTGCATTGTATAGTAGTAAATTACCAGAAATTAAGAACAGAAATACAAATATTTATTGGAGTAAGAAAAACTTTGAAATCGATACATCTAAAGAGAAATATCCTATGGCCTGGAATAAATTAAATATTATTGCCAAATGGATTAAAGGTAACAAAAAAATCAAAAAGATTTTAAATATTGGGTTCGGATCTTGTAATTTAGAAAAATTATTACAAATAGATCAATCTAATTATGAATGGCATGGGATTGATATAGCTAAAGAATCCGTTAGTGAGGCTAATAAAAGGTTTCATAATGCAACATTTACATGTCTAAAATCTGATAATATCCATTATTCAAATAACTATTTTGATTGTGTAATTGCATCAGAAGTTTTAGAGCACATTAGTCCGAGTGGTATATTTCGAACCTTGAGGGAGGTTAACAGAATAACTAAAAAAGGTGGTATTTTTATTGCTTCTGTACCTTTAAACGAAAATTTGGAAAATTATCTGAAAATTGGGATAAATCCAATTAATCATGTCAGAAAATATACCTTGGAAATTCTTAGGACAGAATTATTAATTTCAGGTTTTAAAACAAATAAGAAGAAATATTTATATGCATACCATAATTACTATTCATTAAAATCATTTTTATCTAAAATACTAAATTATGGACACACTAACAATCTAATTATCGAATCTTTAAAGACAAATGATTTTAAGAAAATTCAATCGTATTAAATTGGTTTTAGATGGCAGATATCTAGAGAATACATATGGTGGTATAGCTAATTACCTTCATGCCATTATAAATTATTTGGATAAAGATAAATACAGTATTTTTGTAATTTCTGTTCTTCCATTATATTTAAAAAATGTCGAAAATATTACCATTCCGCTAAAAATCCATCGTCTTTATTGGGAACAGATTCAACTTGAAGAATTGTTGAAAAAAATCAAGCCTGATTTATATCACGCTACAGCGAATTACGGTATTCCATTTATAACACCTTTTAAAACAATATTAACAGTTCACGATCTGATACCATTATCCGTTCATAATTACTTTCAAAATTCAAAATTTCCATTTATATCCAAAATGTTATATAGATGGGAAATAAATTCTTCAATTAATAAGGCAAAAGTTATCATTTGTAATTCTAAATATACTTCAAAAGAAGTTATTTCAAAGTTTCATCAAATTAAAAATAAAATAGTTGTAATACCAATGGGTATCGATAATCTCTACCTAAGGACCCCAAAACCAAATGTATTCAGTAATTATTTATTATGTCATGGAGGACTAGGTGATCGCAAAAACAATTCAATGCTAATCAGATGTTTCGCTGAAGCATCATTAAAATATCCAATAATATTTAAAAACTTAAAAATAATCTTTACTGGAGATAATCGTCATCAAATTGACGAACTAACCTATCTAAGTCGGTCATTAGGCATAGATAATAGAATAAATTTTGCTGGTTGTTTAACAAAATCGCAATTATTTAATCTTTTATGTGGTGCAAAAGCTGTTATATATCCATCATCAGCTGAAGGTTTCGGAATTCCGGTGCTCGAAGCTATGTCTCAAAAAATACCAATTGTGGCAAGCAATCTACCTGTATTTCACGAAGTAGCCGATGATGTACCCTTATATTTTAATATTAAACAACCAGAAAGTTTAATTCAAAGTATAATAACTGCAGTGTCGGAGTCGCATGCTTCTCGAGTAGGCAAGGGGAGAGTTTTAGCCGAAAAATATACTTGGAATCATACTATAGAACTAACAGACCATATATATGAAAAAACTATGAATGATGATACGGTTAACTAATTTATCTATTTTTTAAATATTTAATTATTCTTGCAGGTGTTCCAGCTACTAATGTATTTGCTTGTACATTATGGATAACCAGAGAATTGGCTGCTACCACGGCATTTTCACCAATTATACAAGGTCCTAACACAGTCACATTTGATGCTAACCAGGCACCTTGTTTGACGGTGATATCCCGTCCAGTAGATGGAACATCTTTTCTTCTTGAGGCTCCCGAACTTAGGTAATTGTGAGTTCCAGTTAATAAACAAACATTATGTCCAAAAAATACTCCCTTTTCGATATTAATATTCCCGGAGACTACATTAAATAAAGCATTCAAAACATTTGCTTCTTGAGATAAATGTAATCGGCTTTCATCACCATAAATTCTGTATCGAAAAAGATTTATACGGATAATATATCGTCCGAGAAATGTATTTATTATTCTATAAACAATATCATCGATAGCTTTTATCATAATTATTAAGTTTAACTGCCATATTATAAGAGAAAATTATGTCAGATTAAAATCCAAGATGTAAAATAATTTAGATCTCTCAAAATCCAGGTTATAATTGTTAAATCATGGCCAATCATAAGACATTTTTTAAAACCTCCCTCCTTATCACTGTTTTTAATGAAGCAGACACCATTAGTGACCTGATCAGGGCTCTGAAAGCCCAGACTCTCCCGCCTACCGAAGTCATTATTACCGACGGGGGATCAAAAGACGGCACCTTTGAGAAACTTGGGCAACTGGCCAAAGACTGGCCTGTTTTGAGGCCTTTCCAGGTTCCCGGTAACCGTTCCGTCGGCCGGAATTTTGCCGTCTCAAAATCCCGTTTTCCGCTTCTGGTCTTTACCGACGCCGGCTGTATTCCCGAAAAAACCTGGCTGGCTGAAATTGTGGCCCCGTTTAACGACTCCCAGACGCAGGTGGTCAGCGGGTATTACCGGGGTTTACCGGAAAATATTTTCCAAAAATGCCTGATTCCCTATGTCCTGGTGATGCCCGATAGGGTGGATCCCGGGTATTTTCTCCCCTCCACCCGGTCCATGGCCATGCGCAAAAGCTTCTGGAACAAGACCGGCGGCTTCGATCCCAAATTAAATCACAACGAGGATTACGCCTTTGCCGTCTGGATGGCGCGCATGGGAGTGAAATTTGTCTTTGCCCCTCGGGCTTTAGTCGGCTGGATGCCCCGGAAAAATCTAAAGCAGTCGGCCTGGATGTTTATGCGTTTTGCCATCGGGGATATCCAGGCCGGCATCCTGCGCCCCAAAGTCAAATTCCTGATTTTGCGCTACCTGGCGTTTGCATATTTCTTCTTTCTTGCCCAGCGGATTCATGTGCTTTATTACCCGCTGGCTTTGCTGGTCCTGCTCTATCTGCTGTGGGCCGTCATCAAAAATTACCGCTATGTCAGAAACATATTGGCCGTTATCTTTCTTCCCCTGATTCAGATTACTGCCGATATCAGTGTTATTTTCGGTACTCTGATGGGTTATCTGGCCAAAGCCAATGGGTTATTTTAAAACTGCCGTCCATAGCATCTCCTGGGCTGCCGCCGAGAGGTGGTTGTATCGCGGCCTGACTTTTGTCAGAGTGGCCATTTTGGCCCGGATCTTACTTCCGGCCCAGTTTGGAATTTTTAATATCGCCACCCTCACCCTCGGTTTATTGGAAGTGTTTACCGAAACCGCCATCAACTTCTTTTTAATCCAGAAAAAAGGCGATATCGACTCTTATATTGATACTGCCTGGGTAATTTCCATACTGAGGGGCCTGGTTATCAGTCTGATTTTGTTAATCGGCGCCCCCCTGATTTCCTCTTTTTATCATTCCCCTGGTTCTCTGCCGGTGTTGTATCTGGTCTGCCTGGTATCCTTTGTCCGGGGTTTTATCAATCCTTCAATCGTCAAGCTGCAGAAAGAATTGCATTTCAAATGGGAATTTCATATCAACACTTTTCTCTATCTGGCCGATTCAGTCACCGCCATAATTCTGGCCATCGTCCTGCATAATCCGCTCAGTCTGGGTTTTGGCATGTTAATCGGCGCGGTTTTTGAAGTGGCCGTTTCCTTTTGGCTGTTTTCGCCCCGCCCCCGTTTTGTTTACACGGCCCGAAAAGCCGCCGAAATATTAGAGCAGGGTAAATGGATGACCGCCGCCGGGATATTCCAGTATTTGTACTTAAACGGGGACAATATGGTTGTCGGCAAAATGCTGGGGGAGACCAGTTTGGGTTATTATGATTATGCTTATAAAATTTCCACCTCCCCGGTTTCCGAAGTCAGTGATGTCGTGGCCAGGGTCTCTTTTCCGGTTTTTGTGCAGATAAACCATGATCCGGCCAGGCTAAAACGCGCCTTTTTTAAAACCACGCTCATCGTCTCGGCGGTCTCCGTGGCTTTTGGTTTGATACTGTTCTTTTTCGCCCATCCTGTGGTATTTATTGTTTTGGGTGCCAAATGGGCTCCGGCCATCCCTGCCCTGAAGGTGTTGTCGCTTTGCGGTATTGCCAAATCCGTCACCGGCTGCGTCTACCCCCTGCTCCTGGCCGTCAGGCGCAATGATTATGTGTCCTGGGTGACTTTGGTCAGCGTTTTCGGCCTGGGAATTTCCATCTATCCGCTGGTCATGGCTTTTGGAATTGTAGGCGCCGGGATTGCGGCAATTATCGGTTCCTTTGCCTCCCTGCCTCTATCCTTATATTATGTCAACCGGATTTTTTCCCATCCCCAAATTTACCATGAGGCTTAATTCCGTTTGGGGCCGGCTGCTCCTCTTCATCTTCATCGGCAGCCTGCTGCGGTTTTGGAAACTGTTTTCCGGCATGACGTTTTACAGCGACCTGAGCTGGTTTTATTTGCTCTCAAGAGACAGTGTTCTGCACGGGTCATTTCCCATGGTGACCATCGGCGCCAGTATTTCCTGGCTGCATCAGGGCGCTGTCTGGGTCTATCTCTTAATCCCGGCCCTCATCCTCTCCGGCTTTAATCCTGTCGGCGGGGCGGTTCTGACCGCCCTTATGGGAATCGTCTCCATTCCCCTCATCTACTATTTGGCGGTTCTTATTTCAGACAAAAAGACCGCTTTGATATCTGCTTTTTTATTATCCTGTTTTTTCCTGCCGGTAGTCCTATCCCGTCTGGCATATCACAATTCACCGATTATTCTCTTTTTCCTGGTTTTTGCCCTCTGTTTGGTTAAAAAAATGGGATTTGTCAGCGGTTTGTTCTTGGGCTGGCTTTACCAGTTGCATCTCTTAAGCATCATTCTCTGGCCTTTTGCCTATTTCTATCTTTTCCGGCACCGGCTTTCTCCCTGGAAATTCTCCGCCGGTTTATTCATCTCCGTATTGCCCTTTATTATTGTCGGACCCCTGCAGACTTTCGGGGTGCTTTTATGGCTGGCCAGGTTCCTGATTCACATCAAACCCGTTCCCGCCGGCTTCATTTCCATTTCTTATTTGGCGATCATCCTGGTTCCTGCGGTTATTCTGGCAGCTAAATTCTTATCCTTTTTGTCAGGCAAAATCCTGTTTGTTTTGGGTTTGGCCTTCCTGATGGTAAATAGTTTTTATCTCTTTTCCCAAAATTTCCTGCCGCCGGTACTGGTTGGTCGCCATGAGCTTTCGGATCAGATCTCCCAAACCCGGCAAATTCTCGTGAATAGCCGGATTTCAAACCCCGAAATCCGGGTGGCCGGAGGCATCGCCGGAATTACGGATTACAATGCCTCATATCTGTATCTGATCTGGTGGCTTAATCGTCTCGGAGTCGGGCCGTCAGGCACCCACACCGTTTTTCAGGTCAACGACAGCGGTACCCGGGTATCGGTGATAGAATAGTCATAAATCATGCTTACGGCCGTAATCATCGCCAAAAATGAAGCTGCCAGCCTGCCCGAATGTCTTGCCTCTTTAAAGTTTTGTGACCGGATCCTGGTCATCGATAATCAGTCTGCTGACGCTACTGCCAAAGTCGCTCTTGCTCTGCACGCCCGGGTCTTAAAGTTTGCCGTTTCCGGTGATTTTGCTATGGAGCGAAACTTCGCCCTTGATCAGGTTAAATCCGGCTGGGTGCTATTTGTTGATGCTGATGAAACGGTTCCGGCAGATCTGGCGCAGGAGATTGTAAATGCTATCAAAAATCCCCGTATTCACGGCTATTTTTTACCCCGGATCGACTTCATGTGGGGCAGGCAATTAAAATATGGTGACACCGGGACTGTAAATCTTTTGCGTCTCGGGCAGGCGGGGCAGGGGAGATGGTCGGGCCGGGTTCATGAGACATGGCAGATTTCCGGTCCTGCCGGCCGGCTTAGTCACCCCTTGATCCACCGGCCCCACCCCACTCTGGAAAAGTTTTTACAAAAAATTAATTTTTATTCATCTGTCAGAGCCGGGGAATTGTATGATGCCAAAAAAACTGCTTCAATTTGGCAGGTAATAGTTTATCCGCCGGCCAAATTTGTTTTTCTGTGGCTCGTTAAACTGGGTTTTCTCGACGGCATGCCCGGTCTGATTCACGCCATGACTATGGCCTTTTATACTTTTTTAGTCCGGGGTAAGTTATATCTTCTAAATCGGGGTATTCCGTCCACTGCGTCATGACCGGACTTAAATATCCGCTTGCGGGAATGTTGTTTTTGGGATACGCCCTGGGCAATCTTTATAAATTTTCATACTTTTCACCGGATATCAGAATTTCCCTTTTGGATATTTCGGTGTTCTTATGCATTTTGTATACAATATATGTCCACAAAAATAAACTAATATCAATATATAGGGTTAATAAGTTTACAAAACCCTTTCTGAATTTTGTTTTATGGGCGTTTTTTTCTCTCCTGATTTCTTTTTTTAGTTGGGGTGCCCGGGCGGTAACAGTCGGCAGTCTCTATTTATTCAGATTTCTTTCTCTGGGCTTATTATTTTTATTTTTTAAACAGTTTAGCCGGACGGAAATTTTACGGGGGCTGAGATTTCTATCCCTGGTTATCATTATCACCGGGCTATTCCAGTACTTATTTTTTCCGGACATCCGAAAACTGGCTGTCAGCGATTGGGATCCTCATTATTTCCGGGTGGTCGGTTCCCTGCTGGATCCCGGCTTCATGGGCATCATGCTGCTTTTTGTCATGCTTTTTTTGGTCTTTTTCCCTCTGAAAAAACTGTGGCAACAGCGTTGTCTTTTTGGCCTGGCATATCTCTTATTCGCTCTTACTTATTCCCGGGCCGGTTTTTTGGCTGCTTTTGTGGCCCTGTCTTTATTTGCCTATTTTCGCAAAACCTGGAAATTATTCTTTATCGGTACTGTTATTTTAACTCTGACTTTGATTTTGCTGCCCAGGGGTCCCGGAGGTGAGGGCGTTAAGCTGGAGCGCACCAGTACCATTATGGCCAGGCTGATCAATTGGAAAAATTCTCTGACCGTCTTTATCCGGTATCCGGTTTTGGGTGTCGGTTTTAACACCTATCGCTATGCCCAGCGCGATTTGGGTTATTTGAATCAGGATTCCTGGCTGCATTCCCACGCCGGAGCCGGGGCCGACTCTTCCCTGCTGTTTGTGCTGGCCACGACCGGATTGTTTGGTTTTCTGCTGTATCTAAATTATCTGAAAGCTTTTTTGACTTTTTTCGGATTCGGCAGCCTGCCGGGCCTGTCTTTGGCGGCTCTTCTGGTGCATTCCCTATTTCTGAATTCGCTGTTCTACCCCTGGGTTCTTGTCTGGCTGGCTTTAATCACGGCTCTTGAAATCAGGGATTATAAGTTACGGTGAGAGATTTTTGGGTTTGGTTTCCGGTCGTATCGGTGGCGGTTATCACCAGATTGTTATCTCCCTGGTTTAGTACCAGCGAATAATTAAAATTTCCGCTGGGACTGACTATCACCACCCGGTCATTCACTGTCAGCCTGGCATCCGGGTCCGTACTCCCGGTAATCCGGATTGTACCGTCTCCGCCGGAAATTATCTGTTTATCCGTCGGAACGGTGATTTTCAGGTCCGGTCCCTTGTCGGAAAAAGTAATTTCGACTGTCACCGAAGGTTGGCTGCGGTTTCCGGCCGCATCCATCGCCACCGCGGAAAAGGAATTTAATCCCGGGTTCAGTTTGATTCCCGGAAATTGGAAAACCCCGTCCTGGGTGCTGACCACGTTCCCCTTAGCCTGAGTGTTTTGGGTCAGGTATACTGTTGCCCCGGGTTCCGCATATCCGGATAATGTAATGACAGCGCTGTTGGTTGCCTCAAATGAAGTAAAGAATGTCGGTGGTCCCGGCGGGATCACATCCGTATTCACCACCGGTTTATTGGTTGAATTCACATTCCCCAAAAATAAAAAGATTTTGGTCAGGATATTAAAACCCAGGGTGATTGTCAGGGCTACCAGGGCTACCGATCCCAAAATAAGCCACACGGCTCTTATCAGGTTTCTTCTTTCTTCCAGTTTCTGTAACCTCGAAAACGATCTGGCCATAGCTATTATTTTAAACTTTACGTTAAAATATACCAGTCTGACCTGTAATTGCCGGGGAATGTTAGCCGGGGTAGCTCAGTGGTAGAGCGGCGGTATCGTAAACCGCGGGTCGCGGGTTCAAATCCCGCTCCCGGCTCAGTTGGGAGTCCGATCACGAGCCTCGCGAGGGATAGAAAAAGTTTAAAACTTAAGTTTCAATATCTTTTGATATTCTCCCTCCCGGCTCAGTAAATTTTAACCCCTACCAGGTCAATGAGGGGCAGGTCCTTTCTGATCTCTTCCCTGAATTTATCTGCCAGATTGGCTGAATAATTGCCCCTGCCGGACCCCTCCATTTTGCTGCACAGCCGGTTTTCCGCCTCCTCGATTATTCGCAACAAGGGCTTCCCCAGTTCATTAAACTTCGCCTCCCAGGTTTTCTGGTCTTTGAAGTAAAGATCATGTACTTCTTTGAATTTTTCAAATTGCTCCCGGTGTTTTTGCATCATTTCCTCATAAGCCGCTTTAAACTTAGTCATATCAATTATAATTATAACCCTATGGATCCGGATCTATCACCCCACCCGACCCGTTCCCAGCTGGTCTTTATCATGGTGACCATGTTTTTAAATTTCCTCGGTTTTTCAGTCATTATTCCCATCCTGCCGTTTTTAATTTCCAAATACACCACCGGAACCGATTCTACGGCCCTGTATATGGGTTTGCTGCTGTCAGTATATGCTCTCTGTCAGTTTATCTCGGCCCCCGGCCTGGGAACTTTAAGCGACCGTTTCGGCCGCCGTCCGATTTTATTAATCAGCCTGCTGGGTTCAGTGGTCGGTTATTTATTTCTGGGTTTGGGGCATACCCTGGGGTTATATTTTGTCGGCCGCATTATTGACGGACTGACAGGGGGCAACATCAGCAGCGTTTATGCCTACATGGCCGATATTACCGCTCCCCGGACCCGCGGCCATTATTTCGGGCTGTTGGGAGCCGCCGGCGGTTTTGGTTTTATGCTGGGGCCGGCTTTGGGCGGTGTGCTGGGCCATCTCTCTCTTACTTTGCCGTTATTTGTCGCCGCCGGTGTTACCCTGTTAAATGTCTTCTGGGGTTATTTTATCCTGCCTGAGAGCCTTCACCCCCGTCACCGGATCGCCAAAGTCCATTTGCCCCACTTAAACCCTTTTACCCAATTTGGCCACCTTTTCGGTTTTCCCAAATTGGTCCGTCTGTTTCTGATCGGGTTTATCTTTTTTCTGGCCTTAAATACCATGTATGCCAATAATGCGGTTTTCTTAAAGGATATTTTCGGCTGGAGTCTGAAAGAGATCGGTCTGGCTCTTTTTGGCGTGGGGCTGTTGGATATTATAACCCAGGGCTATCTGGTCAGGATTCTGTTACCCAAAATCGGCGGCGTTAAATTGACCTACTGGGGTATTCTGCTTGCCGTTATCGGATTTTCTTTGGCTTTCGCCGGTTTTTTCGTCCGTTCCAATTTGGTCTTTTATCTGGGTCTGATTGTCTTAAATGTCGGTGACGGTTTTTATGAGCCTGCCGCTGCCGGCATGATTTCCGTTTCCGTCGATCACCAAAGTCAGGGCAGGATACAGGGGGCTTTCCAGGGCCTGCAGTCCATCGCCCGGATCTTGGGGCCGCTATTGGCGGCTTTTGCCTATAATCTCTGGCATGGCCTGCCCTATCTGACCGAAGCCGTCCTTGTTCTCGTTTCTTTTCTCATCCTCCGATCATCCCTGCCGCTGTTTGGATCTGATAATTCTTCTCAAAGCAATCCGTAGCCTTTACATATCCGGCTTTTATGGCTTCTTTTTCCGTACAATACCACTGGTCGCCCATATACAGCTGGACCTCTGTTTTTTCATACTTAGTTCTGTCATCGGAGGGATTCGGGTTGCTCAGGGCAAAAATCTCAAATTCGGCCCTTATTTTTTCATAATCGCCCAGTCCTTTGTCCAAAGTTGTCTGGATGGTTTTTTGTAAATCTGGCTGACTTTTCCGGAAAAGGCAAATCTCATTTACATCACATCGGATATTAATCTCTCCTTAAGCTTATTCACACAGTTATCCTGATACAACCCACGGCTCCCTTCAGTCATCTGCCGGTTATCCTCATTCAATCTCCCGGGACTGCTCCGGGTAGTAAGCCGGCACATCGACCGTGATGTATTCCATCTTCCCTCCCGTGGCAAATTTGTTCCCCTTGGGTATATATACCACATCATTTACCTTCACCCCAAATGTCTCGTCACCTGCATAAACTTTTCCTTCGCCTTTTATCACATAGATCACAAAATCACAGTCCGACTCCAGCAGGAATTTATTCTTATCCTCCGGATTTCTGCCGTCCACCACCATTCTGCCGATATCAAAAAGCTTGCTTGGGGTAGGATATTTGAATATCACCTTTGTACCCAGGTCAATTTTGTTAGCCTCGTTTTGAGTGTACTTAACCGCTTTCATAGTAAATATTATTTATATTATAAAGTTTAATTTTTAATGAATTCTTTCCCGAATCCCTCCGGTAGCTGTTTGTTGGCAAAGAAAACCCTCTTAAACGGCCAGTCCTATACAGGGGTTATATGTAAAGTTTTTCGGTTTAGGTAAAAATAATTTATTTTTTTTGTATATACGGGATTTTTAAAGAGATTAACCATTTTTCAGAAGTATGCAAACTTGGTCTCTGTCATCCCGTCTTTGGAAACTCTATAAATTATTTGAGATAAAGAAAATAATGTTTTTGCAATACTATAGGTTTATTGATATAATTAAATTTGTGAGTTTGAAAACCGACATAAATAAAAAAATTAAACAGCTTAATCTCACAGGTAAACCGGTAATATTTATCGTGACAGGTAACAACTCGGCAGGAAAGACAACTATTTGCAGAAAACTGATACAGGACTTTGATTTTTATCAGTCTATCAATTTGGGCGTTGTGAGCAAAATGATTCGATATTTTAGGCCGGATATAAATTCCAGTAGTCTGGAAAATTTCGACGGTAATGAAGCTACATCTATCTTTAAAAACCTGGTCCGGGTAATCATAGGGGCATATTCTGGTACTGGAGTAAATCTGATCATTGATGGCGTTCAAATTGATACCAAAGAAATGCTGAAAGAAAACAGGGTAATTGGAGTGGTGGTTTTAAAGATAAGCCCAACGCTTTCAGTATACAGGGGGAATAAGCCGGATACGCATTTTAAACGTCAGTTAAGCAGGTTAGATCTTAAACACATCAAATATTGGGCAAATTCCAAATTTAAAATAGTTAACAATGAAGGAAGGCTGGATAATACCTATCACGAAGTCATTATTCATTTAAATGGGTTATTGGATGATAATATAAATTAATATGAATAAAAATGACCTGATTAATATTTCCAAAGAAATTTATCTCAAAAAGAACAACCTTAAAAAGTTGGTCAAATCCGGCGATCTTAAAAAAAACATTACCAAATATAGGGTTTTCATTCCGAAGCAGTTTTTTGACACTTCTGAAGAATTTCAAAGTGATCAGTGGTATTTTAACGGTTTCATACTTGATCTTGATGGAAGTTTAATACTGGTAGATCCGGGGGTTGATTTTTACACCAGGTTTACCGCAACCGGATTGTCTGCGAATGACATTCAGACCGTAATTATTACTCATAACCACATCGATCACACCGCAGATACCCTGGTTTTTTTGGAAAAGGTCCTCAGAAACGAATCAAAGAAAATAACCCTTTATATTTCTGACGATGCTTTTAAGACCAAAATCCCCGAATATTATCAGAATAAGTTAAAGGAAGCCAAACACATTATTTTTCATCTTTTGAAGGACTCTGGACAGGTTCAGGAATATAAAATTCTGGATCGGTATCCGGCCAAGTTTATCCCTTTGTACCATAGTTGTCCGGACACATTCGGATTTAAAATTGATATAGACGGAAAAGTATTCGGTTATGTCACCGACACCGGTTATGCGATTAAAGTTAAAACGGATTTAGGTAACTATGATTCCGATAAAACCGAAGGGGAATTCGCTTCGATTGAAGAAAAACATCAATATATAAAGGATTTTTACTCTGATGTTGATATTGCGTTGGTTAATATAAATGCTTTGGAATACAACAAACATTCCAAATATCATCTGAGCGGGTGGGATTTATTGGATTTATTCAAAGACTCATTGGTAAAACAAGTTCTCTTACAGCATATTTCACCCGTCAATGCAGAAGGCGAAGATAGTAATTATCTCTACAAATTGTTTTTTGGTGATCAGCCATATCATCTAATTCTGCCCCATTATTTAGGGCGGAAATTAGACTTATGATCGAATATGAAGTTTCATCCCATCCGGAACTATCGGCTATCCGAAATCTTTCCGGAGACATCTATCATTTTAAAGGTCTATACAGGCTAATTACTAGCATCGGGGCTGTTTTACCGGTCAATAGAAGTTATTCTCCCGATGCTCAAGGTAATAGGGGAAATATTCATTTTCCGTCTTTATATCGTAGAAATAGGTTAATTCACGAGGAGGCGGCTTTTTCTAGCCAAATTCAGGTAAACGAGCTCCTTATGAATATTTACCACAAGCCGCTGCTATTCTTACAGGATAACCCGGAATTAACCTGGTATTCCAGTCACTTTGAGTCAAACGATTTTCTGTCTTCCGGGTCCGATAAGCTAGCCACAAATATTAAGAATAATATGCTCAGATCAGGGTTTAATCACGAATATCAATTGGGGGTTTTTGGGTCAAATCAACCGGGTTTGAACTCTGTGGACTCGGACATGGATTTGATCGCCTGGGTAAGTATCCTCAATAAATCGGAATTTTTAGACAAAATTCATAAAACTTTTAGAGAAATGGGGTACAAAACTACAAAAGAAACAGGTAAGGATGTGGAATATGCTGCGCATTATTCCAGAAAGTTCCAAATTCCGATTCAGGCAGGATGTTATTTGGCAGACAAGAGAATGAGATGGATAAGCTCGGAAGGTGTTCCCACAAGTTTGCAATGTATTAATTCAGATTATAACCATACACCTGCTAAAAAATTTTTACAGGGTATTGATAAAGATTGGGAAAGCAGTGATATTGTATCTGAATGTCGGGTTATTTCTGCTGATGATTCTTATAATTTTCCTAAAGTTTGGAAATTGGCCCTTGGTCATAACATTATTGATGCAATTAGCTTTTCTTGGTCGCATCAGGGGATGGGGGATGATGGTGCCAAGTTTGGTCATAGATATTTATTCAAAGGTGCAAAGATAACCGGTGATCACGATGATTTTTTATATCTTAGAGATAGCAATGATTACTTGCTTCCGATGAATTTGCTGTGAGAAGTCAAATTTTTATAGAAAATAATAAAATCTTAAAGAAAGTCATAACATCACCTTTGGTATTTGAGATCATTTCCAAAGAAATACCAGCTTACTGCCATTGGCTCAATCAAGCCGGGTTCCTGACTCCCGAAACAGAACTATTTTATAATAAACCATATCTGACTTTCTCCCAGGAAAAAATTAATGAAAAACCCTCATTGACGCGGTTAAAATAATTGACCGCATAAGGTTATTATCCTTAAAGAAGTTCGGAATAGACTCAAATCCAAACAATTTTTTAGGCGTAAAAGGACAATATTTTGTTGATTTTTATCCTTTCATTTTAAATAACACCCATCTGCTTAAAGAACAATATGACTATGACCTGAAGACTGTTTACCAAAGATATTTTAAATTAACTAACATTTTGATATTTTATATAGTCAGATTATTTAATATTAACCAAAACATAGCAATTGAGGGTCTTTCTTATATAAAAGGTATAGCATTGGATGACTATAGCTCGATATTGCCCAGAGAAAAAATCCGGTTGCTTGGTGCATTAAAATATTATCAGGGGCGTCTTGATGGCGACTACCAAACACTTTATAAAAATACAAAATACACGTCCGCTATTAGTAAAACAAAAAATATTGCGCTCAAACAAATGCTTCAAAATATTTAAAACACCTAAGCAATATCAGGGTTTAAAAAGATGCGGATATTTTTCACGGAATTCTCTTAAGGCGATTACTTGAATGTCTTTTTGTTCTGTTTCTGAATCAAGTACCACAACATTTGGAGTTTCAGCCATTATATGGTCATAATAATAAACTGCAGTCGATAATATATTAAGGTTTTCTTTCCAGTCTTTCGATACTTTGCCGGCCAGCCTCTTCCATGCGGTTTCAGCAGTTACCCTGAGGTAAAAAATTATGTCTGGTTTTTTAATATCATCCGCGACATCCAGCATCAGTTCTGCAGATCCGGTTTTTCCATCAAGACTTACCTTGGAATCAACCCGTTTGGCTATTGAATATCTATCGGCTAAAACCACTTGATTATTTATCAGTAACTCGGGAAGAACAAACCTCGTAAACATTAAAAATTCTGCTGTCTGCAATACTCTGCTTGCATCATCAGAAATCTTTAGCCCTTTTTCATCTAACTGACTGCGTGTTTTTACGAATGAATTCCAAAACGGTGATTCCATACCCAAATGGTTTTTAAATACGGCATTGGTAATACCGGTCTTATTAAGTTCCGACCTGAAATTATTAATAAATGTCGTTTTACCTGAACCATCCACACCTTCAACCTCAATAAGTATTCCATGGTTAGTTGGTTTATCAATTTCCATATCCGGTTGATTTTCTCACATTTCGGTTAATAACCAAGTCAGATGAATGTTATAAGGGGCTTGTGCCTTGGTGCAATGCGTGTCTGTGAAGCTATACCAGCCTTCCTGTCAATCTGCTTAACTTTTCACCAATTCTCTCTCAAATCCCTCCGGCAGCTGCTTGTTGGCAAAGAAAACTCTCTTAAAAGGCCAATCTTTATCAACCCAGTCGCGGATATCCCGGCAAACCTCGTCATACATCCCCAGATCGTAAAATTTTTGGGTGATCCACCAGGATACATTCACCTCATAGCCATCTGTACTGGCGGCATCGGACATGCCGGTTTTGGGCGGGTAAAAATAGATACACCCCAGGCACTCGGATTCGTCTTTATTCATCACGGTGAAGGCAAAAGAGGTCTTAAACTCAAATTCCCGCTGGTGCCAGGAAAGATCTATCAGATCTTCTTCGATCGTTATATCCGGTGTCGGCCATTTGCCGCCACGGGTAAGGTGGATAATATCCATGCTGGACATGACGGCTATAAAATCCGGATATACATCCCTGGCCGTCAGCTTTCTGGCCGTGTATTTCTCCTTTTCCAGGTTTTTGGGATTAAAGTCTTTGGGTACAAACATAATTTAAGAGCGGGATAGGGGAGTCGGACCCCTGTCTTCTCCTTGGGAAGGAGATATTAAGCCGTTTAACTAATCCCGCAGGCTCTGAAGCCATTTTACCAAAATTTATAAATAGTGTAGTATAAAGGAATATGGCAGATTATGGTGAAGAGCAACAGTCTGGAATAACGGCT
Source organism: Candidatus Amesbacteria bacterium (assembly GCA_027371535.1). GTDB lineage: Bacteria > Patescibacteriota > Microgenomatia > CAZETR01 > Amesbacteraceae > DAHXMV01. The sequence goes on along the minus strand of DAHXMV010000001.1, from coordinate 27,790 downwards.
GAAGTGAAAAAACCGGAAAACTTCTCACAGGTTTTATCTGCTCCGAAAAAAGACAGGATCACGTTTATGTATAAGTTTATAGACGAGGTAAAAAATCAATACGATCGTTTGGTACCGGAAGATAAACGTGCCCAGGTCGATTATATTCTGGGCATGGTACCTTTTTTCAATGCCGGATGCGATATGTTTGAAGGCCAGGCAAAACAACAGGAGGCCTTTCAGCAGGGTATCCGGGCTGTCAGGGACAAAGACTGGGATACTGTAACGGACAGTTTCCTGGATTGGTCCAAAGGTTTCCTGCAGGATTATAAAGGCAGACTTGAGCTTGTTCTGGACCTGGCAACCTTAGGTGTGGTGGATGCGCCCGTCCAGGGAATAATTGAGGTTCTAGAAGGAGAAAATCTGGTTAAAAACAGCGGTGAATTGCTAAAAAAAGTTGCAGTAAGTTTTGAACAATCCAACCCCCGGCTTCACGGTGCTCTGACAGATATCGGAGAATGGTTGGACAAATCAAATCAGGAGCACCCTGAAATAGCTCAAAAATTAGGTGCTGTAATTGATAAAAACGTGGGCGAGATAAAAACTACTACTCCGATTCCCACTGTCACAGCAGCTTAAATTTGCAACACTGCAGAATCAAAATTTGCACACGATCGTCAGTTTCTGTCCCGGCGCGATGATTCTCGGGTTAGCCAGATTGTTGTCCGTGGCGATCTTCTGGTAAACAAATCCGCTGCCGCAGGTACTCTTGGCGATTTTCCATAAATTATCGCCCTTGGCCACGGTATATTCGGTTTTTTGCACCTGGACATTTGGCAGGGTGATCCGGGTCCCTTCCGAAATTACTCCCGGATTTTTGATGCCGGCTTTGTTGGCTGCGTAAATTTTTGTCCATGCATATCCCGATCCGTAAGCCTGTTGGGCAATTTTCCATAGCGAATCTCCTTTTTTTATCGTGTATTCGGCCGGCAGCCCCTGGCCTACCACTTGGGAAACGTTCAGTTTGGCCTGGGCTTCGGGCGTCACCTCGGTGTTTGCGGAGGTAGTTTGCTGTCGGGAGGTTTTGTTTACCGATTTAAAGTAGTTGAAGATCAGTACTCCCACCAACACCAGTACCAGTAAAGTGAGGGCGTTGCTTAAAGTGTCCTCGTTGAGTTTGAGAGTTTTTAGTAAATCCTTCACTGCAAAATCTTTCCGGGCAGGAGATTGGACTGAATATAACGCTGCCTTTTTTATTTTGCAATAGGCTTTTTACAGCGTTATTCAAGTATTTTAAGTTTCCTGAGAAAATTTTAGAAATTTAAGATAAAACATCCATCGTTTGGAATGGTTACTTGTGTTTGGGATCGTAGCTCAATTGGCTTGCTCGGATCGAAGCATCGGAGTTAAAGCGGTCCGATGTCCATCGGACAGGTTGCGGTAATATGAAACCCTGTGTTTATATTTTGAAAAGTCTGAGCACTGGCAGATTTTATGTTGGAAGTACAAACGATATAAACAGGCGGTTGGAAGAGCATTATCGGGGAAATCCTAATATACAAGAGAAACTGGTCCATACGATTTGGTCTTTCAACAAAATTATTCCGGGCTAATTTTTGCCAGAAGAGCCGAATTATGGTTAAAAACCCAAAAAAGCAGGATATTGATCGAAGAAATAATTAAATCAGAATCTGTCAGGAAAAAGTTCTGAAAATAAGATAAAATAATTCCGTTTGGGATCGTAGCTCAATTGGTTAGAGCGCGGCCCTGTCAAGGCCGAGGTTGCGGGTCCGAGACCCGTCGGTCCCGCACATAGATATTTCCCATAACAAGGTTTTCATTGACCTCAACTTTGAATTAGAAATTTAACGACTTAACAAAGGCTGACAACGGTTCTCCTATTTTTCTTTGCCAAAGTATTTCTAACTCTTCTTTTGTCATTTCAGACCTATATTTACCTGTAACTTCGTCCATTTGTAACGACTCCAAAGGATAACCATCCATCATTTTGAGGCTAGGCTGACTAACAAAGGTAGTTTTGTATCCGAATGTTGCCTCACCCAACTCACCATTTGGGTCTGCAATACAAACCCCATATTCCCACCTGGCTTCAGCGGTTCCTCCAAGTTCTTTGATCAATCCGGAGTAGTATTTGACCATTTCTTCGTCAGTGGGTTTGCCAGCCGCGCTAGTAATTCTTCTAACATTCAGTCCTGGTTGCCTTGGATCACCATCTAATTTATCAAAATATAGAGTGTTATCCATGGAAAGGACAACCCTACCCAAAGCTTTGGCAAATACCAATGCCTTTTTTTTGGCGTTGTCCATGGCTGTTTTCCCATCTTCAATGACTTCAGGTAACATTTCCTTATTTTCCACACCTACCACAGATACTCCAATACCAGATAAAGCCCCACCTATTTGATCAATCTTGGCTTGGTTTGTAGTTGCCATTAAAATCTCTTTCATATTTTTAAATGATAACACTATATTACCAAAGCTAAACCTGATCTGATCTACAGTTTTGATGGATAGAAGAGAAGTATTGTAGAATGAGTTCGGTAAAAGTTACCGGCATAGTCTACAAGTCGCCGCCACGGAACTTTAAATATCCCTGGAGTTTCTAAATAAAGCTTCTTCTTCCTTTAAAAGTTTATCTAATTCAACTGGGTCGGTTGTTTGCTGTTTAAATCTTTGTAATATTTTGTGAAAAGAAGCCAACGCTAATCTCGCATCTTCTGAACCCGCAAACTTACCATTCTTATCGGGATTCTGTCTCATAATAGCTTCAGCAGAAGCTATGTCTAAAATTAAATCCTGGTCTTTTCCTGCTCTTGTTTTGAGGTCACCAATAATTCCGAATACAATCATTGATGGATTTAATTTTTTTAATGCCGACTCGCTTTTTCCAATAGTCAACATTAGATCTTTATCTTGTGGCTCCATCGCCTTAATTATAACAAATTAATATCGATTTTAACCGTTTTTGTTCCGCATAGTTACCCTTCCACCAGGTCCTAACGTCGTTCAGGAGTGGCGGCCACAAGGCTAAATTACGGGGACAATTGGATATACCACCTTAAAGGTGGCCTAGCTAAATCAACACACCCTTAACCACCAATCTTTTGGTATCCATAAATCCGGCGCAGGTATAGAGGGTCAGTTTGGCTTCTGATGTGCTGTCCAGAATCGAAACGTCGGTCGGATCAACCCGGATAATACTGTTCACTGCAAAAGTAACGCTTTTGCCCTCTTTATCATAGATAATGATCTTGTCCCCGTTCTTAATTTTCCACAGATTGCCCAGCAAACGCAGCCAGTTGTGGCCGTAAATAATACTGTTTCCGGGCATACCCGGGGAAACGGAACGGGAAAGATGGGATACCCCTTTGGTGTTTACCGTCCAAACTCCGCCGACAATGTCTGACTCCGCAACCGCCAGGTCAATCTTCAGTGAGGGAATCAATAAACGTTCGGGAATAACACCTGCCGGAGCCTTAGTTAATCCCCGGAGGGGCTGGTAAGGCAGGGTAGCAAAGTTGAGGCGGGCTGGGTTGTAGTATCGGGCCCACATAAACCAGGATCCCATCCCGAAGCAGACAATGGAGGCTGAAAGCAGTATCCATCGTAAGCTTTTGAGTAAAATTAATGATCGTTTGGATATTTTCATTGTTTTCACAAGCGCGGATTAACTTGCTGACTCCCGCAAATAATAACAGAAATACGAATCCGGCTGCAAATGAAAACATTATTTGTTCGGCACTGCCTGTGCTGGCCAGACCCAATACCTGGCCTCCGGTGGTGATGTTTGAAGGCATGCAATTATTCACGCTGTAAATGGCAAAATAATATTTTTGTTTCGGATCCAGGCTGCCGACGGTGAAATTGTTGGTATTTCCGGTATTGACTACCCCGAATTCATAAACGTCAGGTTTGGTGCCGTATACGATAGAGTAATGGTCTGCGTTATCTACCTTATTCCAGGACAGCTTTGCCGAAGTGGGTGTGCGGATTACGGTAAAATTAGTCGGAGGCAGGAGTTGTTGGGAATTGCAAACCGGCGCCGTCGGTGGTCCGCTGCAGCCATTGCAGGGTTGGGGAGCAGGAAAGGGAGTGGGCGTGACCTGCGTTTGCGGCTGGCAGTTGAAACTGCTGTTCTGGGCGGCATAATTATGATCACTAAGTCCCCATTGGCTGCCGTTCAAAAACATCCACCCTTCAACCGGCTGGTCAGTTTTCAGAAAGTTGGTCTGGATGCCGTTACTCCCGGAGGCCGGGCAAAAACATTGTCGGAAATTCCCACCGGAAATACTGAATACATTGTCGCTGCCGGACATCAGAGTTCCTCCTGCAATCTGGTGATTGCCCTGATCATAATGAGCTACATCTCCGGGAATATTTAAAACCGATTGACAGGATCCGAAATCGACATCGACCGCGCCGTTGTTCGCCCTCACGCCGGTGGCGGTGATTAAACTTGCCGAATAAACAATAATTATCACTCCTAAAACTTTTTTCATCCGGTTATTTTCTTATCGGCAGGATTTTTTTATACGTATATAAAATACCACAAATTTACTTAATTACAAGCCTATCACTTAATCTGTTATTATTTATTTTATGATTCGTCAATTTTCCGCTGGTGGTGTAGTTTTTAAAAAAGACCAAAGCCGGATTTTGTTTTTACTTAAAAAGAGCAGCCTTACCCCGGGTTACTATGCGGCGGGTGAGTGGAGTCTGCCCAAAGGATGGCTGGATGATGCCGGACCTGACCAGCCTGGCCCCTTTACCCTGGGGCAAAAACGGGCCACATCAGACCAGGTTCGGGCAGCCGCTTTACGGGAAGTCCGGGAGGAAACGGGTGTGGCAGCGGAAATCTTGTCGCGGTTGGGCGACGTTAAGTTTGTTTTTACTGATCACCATCACGAAAAGGTTTTCAAAACAGTTATTTATTTTCTTATGGAATATGTCCGCGATTTACCGGAAGGTTTTGATTCGGAAACATCCGAGATTAGATGGGTGACTCAACAAGAGGCGCCGTCGCTATTAAAAAAACGTAAAGGTGAATCCGATCTGATAATTAAAGCCAATGACATATTGGCTAAAATGTAAGTCATATGATTACTTCCAAAACCATGACCAATTTGCAGATTGCCGGGCTTTTGCGGGCGGTGGCCGCCGCCCTGGAACTGGAACCCGGCGATAACCGCTTTCGCATCATTGCTTACAACCGGGCAGCCGATGCTGTCGAACACGCCACTTCGGAGGCCAAAGATTTATGGGATGACGGGGAACTGAAAAACCTGCCCGGTATCGGCGCCAATCTGTTTGCCCACCTGGATGAATTGTTTAATACCGGTAAAGTCGGACATTTTGAAGAAATTTTAAACCATTATCCTCCCGCCCTATTCGAACTTCTGGAGATTCCGGGTATCGGGCCCAAATCCGCATTCAGGCTCTGTAAGGCTTTAGGTCTTAATAAAGCCCATACTGCGGTTTCCCAATTGGAAAAAGCCGCCAAACACGGCCACATCGCCAAAATTGAGGGGTTTGGAGCCGATTCCCAGGCCCAGATTCTCAAATCCATAAAGGAATATCGTGGCCGGTCCGTTCGCATGCTTTTACCCCGGGCCTTAAAAATTACCTCCGAACTTACCGACTGGTTAAAAAAGGATCCGCATGTTTTACGGGCAGATCCTCTGGGTTCTCTCCGGCGGCATTGTGCTACCGTCGGTGATATCGATATTGCTGTCGCCACCAATCACCCCAAAGGAGTTATCGCGCATTTTTCCGCCTACCCCAAAAAGATCCGGGTATTGGAAGCCGGTGAGCATACCGCTTCTTTGGTTTTACCCGGCGACTGTCAGATCGATCTCATGGTTCAGCCGTCAGCGTCATATGGCAGTTTGCTGCAGCACTTTACCGGTTCCAAACATCACAATATTGCCCTCCGTGAATATGCCATGAAAAAAGGGCTGTCGCTTTCGGAGTATGGTATCAAAACTAAAACCGGCATGAAAGAATTCTCCACAGAGGAATCTTTTTATAACTATTTGGGGTTGGAATATATTCCCCCCGAACTGAGGGAGGATACCGGGGAAATCAAGGTAGCCCTGGATCATCACCTGCCCCGGCTGGTAGAACTCTCGGATATCCGGGGGGATCTCCAGCTTCATAGCAACATCAACGTCGAGCCTGGCCACGATCTGGGAACCGGTACCCCGGACCAGATGGCCCAAAAGGCCCGGGAATTGGGTTACGAATATCTTGGTCTGACGGAACACAACCCCAGCGTCTCCGGCCATACAGCCGGGCAGATGCTGGAAATTATCAAAATAAAAACGCATCAGATTTCGGAAGCCAACCACATACATGAAAAAGATCATGAAAAAGGATTTCCGTATATTTTCAACGGTTTGGAAATAGATATCGGCCCTGACGGCCGCCGGTCGGTTCCGGATTCCTGTCTGGATTTATTGGATTACGCCTGCGTTTCCGTTCACTCATCATTTCAGGGAACGAAGAAATTAATGACTGACCGGGTTCTGTCCGCTCTGGACCATCCCAAAGTCAGGTTCTTTGCCCACCCCACTACCCGTCTGCTGCAGGAGCGGGAAGGTATCGATTTGGATTGGGATCGCCTTTTTGACTTTTGTAAAACCCATTCAAAGTGGCTGGAGATAGACGCCTGGCCAAACCGGCTGGACCTGCCTGATGTGTTAGTCAAAGAAGCCGTCAACAACGGTATAGGTTTGGTCATTGATACGGACAGCCACTCGGTAGCTGAAATGGACTATCTGGAATTCGGGATATGGGTTGCCCGTCGCGGTTGGGCTGCCAAAAATGATATAGTGAATACGTTACCATTGACTCAGATGAGAAAATTACTAAATAAGGGAGGTGAATAAAATATTATGTGGCTAATAGTTATATTATTGATCTTGGCGGTCCTGTATGTGGTCTCCGTTTATAACGGTCTGGTGACCACCAAAACGCGGATCGGTGCTTCCATTCAGGAAATCGGTAACCAATTGAAGCGTCAGGCGGAGTTGATTCCCAATCTGGAAGAATCCACCAAGGGTTATCTAAAACAGGAGAAAGATATCTTCAAAATGCTGACTGATGCCAGAAAGACTGTCACCGAGGCCGTCGCCTCCGGAGATTTGAACAAGTTGAGTTCGGCCGGGGAACAGGTAGCCAATTTGCTGCCCAAATTCCAGGCGGTTTTGGAGAGTAATCCCCAATTAAAAAGTGCCGATGTGGTCACCCAGCTGATGGAAGAATTAAGGGATACCTCGGACAAAGTCATGTATGCCCGGAGAACCCTTATCGACCTCACGGCTGATTACAATATTAAAATTTCCACCTTTCCCAGCAAGCTGGTGGCGGATGTTTTTACTTTTAAGCCCGAGGCGGGGTTATCGACTCCGACAACCGGGCCCCAGCTTTCAGTTTCGCCGGATGAATTAGTTACGCCAAAGGTGAAATTGTAAGGAAGCTTATGGTCAACGTTTACGAAGCAGTCGATGCCAATAAGCGCCGGAGTTGGGTGGTTATAGCCTTTTTCATAGGCTTTATTTTGGTGGCGACCTGGCTGATCACAAAAGCATTTGCTTACTATTACGGTTATTCCTCAACCGGATTTGAATTTACCGGGGTGGCCTTGGTTATCTCCGGTATCATGAGTTTCGTTTCCTATTATTATAGCGATCGGGTGGTTTTAACCATTTCCGGAGCCGTTCCGGCAGACCGGCGGACTGATTTCACATTTTACACAGTGGTTGAAAACCTCAGTTTAGCTGCCGGAATTCCGATGCCCAAATTATACAAGATCAACGATACCGCCATGAATGCTTTTGCTACCGGCCGGGATCCTCAGCATGCGGTGATCTGTGCCACCACCGGTCTTTTATCCAGGCTGGACCGCACCGAACTGGAAGGCGTTATCGGCCATGAAATCTCCCATATTACGAGCTACGACACCAGGCTGATGTCCATCGTCACCGTCCTGGTCGGCCTGCTGACCCTGTTGGGAGACTGGCTTTTACGGTCGACCTGGTTTGGCCGGGGCAGGAGCCGCGATGAGGAGGGGAATGCCGGGGCGGTTATGTTTGCGCTGGGTATAGTGTTTGCCCTGCTGTCGCCTATTATTGCCCAGCTGATCCAGCTTGCCATTTCCAGGCGCCGGGAGCTTTTGGCAGATGCCTCCTCAGTTAAACTTACCCGTCAGCCGGAGGGACTGATTAATGCTCTCAAAAAACTGGAATCGGACACCGAACCTTTGGAAGCCGCCAACAAAGCCACTGCTCATTTGTACATCGTCAATCCGTTGAAAAATCGCTCCGATGCTATAGGATGGTTTGCTAATTTGTTCAACACCCATCCGCCTTTGGCGCAAAGGATTAAATTGTTGGAACAGATGACCTGAAAATATTCACCTGAAAGCATCTAATTTTTTGTTTTTCCCTGCTTCTGAAGTCATATCCTGTAGTCTGGAATTCGTATTTAAAATAATATGGCCTATAGAATATAGTAATGATTGGGCACTGGTTATAAAAACCGCGCCGGATTACTCCGGATAACAAAAGGACAAAAAAAGATTTGTTTTACCGTCGTTTCGTATATAATATGGGGGAATAAGATTTATGGATCCGCAAAAATTAACTTTAAAGTCTCAGGAAAGTTTAGCCGGGGCCTTTTCTTTGGCGGAAAAATTTCAAAATCCGGAGGTTACATCATTACATTTACTGCTTTCTCTGATTGATGATCCGGAAGGCATAGTCAGAGAGACTTTAAAACAAAGTCAGGTGAATATCGGCAGTTTAAAAGCCCGCTTGTTAAGCCAAATCCGGGCTTTACCGGCAGTCAGTCAGGAAAATACCCGTAATATAGGCCAAGATCTTCAGGTTGTGTTAAATAATGCCCTATCAGAGTCAAAAAAGCTCGATGATACTTACATAAGCCGGGAACACCTTTTTTTGGCACTCTTATTGACAGACTGCCAAAGTTCGGTTATTCTTCGTGATATCGGATTAAATTATGACACATTGAAGAAAAATATTATGCAACTGCGAGGCAACCAGTCAGCCACTGATCCGGACCCGGAGGGGAAATATAATGTCTTGGATAAGTATACCCTGAATTTGACTCAAAAAGCTGCTGCCGGTGGGTTGGATCCCGTTATTGGCCGGGATGAGGAAATCCGCCGGGTCATGCAGATCCTTTCCCGGAGGACCAAAAACAATCCGGTCCTGATAGGGGACCCCGGAGTAGGTAAAACTGCCGTTGTCGAGGGCCTGGCCCAAAGAATAGTCAGCGGGGACGTCCCCGAGTCGCTCAAAAACAAGCAGATCTTGTCGCTGGATCTCGCCGGTATACTGGCCGGTTCCAAGTTTCGCGGGGAGTTCGAAGAAAGACTCAAAAGCATCCTAAAGGAAATCGAATCCGCCTCCGGGAAATATATCCTTTTTATGGATGAACTGCACACTTTGGTCGGGGCCGGGGCTGCCGAAGGTGCGGTGGACGCCGCCAATATTTTAAAGCCGGCCTTAGCCAGGGGATTATTACATGCTATAGGTGCTACGACTATCAGGGAATACCGTCAGTATATCGAAAAGGATGCCGCTCTGGAGAGACGTTTTCAGCCGGTCTTAATTGACCAGCCTTCCCTGGAAGACAGCATCGCCATTCTCCGGGGCCTGAAAGAAAAGTATGAACTCCATCACGGGGTCAGAATAACCGATGATGCCTTGATCGCTGCCGTTAATTTGTCACAAAGATATATTCCCGACCGGTTCCTGCCGGATAAGGCCATCGACCTGATTGACGAAGCTACAAGCGGTTTGCGGATGGATATCGACTCCCAGCCTGCCGATCTGGATGCCCTCAAAAGACGGGCCACACAGATAGAAATTGAACTGGCTGCAATGAAAAGAGAAACCGGTGAGGCTGTGAAAAAGCGGCAGGGAGATTTGCAAAAGCAGCTGGCGGATTTGAAAGAGAATATCCGGGCCAAAGATCTGGCCTGGAAAAGTCAAAAGGAAATAATTTCCGGTATTCATGATCTGCGTGAAAAAAGAGACAAATTACGCACGGAATTAGAACGGGCAGAGCGTGAAATAAAATTGGAGACTGCGGCCGAGATTAAATACGGCCGCCTTCCGCAGGTGGAAAAAGAACTCCGGGATTTGGAAAATAAATGGTCAGCCATCCCTGCCGGGGATAAAATCTTAAGGGAAGAAGTCACCGAAGGAGATGTGGCCAAAGTAGTCTCCCGCTGGACGGGCATCCCCGTTACCAATCTGGTGGGTTCCGAAAAGCAGAAACTGGCCCGTCTGGAAGTGGAAATCGGCAAACGTTTAATCGGACAGCAGGAAGCTGTGGTGGAAGTGGCTAACGCCATCCGCCGTTCCCGGGCCGGGATATCCGAGGAAAACCGTCCGGTGGCCTCCTTTATTTTTTTAGGCCCGACCGGTGTCGGCAAAACTGAACTGGCCAGAACCCTGGCTCAGGTACTATTCAACGATGAAAATGCTCTGGTCAGAATAGACCTGTCTGAATACCAGGAAAAACATTCCCTGGCCCGGCTGATCGGTTCGCCTCCGGGTTATGTGGGATATGAGGAAGGCGGCCAGCTGACCGAAGCCGTGCGCCGGAAACCCTATTCCATAGTTCTTTTTGATGAACTGGAAAAAGCCCATCCCGACATTTTTAACCTCTTCCTGCAGATTCTGGACGCCGGCCGGCTGACCGACGGCAAAGGCCGGGTGGTAAATTTTAAAAACACTGTCATTATTATGACCAGCAATCTGGGCACGGATTTAATCCAATCGGGAAAAGATGTCAAAGACCGGCTTTGGCAGCTTTTAAGATCTACCTTCAAACCGGAATTTTTGAACCGGGTGGACCAGATCATCGTTTTCGATCCCCTGACCAAAAAGCAGGTCGGTCAGATTGTTGATTTGCAGCTGGAAATCGTCGCAGCCCGTTTGGAGAAGCAGAATATTCATCTTGTTGTCACCCCCAAAGCCAGGGATTTACTGGCCCAAATAGGTTTCGATCCCGACTACGGTGCCCGGCCCGTCAAACGTGCCGTCCAGGACCGGATATTGGATGAGCTGTCTTTAAAATTAATAGAAGGAAAAATTATTCCCGGACAAACTGTCACCGTGGACGCCAAAAACGAAGACTTCCAAATCTCCTGATTATCTTGTGTTAAACTAGCCTCATGGCGGCCAAAAAAGTCTCCTCAAAACCGGCACCGGTTTTTTCGGTTGCCGAAGTCCGCCATATTGCCAAATTGGCAAATCTCACCTTAACCCCTTCGGAAGAAACCAAATTTTCATCCCAGTTTTCCGAAACTTTGAAAATGATCAATTTGATGCGGGAACTGGACACATCAGAGGTTACCCCGACATCCCAGGTCACCGGCCTGACCAATATTACCCGGGAGGACGTCATAGATCATAGTCGTCTGCTTTCGGTTTCGAAGGTTTTAGGTCAGGCGGCTAAAACCTATCAGAATTATATCGTCGTCCCGGCTGTTTTTGCCTTGTAACAAATGCCCAAAGCTTTACACCAGCTGACTCTGGAAGAGGCCTTAGCCGGTCTGAAAAACCGGGACTTTACCAGCCACGACCTGGTGTCTGCCTGTCTGGACCAAATCAAAAAATATGATTCCGGTATTCATGCTTTTTTAGAGGTGAATGACCAAGCCTTGAAAGAGGCCGAAAGCCCCCGTCCCGGACCTTTATCCGGCATCCCCGTTGCCGTCAAGGATAATTTTTTAACACCCGGCTTAACCACTACTGCCTCCTCAAATATTTTGAAGGGTTACCTGCCGCATTATGAATCCACTGTTACTGCCAGATTAAAAGCTGCCGGGGCTATCGTTATCGGCAAGACCAATATGGATGCCTGGGCTCACGGTTCTTCTACCGAAACGTCCGATTTCGGGGCCACTCTAAATCCCTGGAACACCGCTCATCTCCCCGGAGGTTCATCGGGAGGTTCGGCTGCGGCTGTCGCTGCCGATATGTGTATCTTTGCCATTGGCAGTGAAACCGCAGGCAGCATCCGCCAGCCGGCCGCCTGGTGCGGGGTTACCGGTTTCAAACCTACTTATGGCCGGGTCAGCCGTTATGGTGTTATCGCCATGGCTTCGTCCACGGATTCGCCGGGTCCGCTGGCCAAAACTGCCGCCGATGCTGCCCTGGTATTGCAGATAATCGCCGGTCTCGATCCGTACGATGCCACTTCCTCCCCCCGGCCTGTTCCGGATTTTTTTAATAATTTAAAAATAAAAATTAAAAATTTACGTATCGGCTTGCCGTGGGAATATCTGGAGGTTATGCAGCCGGATACCAGGAGATTGGTGGAAAAAGCCGCCGATGAATTTATCCGGATGGGCCATCAGGTCGAAAGTATTTCGCTGATTCATCCCAAATATTCGATCGGGGTATATACCGTGGTCCAGCGAAGCGAGGTCTCATCTAACCTGGCCAGGTATGACGGCCTGCGCTTTGGTAGTCCCCGGTCCGGTTTCGGTGAAGAAGCCAAGCGCCGGATCATGCTGGGGACTTATACCTTGTCATCCGGCTACTATGACCAGTATTACAATCAGGCCCAGAAAGTCCGGACGTTAATCGTTGATGATTTCACCAGGGCATTTGAAAAGTACGATTTGATTATTAATCCGGCTTCCCCTGGCCCTGCATTAAAGGTAAATGCCACCTTAAACGAGCCCATGTTCGGGGAAATGCAGGATATTCTGGTAGAACCCTCCAGCATAGCCGGCCTGCCGGGGTTCTCGGTTCCCTGTGGTTTTATAGACGGTTTGCCGGTCAGTTTTGGCCTCATCGGTCCCCAGTTTTCAGAAGCGTTGGTTTTATCTGCCGCCAGAAATTATCAGCAGGCAACCCAGTGGCACCATGCAAAACCCCGGCTTTAAACAGCTTTTATATTTTAAAAATTTTAATTATCTCTGGGCTTCCCAGTTGTTCTCGCAGCTGACGATTAATCTGGTCAATTTTTCCCTTTTAACGCATATTTATGGGACGACCAAATCCTCCGTCGCGGTTTCATTGTTATGGTTGTCGTATTCCCTCCCCGCTTTTCTGTTCGGCCCTTTTACCGGCAGCCTTGTTGACCGTTTCAGCCGGAAACGGATTATGATGATTGCCAACATTTTACAGGCCGTCACGGTGGCTTCATATTTGTTGCCCGGCAATAAGATATTTTTTCTTTATTCTTTGGCTTTTCTGTATTCCGCTTTTGATCAGTTATATATTCCGGCCCAGCAGGCTACGGTTCCGGAGGTGGTCCCCAAAAATTTCCTCACTCTGGCCAACGGGGTTTTTCTTATTACTCAGCAGACATCATTTCTCATCGGTTTCGGTTTAGGCAGTCTGCTTTTAAGCTTGATGGGTCGCAGCCTGACGATTATTTTTTCATCCGGTTTTCTTTTGCTGGCGGCATTTTTTGCTTTCCGTCTGCCCCACGAACCCCGGCCGCAGGCATCCCGGGTTTCCAAATCCTTTGACGATTTTCTCTCTGATGTCGGTGAAGGTTACAAGTTTTTAAAAAACCATCCGGGCATCAAATTTCCGGTTTTTCTGCTTATCTTTCTGCAGACTTTTATTACCGTCATTGCCATTATCTTTGCCTCCTTTACCGGGGATTCCCTGGGAATTGGCCTCTACCGGGCGGGGGTAATCCTGGTAATTCCGGGGGCTTTGGGGGCGCTGGTTACCACTTTCAGCCTGCCCCGGACATTAAGAACTATCCGCAAAAAATTGGTTATTGAAAACGGCCTGCTGACAGCCGGATTTTCCCTGATTGCTCTCACCTGTTCGGCCTTCCTGCCGGTGATCCCCAAGATCATTTTTTCCATGATTTCAGCCGTCGGTCTGGGGGTCTCTTTTGCTTCGGCCCTGATCCCGGCCAATACCCTGTTACAGGAACAGACCCCCGAAGATTTCCGCGGCCGGGTTTATGGGGTGTTGGCCTTTTTAATGACTATTTTTACCTCCATTCCCTTAATTCTAATTTCCTCTCTGGCGGATTTGGTGGGTTCGCAGATCATCCTGGCTGCCATGGGTTTGGTTCTTTTGGGCGGATATCTGTTAATCCGCTATCAGGGTGACCGGATGTTAATTGGCAAATCTGATATATTGTAAATATGAAATGGCAAACAGTATTGGGTTTTGAAGTCCATGTGGAGTTGTCCACCCGGTCTAAAATGTTTTGCGGTTGCCCCGCGGATCATTTCGGTAAACCTCCCAACACCCAGACCTGCCCCGTCTGTCTGGGCTTGCCCGGAGCCCTTCCGGTGCCCAACGCCAAAGCTATCGAGTGGTGTATAAAGCTGGGCCTGGCCCTGGGTTGTCAGATTAATCTTTTTTCTAAATTTGACCGGAAGAACTATTTTTATCCGGATTTGCCCAAAGGCTATCAGATCAGCCAGTATGACCTGCCCTTTTGTCATTCCGGTTCACTCACCCTCTCGTCAGGAAAAATCATCCGGATTACCCGGGTCCACATGGAAGAGGATACGGGCAAACTTCAGCATGCCCAAATCGACGGTCAAAAGGTTAGCCTGGTGGATTTCAACCGCAGCGGTGTTCCGCTGGTGGAGATTGTAACCGAACCGGATTTTGATAATACCGATGACGCCATGGAATATCTGAAGGAAATTCAGTTAATCGTCAGAACCCTGGGGATTTCATCTGCAGACATGGAGAAAGGCTCCATGCGTCTGGAAGCCAATATCTCGGTTCGCAAGGGCGGTCAGGCAACGCTTCCGAAATACAAAATCGAGGTCAAAAACGTTAATTCCTTTCGTTTTGTCAAAAAAGCCATCGAATTTGAAGTTGTCCGCCAGATTGAAATATTGTCTGCCGGAAAAATTCCGGTCCAGGAGACCAGGGGTTTCAATGAAACCACCGGGGAGACTTTTACCCAGAGACTGAAAGAAGTCGCCAACGAATATCGCTATTTCCCCGAACCCGATATCCCCCCGCTGGTTTTCACAAAAGACCAAATTTCCGTTTGGCAAAGCGAATTACCTAAGCTTCCGGACCAAAAACGTCGGGAATTGACAGCTTTAGGCATAACGGCTGAAAAATCCGGCATGCTGGTAGCCGACCCGCAAAGACTGTCGCTCTATGAGCAATTAATAGATCACCGGATTCCGTCACCGAAGGCTGCCGAGGCAGCAATAAATGTCCCCGGGAATTTGGTTGACAACCCTACCGCTGTGCTTAACTGGATTTCGGAAAAAACAGCAGTGTCAGTTGATCCCCAAATTATAATTCAGACCGTCAGCCGGGTGATTAATGATAACCCCAAGGCGGTGTCGGACTACCAGGCCGGTAAGCAGGCTTCCTTATATTTTCTCGTGGGTATGGTCAGAAGGGAGCTTGGCAACGCCGACGCCGGTCAAATTACGGAGGAATTAAAACATCAGTTATAGGTTTATTTTGGGAAAGTATCACCTTAAAGGTGGCCTAGCTAATATTTATAACAAACATATGTGATATTTCCCCTTGCAAAGATACGGCAAATTGACTAATCTGAATCCACCGAGACACTGCCGCTGGTCGGCTGTCAACGAACGGTAAAAATATGGCCTCAAATTTTGTTCATCTTCACAATCACACGGAATATTCTCTTCTTGATGGTTTATCAAAAACCAAAAAGCTGATCGAGAAAGTTAAATCTCTGGAAATGCCTGCAGTAGCCATCACGGATCACGGCAGCATGTACGGAGCGATCGAATTTTATAAGAATTGCAAAGCCGAAAATATTAAGCCGGTGTTGGGAATTGAAACTTACATCGTTAACGGGGATATCCACTCCAAGGAAAGCAAATCCGACCGGGAGAATTTTCACCTGATATTGCTGGCCAAAAATTTTACCGGTTATAAAAATCTGATGAAGCTTTCCACCATCGCTCATGTGGAAGGTTTTTATTATCGGCCTCGGATAAATAAAAATATCCTTACTGAATACGGTTCGGGCTTGATCTGCCTGTCAGCCTGTCCCAAAGGTGAACTCGGTCAGTTGTTGATAGGCGGCGACTATGAAAAAGCCAAAACCGTTGCCGCCTGGTATCAGGAGCTTTTTGGCAGGGACAATTATTTTCTGGAAATTCAGCGCCATAACTATTCGGATTACTATGATTCGGTAAAAAACGAGCCCAAATTGCTGGAAAGTCTGCGTAATTTCCACCGGAGTGAACAATCCTGGATCACCGGTATCACCAGATTGAGCCGGGATCTGGGGATTCCCCTGGTGGCCACCAATGACAGCCACTATATCGACCAAAAAGACGCCGTGGCCCAGGATGCGCTGGTATGTATTTCGACAGGCAAAGTGGTCACTGATATAGACCGGATGAGATATGTGGATACTCCGACATTTTATGTCCGCACCCCCCAAGAGATGGCCAGCCTGTTCTCCGATTTTCCCGACGCCCTGAATAATACTCTGAAAATATCGGATCAGATTGATATCCGGATTGAATTGGGCAAGTGGTACTTTCCGAATATCGAAATCCCCGGCAATTTGACCGCCCCGGTTTATCTCCGTCAGCTGGCTGTCGACAGGTTATCCTCGCATTACCCGCTGGTGGATAAAACTATTACGGACCGGTTGGATTTTGAGCTGGAAGTAATTATTTCCAAAGGTTATGCTCCTTATTTTTTGATGATGGCAGACATGGTTAATTGGTGTACGTCGCAGGGGATTATTACCAATACCCGCGGATCTGCCGCCGGTTCCCTGGTTTCATATGTTATCGGCATCACTACGGTAGATCCTTTAAGATATGCCCTGCCGTTTGAGAGATTTTTAAACCCCTGGAGGCCGAAACCTCCAGATATCGATTTGGATATTGCTGATGACCGTCGTGAGGAACTTATCGCCTACGTAACCGGAAAATACGGTGCGGACAAAGTCGCCCAAATCTGCACTTTCGGCCGGATGTTAGCCAGGGCTTCTGTCAGGGACGTCGGTCGCGTGCTCGGACACCCGTACGCATTTCCGGATAAAATCGCCAAATTGATCCCCATGGGTTCTCAGGGTTTTCCCATGACCATAAACAAGGCCCTGGAAATTTCCCCTGAACTGAAAGTTTTATACGATTCGGATGTCAATGCCCGCCAGCTTCTGGATTTGGCCCAGGAAATCGAAGGTAATTCGCGTCATTCCTCGGTTCATGCCGCCGGTACGGTGGTTTCCCCGACTGCCATGACCGACTACACCCCGCTGCAGTTGGAACCGAATGGTGCCAAAATCATCACCCAGTATGAAATGCATGCCTGTGAAGACGTGGGTTTGGTCAAATTTGATATCCTGGGAATCCGCAATCTGTCAATTTTAGGCGCTGCCAGGGATATGGTGGAAAAAACCCGGCAGATCAAAGTGGATTTGGATCATTTGCCTCTGGATGATAAAAAAACTTTCGCCATGCTGGCCCGGGGGGATACCATGGGGGTATTTCAGCTGGGCGGATCTGGGATGACCAAATGGCTCAAAGAGTTAAAACCCAACCGGATCGAAGATATCATGGTCATGATTGCTCTTTTTCGTCCCGGGCCGATGGCCAACATACCTGAATTTATCGCCCGTAAAAATAAAAAATCTCCGGTTACTTATCTTCATCCCAAAATGGCGGATTTTCTGGAAAAATCTTACGGGATTCTGGTCTACCAGGAAGATATTTTATTCACCGCCCTGGCTCTGGCAGGATATGACTGGAATACCGTTGACGCTCTCCGGCAGGCTATCGGTAAGAAAAAACCCAAAGAAATGGCTCAGCAGCACGACATATTTGTTCAGGGTTGTATTAAAAATTCCGGGTTAACCGAAAGCCAGGCCGAAAAATTATGGGAATTATTTGTCCCGTTTCAGGGTTATGGTTTTAATAAGGCCCACGCGGCTTCATACGGTTTCGTTTCTTATCAGACGGCTTTTTTAAAAGCCAATTATCCGGTAGAGTATATGACGGCCTTATTGACGGCCGAGTCCGGCAACACCGAGAAAGTCGTCGAGGCGGTTGATGAATGTAAACGCATTAATATAATAGTATTGCCGCCCGATATTAATAATTCGGATACAAATTTTACAATTGAGGACAATAAAGACTCACTTGATGGAAAAGCCATCCGATTTGGTCTTTCCGCTATAAAAAATGTTGGTGAAGTAGCCATAGAGTCAATACTTAAAGCCAGAATTGACCACAAATTTACTTCTTTTACGGATTTATGTCTCCAGGTAGACAACCAAAAAGTCAATCGCAAGGTTCTGGAAAGTCTTATCAAATCCGGTTGTTTGGATCAGTTCGGCAAACGATCTTCTTTACTTTCAGCCCTGGATAAAATCAGGGAAAGGGGTACCAGTCTTAGTAAAATGAAAAGTCTGGGACAGTTTAGTCTTTTTGGTGAAGCTGAAAATAACGGGATCAGTGACCAGCTGCCGGATATTCCGGAATTTGAAAAAAAGCAGAAATTGGAGATGGAAAAAGATTTACTCGGCTTCTATCTGACAGAGCATCCTCATGCTGAAAAACTGGCCAAACTGGGGGATTTGGTAACCAATCGCATCACCGATCTGTACAATGAGGACTTTTCCAACAGGGCTGTTACTCTGGGCGGTATTATTGAAACCTGTCGTTATGTCACCACCAAGACCAATAATTTACCCATGTGTTTTGCCAAAATCTCCGACTTGGGCAGAAGTGTGGAAGTAATAGTTTTTCCCCGGGTTTTTGCGGCCACGGAAAATGTCTGGAAAACTGATAATTTGATTATTTTTCAGGGCCGGGTTGAACCGGCGTTGGCCGTAAGCGACGATGAAGATCCGGATAACGTTAAAAAGGAAGTGTCTTTAATCGTCAGCACAGCTGCCGAGTTTGCCGGTCCGGATACGGTGATGCCGTTTATAAAAAACGGCAGTCAGGTTCAGAATTCTGTCCGGAATATTTTCCCTGCGTCTTCCGATCACCGTCAGAGTAATGCCAAAATCCCCGTTTCCATATATATCCCCCCCCATACACCGTCCTCCAGACTGGTAGCTTTAAACAGTCTGCTCCAAAAGCATCAGAATGGCCAGCCGGCAGAATTGGTTTTTACCGGCGGTTCTTCAGCCAAAACCGTAACTCTGCCCTACGGCATAGCCTGGAATGAAAGTCTGAAAACGGAAATTGACCTGCTTTTAAAAAACTCCTGATTAAGGTAAAATATCAGTCTATGGCTAACGAGGTTAATATCAGGGATGTCCGGGTGGGTTCCGGTGACATTATCCGGGTTCATCAGAAAATCATCGAAGGCGATAAGGAGAGGACTCAGATTTTTGAAGGCTTGGTTATCGGTATCCGGGGCCGGGATCCTGACAAAACCTTTACCGTCAGGAAAATATCCGCCGGGGGTATCGGAGTGGAAAGGATTTTTCCTGTCAACTCCCCCTGGATTCTCAAAGTGGAAGTCAAAAAGACCGGTAATGTCAGGCGGGCAAAATTGACCTATGTCCGTACCAAATCGGCAAAACAGGTAGCTCAGATTTCCTCAACCGGATAGGTGCTCCATGAAAATATTTATTATTTTCGCCTTTTTGGCCGCAGTTTTTCGTTTTTGGCAGATTGGTTCTCAGCCTTCGGGTTTATATTGGGATGAATTGGATACCGGATATCAGTCATATTCCCTGTTGCATACCGGCCGGGACTATTTTGGTGATCCGTTTCCCGCCCACCTGCATTCTTTTGCCGATTACCGGTCGGGGTTGTATATGTATCTGACTGTTCCCTGGATCAGCCTTTTAGGCATGACCGTAATGAGCGTCAGAATTACCGCGGCTGTTTTTTCCGTTATCTCTCTCTTCTTCTTTTTCTACCTGGCATATCACTGGCTGCATTTGGGTAAATATTCCTGGGTTTCGGTTATGGTGGCAGCTTTTGCCCCGTGGCTTTTAATTCAGGGGCGGATTGCAGCCGAATCCACCTTGGTAGTTCCTTTCCTGCTTTTGGGGTTGATAGGATTTTTGGAATTTATAAAAAATGGCCGTTATCTGTGGCTGGCATCTCTTGGTTTTGGCCTTACCCTCTGGTCTTACGGTACGGCCAAAGTCTTTTTACCGATATTCATTTTAGTTTTAATTCTTATTCATTGGCACCGGTTTAGAAATTTGAAATTAGAAGTTAGAAATTTTATCTTACCGGTAATTCTATTTATTTTAATTTGTCTGCCCGTGGTTTATGAAACTGTCTTCGGCCATATCGGCCTGCGAGTGGGGGAGTTGTCGGTTTTTACCGACCCGACCACTCAATCTGAGGTTAATTACCAGCGTCTGGAAGCCGCCCTGGGTTCGGGTAAGACCCGTCAGGTGGGTATGCAGCCGACTCTGATCGAAAAGATTGTCTTTAATAAAATTTCTTCCTGGGGAACTGTTTTGATCGGCAATTATTCCCGGGCTTTATCGACGACTTTTTTGTTTTTAAAAGGGGATCCGGAACTGCGTCATAATCTGAACGAGCCCAATACCGGTCAATTTTATCTGGTGGAACTTTTGCCTTTTATCCTGGGTTTATTTTATGTTTTTAGATCTTACTTTATGAATCATAAATCAAGATTATTACTTTTCTGGCTTTTGGTTTCCCCCTTACCATCGGTGTTTACCCGCGACGGCGGCACCCATGGCCCGCGTTTATTATTCATGTTTCCGGTCCTGGTTTTTATCATTTCCCTGGGGATCGCTTTCCTGCTGCGTAAAAAATCTGTACGGCTGATATATTTTACAATTTATATGTTGTCTGTTTGTCTGACCGGATATTATTTTTTTACCATTTATAGGGTAAACAGCAGCAGTCACTTTAATACCGGTTTTATTCCGGCCGTCCGATTAGCTTTAAAACAGTCTGTTAATTATGACCGGGTAATATTGGATGCACATAATGAAAATGCCTTAATGGCGTATTTATTTGTCAGCCGATTCCCTCCGGCAGTATTTCAGAAATCATTCCCCCTGCCTTCGGAAGACTTATCTCCGGGTATTTCCGGATATCGTTTCGGTAACATTGATATCCTGTATCCCGGAACCCGGGACTGGAGCAGAATCAGCCTGAAAGGGCATAATTTGGTGATTTCATCCGCGGATCAGCCGGATATTGGTTCCGTCAGTCCGCTTTTCACCATTAAAAACCCCGATGACACGAATTCATTTGTGGCTTTCAAATCCTTATCCAAAACTCCTTGACAACCGTCCGGTAAAAGTTTACGCTAAATACAGATATGGCTGTTAAAAAAGTTGCTCCTAAAAAAGTCCGGGCTCTGCCAAAACATTTGGCGCCTTTGTCCCAAAGGCCTAATGTAACGTTGGCCATACTGGCCGTGTTGGTTTGTTTATTGGCATTGACGGTCAAGATGATCCAGTGGTCCGGCATGCTGCACTGATAATTTGTATCTGAAAAGGACCGCTTTTGGCGGTCCTCTTTTTTGTTTTTACGCCTTTTCTGGCTACGGTCCCTGGTTCGGTGTACCAAAAGGTCTTTGTACCGGCCTTATCTGAATATTCTGGGCTGTTATGCTGCCGTCGGGATTAGTGATTCCGAATACCGCTACGCGCTGCCCGGTTGTCAGATCCGCCATAGTTCCCGCAGAGGCCTTATTAATCTGGGTTGTTGAAGTCACAAATACATTTTTTTGTGAACCGTCCTGCATGGATACGGTAATCGAATTGCTATCAGCGGAAATTATTTGTCCGTTAATAGGTATAAAACCGTTTCTGCTGCCGCCCTGTCTGCCGGTAAAATTTCCTCTTCTGGCAAAAGTGGGGGTCTTACTTTGCTGGAATTTCATTCCGGAGTAAAAACCTCCGCCGGTTCCGACAATCAGTGCTATAAGTCCTATTACTATTGGATTTTTCATTAATTTTCACCCCCTTTATAAGTTATTTTGATTTGTAATTTGTAACTTTTAACTTATGATATTTTATTCGTATCTGAGGGCTTCAATAGGCTGTAAATTAGCTGCCCGCTTGGCCGGATACCAGCCGAAAAGGATGCCGATTCCGGCAGAAACTATAAAAGCCAGGGCTATAGAAGACAGAGAGACTGCAAAAGGTGAACTGATCAGATTTGAAATTATATAGGAAGCAATAATTCCTACCCCTACTCCGATCACTCCCCCTGAAAAAGTCAGAATTATCGATTCCGTCAGAAACTGCAGGGTAATGGTTTGCTTTTTTGCTCCCAGAGCCTTCCTCAGTCCGATTTCCCTGGTCCTTTCAGTTACCGTCACCAGCATGATGTTCATGATTCCGATACCTCCTACCAGTAGGGAGATCGCTGCTATCCCGGACAGCAGTGTAGTAAAAGTCCCCGTAGTAGCCGATGCGGTATTTAGAATATCCTGCTGGGAAAATATTGAAAAATCGGCTTGCGTGGGATCTCCCAGTTTATGGCGGGCCAATAACAGATAGCCGACTTGATTTTGGGCTTGGGTCATCACATCGGGGCTTTTAGCTTCCAGGGCAATTGAATTCAGATAGTTGATACCAAAGATCTCTTTCATAGCTGTAGTCAGGGGTATATAGACAATGTCATCGCGGTTCAGAAAGCCTGTTCCGCCTTTGGAAACCGTCACCCCGATGATGGTAAAGGTTTTACCGTTTATTCGGATATCCTGGCCAACTGGATCAGTTCCTTCGCCGAATAAATCCGAAACCACTTGCGGACCAATTACGGCTACCTTGGTTATGCCTTTCACGTCTCTTTGCGATATAAAACTTCCCGAGGACAGGGTAATTTTATGAACGATCAGATATGCCGGGGTTGCCCCTACAATTTCCGTATTGGTATTGTTGCTGCCGGTGGTCACCTGGGCCCGCCTCTGGACTTCCGGGGAAACATTCTGAACAGTGGTCACCTGGGGTGATGTGGAAATGGCGTTGGCATCGTCCAGTGTCAGTGTGGTTCCCCCGCCGAAAGCTCCTCTAACTGCTCCGGAACGTTGGGCTCCGGGCTCGACGGTTAACAGATTCGCTCCCAGGGATTCTATTTGGGATGAAATAGTCTGCTGGGTTGCCTGTCCCAGGGATACCAGAGCTATCACGCTGCCAATGCCGATGACAATGCCGAGTATGGCCAGGCCCGTTCGCATTTTATTGACGGTCAGGGTTCCTAATGCTTCGCTGATTAATTCTGTCGGTTCCATAGATTTTTAACTGGTTGATTTGTGGCTCACTAATTTTTGCTTATGTCCGTCACTGTCTTTGACGATTTTTCCGTCCCTGATATGGATGATCCGTTTTGCGTGCTCAGCAATGTCCGGCTCATGCGTAATCATTACAATGGTATGGCCCTGGTCGTTTAATTGCTGGAATATCGCCATTATTTCCTCAGCCTGGGTCGTGGCAATATTTCCGGTTGGTTCGTCTGCCAGGAGTATGGCCGGATTCAGGCTCAATGCTCTGGCTATTGCCACCCTTTGCTGCTGGCCTCCTGATAGTTGGTTCGAGGTATGGTTAATTCTGTCTCCTAGGCCTACCATTTTCAGAAATTTATCAGCTTTATCCCGCCTTTCTTCCTTGGGTACACCGGCGTAGGCCATAGGTAACATCACATTTTTCAGGGCGCTGGTTCTCGGCAGCAGATTATAAGCCTGAAACACGAAACCGATTTTCCGGTTTCTGATGTCTGCCAGTTCGTCATCTGTCAGTTTTTCTACGTTTTCCCCGTCCAAAATATATGTGCCGGAGGTTGGCAGATCCAGGGCCCCCAGAATATGCATCAATGTCGATTTACCAGATCCTGATGGTCCCATTATTGCCACAAATTCTCCTTCATTGATACCAAAAGTTACATCGACTAATGCCACAGTCTCTACTGAATCATTTTTATATATTTTCGACAGGTGGCTGGTT
This sequence comes from Candidatus Amesbacteria bacterium, assembly GCA_027371535.1. GTDB lineage: Bacteria > Patescibacteriota > Microgenomatia > CAZETR01 > Amesbacteraceae > DAHXMV01. The sequence goes on along the minus strand of DAHXMV010000001.1, from coordinate 3,895 downwards.
TCAATAATTGGTCGGCTTTTCATATTTACCCCCCGCGGCCGATGACTCTGACCGCTCCTCCGCCAAACCCCCCCCCGCTTCTTCCGCCGATCCTGGAAAAAGGTGATGCTGAACCACCGGAACCTGAACTTGTGGATGGAGATGAAGTCCCGGTAATGACTGTATCTCCTTCTTTAACTCCCGAGTCAACTTCTGTTTGGGTATCGTTTGATCCCCCGAGAGTCACGTTTACCAGTAATTCCCGGCCGTTTACCAATTCCCTGACCTGCGTTTGGCCGTTGGTTGTTACCAACGCTGCCGACGGAACTAAAATAACATTATCTTTGACACTGGTTATAATATTTGCCGTTACGGCCATATTCGGATAAATATTGCCTGCGTCAGTATCCAGTAGGATGGTCGCCGGATATGTGGTCACCCCGGAACTTACCTCGCCGTTGGTATTGATTAAAAGCACCTTTCCGGTAAAAGTTTTGCTGGGATACGCATCCAGGGTAAGAGTTACTTTTTGGCCGGGTTGGACATTGGGGGAATCGATTTCCGACACATCCACTACTGCTTCCAACCGTCCGTTAGGCAGGGTAATTGTTCCCACGGCTTGTGAAGTATTGGCGTTGGAATTTGACGAAGAAGAATTCTGATTAACCAAAGGTAAACCGGGAGCAAGGGACAGGTCGCTCACTGTCCCGTCTGAAGGGGAAAGTATTGTCGAAGACAGCTTCTGATAATTCAGCCAGGCACTGGTCAGGGATGCCTGGGCTTGGCTAATGACATTGGTTTGATTCTTGTAATTTGCTTCGGCTTGAAGCCACAGGGCATTTTCTTCTATATAAGTCGGATCCGTTGTGTCCAGGTTTCTGGCAATCGCATCGTTGATAAATTTCTGATTGGCCAAAAATTCAGAATTTTGCAGGGAATACAGATTAGTTTGGGCGGAAAACAATTGGTTTTTAGCCGACAGATAACTTGCCAGTGCCGAAGCCTGGTTTTGAAGCGAATCCTGGTCCAGCGTGATTTGGGCAATTTTTTGTCCGGTAGTGACTTTGTCCCCGTTTTTAACGTAAACATCGGTGACTGTCCCCGTGGCCGCAGTAGTGATAGAGAGACGGTTGCCCGAGGTGATATTTCCTGAGGCGGAAACGCTTGTAATCAACGTGCCTTTTGTAGCCGTATCGGTTGTATAAGATATGGCATTTGATTTTTGGTGTGAAAGATTCCAACCTATAACCAGAGCTACTACAATCGCTGTTACCAGAAACAACTTTTTGTGTTTAATTATTTTGGCCATGATACCGGATTTATTTTTCATTGTTTTTAATATAAGCTTGTATACTAAGAAATTGCTGAGATCTTTCTTAAATTTACCCTATTCATTTTCAGGGGTAGTTTGACTGTAAATATCGAACCGGTATCCACCACACTTTCGGCCTGTATTTCTCCATTATGCAAATTAGTGATGCTTTTGGCTATCGCTAAGCCCAAACCGTAACCGTCTATGTGTGATTTATTACGTGACGAGTCGGCCCGGTAAAAACGGTTGAAAATATATGGCAGATCGCTGGCTTTAATCCCCATTCCGAAATCCTGTACAGAAATTACCGCCAGATGGTTTTCCTGTCGTAATTTAACGATTATTTTACCGTCATTGTGGCTGTATTTGACAGCATTATCCAGAAGAATGTTTACCAGCTCGGTTATACTCACCGGGTTTATCTGGGCGGTTACGTTTTCACCTTCAACTATAATGCCTATATGTTTTTTATCAGCTACAATCCTGGTTTTTTCCGCAACGTCATTAATAATCTCCAGTATCGGGGTATCTGTAAATTCGAAATGACTTTTACTGTCCTGGTATTTGGACAGGGATAACAGGTAGTTTGATAATGATTGCATTTTATTAACTTCTTCCAGATTGCTGTTCAGCTGTTCCCGTGCTTGTTTAATATCTAACTTTTTATCCCTTAAGGTAACTTCAATTTCCGTTTTCATCGCCGTTAATGGTGTCCGCAGCTCATGTGAAGCGTCGGCTACGAATCTTTTTTGTTCATCTACCATGATTTCAATGGGTTTTAAGGTCTTCCCGGCCAGAAAATATGCCGCAAAAGATGAACCGGCCAGAATAATCAGGTTAATTAGCAAAAGTTCCAGGGCAATTCTCCGTTCCGCTTCCTGTACCAGCGAACTTTCGAAATCGGGGAGGACGGGAGGTGTAATGAAAGGGGTATTTCTGAAGACCTGTCTCCGAAAAGACCTTTCCAGTTCTGCAGATGAACTGCGGTATTCCGCTATACTGAAAAAAATACTAATAGCCATGATTATCAGCACATACCATCCGGTGAGCGTCAGTCTAGCTTTGGTAAACATTATTTCTCACTTTCAATTTTATATCCGAATCCTCTGACTGTAGAAATCATCGGTCTTTTTTCCGGAAACGTTTTATCAATTTTATTTCTCAGATATCCGATATATACTTCTACGGTATTGGGCAGAATATTCGAATCATAATCCCAGATATTATTAATGATCTGGTCTTTTGTCAGTATCGTATTTTGGTGTCTTAATAAATATTCCAGCAGGGTATATTCCTTTCTTGATAAATCAATCTGTTTATTGCCGCGTTTCACTTCATAAGTCAGTGTATTTAAACTTAAATCGCCGGCTGACAACACCGGGCCGGAAGCATCCTTGGGTCTTCTGGACAGGGCTTTCAGTCTGGCTAAAAGTTCCGTAAATGCAAAAGGTTTTACTAAATAATCATCTGCTCCCGAATTCAGGCCTTCCACCCTGTCTTCCAATTGACCCCTGGCAGTCAGCATCAGTATCGGCGTGTGGATGGAATTTTCTCTCAGTTTCTTGCAGACTTCAATTCCGTCCATATCCGGAAGCATCAGATCCAGAATTATCACATCATAGGTTTCACCGCTGGCCATATCATACCCGCTAGTCCCGTCATATACCGCATCTACGACGTAATTTTCCTGTTCCAGACCTTTTTTGATTGAATTGGCGATTTTGTGTTCGTCTTCCACTACTAAAACTTTCATAGTTATTCCAGATTATACCGGATTTCTGAGAAATTCCTGAATTTTAACTAAGACCGGAGATTACTTGCATCCCATAACTGCCAGACACTGTGTTTTCTGCGTGCCGGAAAGATTGGCACAGACTGCGCACTTATCCGCCGGAGCCAGCCCGCTTGGGCTGCCCGCCGCCGAGGTGCCCGGAATCACTCCGGAAAAATCCGAAAAATCCATATTTGCAGGCAGCGTAAACACGGAATCATCCGGTGTCCATCCCGAACAATTGTAATTCATTTTCCCACCGGTGTTGATATTATTATACGTTTGCAGACCGCCGGGTGAAGTTCCGGTCTGATTAACCGGGTTATATGCCATTTTAAAACCATGGGATTGGCCTTCCACCCAGAAGTAGTCTACCCCGCCAGTGACAATCATGTGCGAGACCAAATTTTTTCCGTTCACCGTGGCATTGATATCTGCCCTCACTTTTCCCTGGTTCATCACTATTTTTACTTGTGATTGGGAATCCGTATTTTTGTTAAGAACACTGCACTGCTGGGGTACGTTCATGGCCAAAAGTTCTCCGAGTGATCTCAATTGCTGATTGTTATTGTTGGTGCCGGTATTTTGACCGGATAGACTGTTTTGACTTGCGGTTTGCGGAGTGTGATTTTTTGGACCTATAAAAATGAATAATCCGATAATCAGAAGTAAAATTACCACCCCAATCCACACCAGATTTTTATTTTTCATGTCCTTATCACTTGTATATCATAATTATATTCATTTATCAATTAACTGTGCTGGCCACCTAGATAGAGAACGGTTGACCTCCTTTCTGTAAATAGGTTTTAACATACATCTGTGGTGTTTGA
>DAHXMV010000019.1 GCA_027371535.1 Candidatus Amesbacteria bacterium | reverse complement strand
TATGCTGATATTAAAAAGGACGGAAAAGATGCAAGGAAACTGGAGACCAGATTTTCGAAACTGCGGTGGGAAGTAGTCAAAATGGTAAAAAATTCCGGCAAGCCGGATGCAGAAGGAAATGTATCTGATATAACCGCTGAATACAGGGGTCTGGTGAAGGAGATTAAAACAAAAGTCAGATCTATTGAACACCAGTCGGATTAACGACTTTCCGGTGATAAAATTGGCAGGTGATTAAAATAGATCAGTTTGCGCAAGTGGAGATACGGGTGGGATATGTGGAGGCGGCGGAAGATGTGGAAAAGAGTGAAAAGCTGATCCGGTTGCATGTGGATTTCGGGGAAATCGGGAAGAGAACCATATTCACCGGAGTGCGACCATACGGTTACAAAGCGGATGATTTTAAGGATAAAAGATTTTTATTTGTGACCAATCTGGAATACCGGAAAATGATGGGAGAAGAATCACAGGGAATGATTTTGGCTGTGGATGGGTTGGATCTGTCGTTTGGGGAACACGGGTCGGTTAAGCCCATGTTTATCAGTGCCGAAGGGTTACCGGTAGGGGCAAAAGTGAGATGAGAGATTATGGATAACGATACAAGCCGGGAGATTTATGTTACACCTGCCATCCACCATGAGGACCAGAAAACATTAGAAAAGTTGACTGAAAACCGCCATTGGGATTTTGCACAATTCAAAAGCATTCTGGTGGCTTTGGGGTTACTTGGTAACGGGATATCTATTCCGGCACCAAACCGAACTGAGAAGTGCAACAAAAAGCAAAGGGGTGGAATATTCCCAATCAATTCTGGTGGATACGGATATGAAATCGATAGTTATGGGAAAGATTACTCCGGGTACCAGCAAATCCGGAGCGATTAATTTTAGTTCGGCCAAGGGGAGAGAAGGCAAACAAAGGCGTGTGGGTAGTATTCATACGCACCCGATAAATGAAGTGAATCAATCGAATGGCTGTAAAGACATCTGTAACACCGAACAAGCTTGGCATTGAGGCAATAAAGAAGCATCTGGCAGAAGTAAAGAGAGATTTTCTTGATAATCCAACCGGGGGAAGTATGGAAATAAGAGTGGTCAATTTCAATAAACAGGTATGTATGGAATTTGGTCTAACATTGTATTTATCCGACCCCAGATCCGGGGATTTAATGGAGCGGATTGATGTAACAGAGCATACAAGGTTAGGCAGGATAGCAGTTGAAAGGTGAGAGTGACAACATAAAGTTATTAATGTAGAATATGACCGTTATGGCAAAAGAAGAAGACAAGAAAAACGGGCAGGCAAAAAAAAAGCCGCCGGTAAGAGGGGTAATAGTCCAGATGAGATTTGATTTTCAGAAATTGCTGTGGCTGGGGGTAGTGGCGCTGATGGTGTTATCGTTGTTTGAACTATGGAGCAGCGGATCGACCGCCAGCCACG
>DAHXMV010000018.1 GCA_027371535.1 Candidatus Amesbacteria bacterium | reverse complement strand
GTTAAATTGGAAAATGTTTCAGTAGAGGAAGCCGTCAGGGTGGTGGTGGACACTCCCGTCGCTCCGCTGATGGCCCCCGTGCCTGAGATGTTGATACTGGGGGAAGACAGGAAATTGGTATAACCTGTCCCGAAAGCCAAAGCGTTAAAGGTATTGTTGGCAATGGGGGTCACATTGGGGAAGTTGACTCCGTTTAAGGTATTGCTGCCGGTGGTGGAGGTACCGGTCAGGCTGATGTTCAGACCGGCGGCGGCCACTGTCCCGGACGCGGCGGAATTGGTCAGGGAGATAGCTGCCAGGCTGTCATTGTTGACGCCGGTAGTCAGGGTATCGGAGAACTTGCCGGATGATAATGTCAGGTTACCCGAGGTAATAGTTTCATTCCCCGAAGCGATGGTCAGGTTTTTGCCTGAAGTCACGGTAGTGTCTCCGTTTAATGACACGTTGCCGGTCGGCGTCTGGAAAGTGCCGGCCGAGCCGGAAGCGTCAAAGTTGCCCGAGGTCTGGGTATAACCGGTGATGTTCTGCAGAACTCCGGCGTTGGTCAGTCTGGACACGTTGTTGGTCAGCAGGCTGCCGTCCGAGAGGTTCAGGTTGGCCACGTCCGTGCCATAGGAATTGATAATATTCAGGGTATTGGTCCCGGCGGCATTCAGGTCAAAGGTGGTTGACCCTCCGGTAAAGGGCACATTGGTATCAGCGATGGTGATATCGTTAAAGGTCTTGGCTCCGGTAAAAGTTTGGGTGCCGGAAAGCATAGCAAATGTACCGGTGATGTCTGGTAAAGTATAAGTCTGACCGGCAGTCAGGGTTCCCTGTGACAAATCAGACACAAACCCGGAATTGTGGAAATAAAGGTTAGCCCCTTTTCCGCCGTCTATAGTAAAAGCTTCACCCGAAGGGACATCACCTACTGCAGTAATATCCGCACTCCCGGCAGCCGAACAAACCCAAACACCATTTGTTTTATCCCAGGCTAATATTTCTCCATTATTACAGCCCTTCAGCATAGTCAGACCGCCGTTATTAAATTCCAGACCGGAACTGGAAGAAGCAGATCCGGCATTTCCGGATGTGTCCAGTTTTGTCGCTAATGTTATATTTCCCGACCCGTTTGTAATATCTATGCCATTCCCGGGTGTTAATTTCGACTTAACATAAGCGTTGGTAGAAGTATTGCCGATAAGTAATTCTCCATCTAAAGGCGTAACCGACAACCCCGTGCCGCCGTTTGTAATAGCCAATGTCCCGGTTACTGCACTGATTGATCCCAGATTAATAGCGCCGAACGCTGGACTGCCTCCGCCTGATGGGACTCTTAACACCTGGTTAGCTGTCCCTGTTACTGCAGATAGCGAGGAAGCCCCATTACCGATAATTACCCCTCCCGATGCTAGCGACGAAACTCCGGTACCACCTCGGATAACTGATAATTGGCTTTCGGTATTCAGAGTACCGTTTCCTCCGGATGTATAGACCACACCATTTGTTGTCAGACCTGTAAATGCAATCACCCCCGATGAAGTAATACCATTAGCACCTGCAATAATACCTGTTCCGTCAATGGTAATTGACGGAGTATTTAGTATATTTCCGCTGATGCTACTGCTGATATTTATGGCGTTCGTCATCATTCCTGCGGTATTAGAGATATTCAGACCGTTAGTCATGGTACCTCCTGCGGCATTCTGGTCTATCCATAATCCGTTAGTGGTAGTTTCAAGCGTTTTCAGGTTTTCCACTTTTAATAAAGTATCGTAAATTCCGGTTGTAGCATTATCCGATTGGCTGATTACCATACCTTGCAAAGTTGCCGTAGAACCGTTAATTGACGGGTTTAACGTTATCTTAATGCTATTTTGGTTGATATCTGTTGTTGGGGTGGCATTTATAGCTAACTGATTATTGTCGCCCAGGTTAGCAGTAATATTTCCGGCCAGCGTGGCTCCGGCGGTAGCCGTCAGGAGGCCGTTTAAGGTCAGCTTGTCGGTGTCTGAGGCCGGGTACAGGGTATTGGTGGCCGCATTCCTTGACCAGTAGCCCACGGTCCCGGAAGCGGAGCCGGTGATATTCCCGGAACAGGCCAGGTTGCCGTTTGAGTTGGTCACCGTGCACCCGGTAGCTCCCGCTCCACCGGCAATATTCACATCCACCGTCCCGTCGCCCTGGAGGTTTAAGGCGGTATTGGTGGCAGAGAGGGTGCCGCCGTTGGCAAAGGTGATCCCGGTCGGGGCTACGCCGATGGTGTCTACTGTAGGTACATTGGATAACGCCCCGTTATTGACGATCAGTCCGTTAATCGTGTCGGCGGTCGTCGGGGCGGTAATGGCATCGGCCGTTACCAGGCTGCCATCCGCAGCGAAATATGACCGGATGTCACCGGATGAGGTGGCAATATCCAGGATATGGGGCGTGCCGGTACCGGTAGTCCCCGTCACG
>DAHXMV010000017.1 GCA_027371535.1 Candidatus Amesbacteria bacterium | reverse complement strand
AGTAATTTATACGTAAATCTTAATACAACCCACATGACAGTCTCCAACAGCGGTAACACTTGTTACGGCACTTCTACAAGCGACCCAAACTCCTGGAATTATTACACCGTTACCAGAAATGCCGGTAAGAATACCATGGTTATATATCAAAATAGTATCCCGGACATCAATGGACCATGTACAGGAACTTCTGTTCCCCCCGACGATCTTATTGTTAATGAAATCGGTAGGTTCTGGGGCAATAATGTATATGCATTTTTAGGTAAAATTGACCAGTTGAGAATTTACAACTACGCCCGCACTCCCTCCCAGATTGCCTGGGATTACAACCGCGGTGCCCCGGTTGCCTACTACAACTTTGATGAATGCACCGGCACAGTTTTGCACGATACCGCCCCGAAATCCGACCGGTCTGTGACCGGTTACAACGGGACCATCACCCCCAACACCGGCAGGACTGCCGGTAACTGCGGTAGCGGTGTCTCTACCGAGATGTGGAACGGGGGGACCAACGGGAAATACAGCGGTTCCCTGGCCTTTGACGGCAGCAGGGATTATGTCAATGCCGGAAACCCGGCTGCCCTGCAATTGTCAGCGTTAGGATCCGTATCCGCCTGGATCAAATGGAGAAGCGGTGATTGGCCGGCAATCATCTGTAAAGATAACTGGTCTACCGACCAAAATGGTTATTGTCTGGCCGGTCAAGCCAGCGCTTTCCGGGGCGAACTGGCTAATGGAACTACAAATATCAACATTGTCAGCTCAAAGACCTACCTCAATGACGGATTGTGGCACTATGTCGTCTTCACTTGGGATGGATCCTGGATGAACCTGTATGTCGATGGTGTTCCATCCACACATCCCGTTGCCCAGACCATCAACCCGGTTAGTAATGTTTACAACCTCAATATTGGGATAGATCCGTCGAATAATCAGAACTACCCCTTTGGCGGTCAGATCGATGATGTCAGAATCTATAATTATGCCCTCACTTCCGCTCAGATTTATAATCTTTTCAACCAGGGCTTTACCGTCAGATATGGGCCATGATCCAGTTCAAAATTCTGACATATTGACGTTATAATCACTTTTCAAGTATCTGTTATGGATCCAAACACCGGCTCTAAAAACCCTCCTTCCTCCGTTCCAAAATCTTCTGGTTTACTGACGTTTGTCACTATATGTAGGGGGAAGTAACAGCTACAATTATAAAATAAAATTCTTCTCATTAAGATTTTATAGACTTACCTCGGGGCAGATGTTTATTATTCAATTTGTAATTAAGTATCCTAAATAGTTTTTAAATCCTTGCTTTGTTATAATCGAAAACGGACAAGTCCTATGATGTGGGGAAAGGTAAGTAGAAGATGGAAAATAATAATACCTGTTTTCGTTGTGGCGACTGTATCTCTTCTTATTTATTCCATATTGTTTAATAACAATCGGATATTTGAAGATATTTTTCCCCATAATCAAGCTGAAAACACTTTATCATTCAAACCTCTTCTCATTGATAATCAAAAGGATATTTTGACAAAAGTCCGGGTAACAATTATTCTCTGAGAATGTACACTAGGTCCTGGTTTGGCAAAAAAAGATGGAAAAGAAGTATGTGGGCCGTCTTCGGGGCCGGGATGCTGTTTGCATCGAGCATGTGGTTTATTTTCGGGAGGGTGTTGGGCGAGCAATCCGGCAGTTCCCCTTCCTCCGGCTCCACATCCAGGATAAAAACCATCTCCGATGATCTCACTACCAAGCAAATGGGAGCGACCTCCTCCGGAACGTGGGGCGACTGGGGGATGATGTGGAACCGGATTTATTCCTCATCCGTAAAAAATTACCGGGAAGTCAACGGCACCGGCTACGGCTCGGCTGACTGCACCACCACTTTTGCCCTTAATTGTTATACCAAAGCCAAAGGCGGCGTGGACGACTACAATAATAACAACACCACACCTGCTGACGCCTATAACGTCACCTGGACCATCTGCAATTCCGGAAATAATTATTGCGGCACCGGCCGGAGCGTAGCGGAAAAACAGGACCCAAATACAGGGTTGGTGTGGTCACCGCGGATTTCTGCGTCTTCGACCTGGTTTACGGCCAACAATTGCAAATACCCCAACGGCCTGCCCGGAGACGACGGCGTCTGTGACACCAACGGGGAAGTGGCCTGTTACTGCGTCAAGCTGACTAGCTCCAAAACAGGCTGCGAGGCTTACGACGACGGCAACTGGCGGCTGCCCTACCAAAAAGAGCTGATGCAATCTTATATTGACGGTTCATGGGCCAACCTGACAAACGCTACCAACTTCTATTGGTCGTCTACCACGCTCAGTAGCGGTACCCAGTTCTCGTGGGGCACGTACCAATACCGCGGCGGCTCGGGCAACGATAATAAGACGGATTCGACGGTCTCAGTCAGGTGTGTTCGTTAAGCTTTTCTCTAAGACATTTCAGGTATGAATATACTTTTGGGCCCAATTAATTATTTTATTGACTCCAACGCTCGTACTCAGGCTTTTTTCCTGAAGGAAACCTGTTTTGCCCCCGCTTTCTTCTCCCCGTCACAAACAAATCGGCAAATCCCCTTTAAATCCCTGGCGGAGTCAAATTAAATTTTGCCCATAGTGTAAACTAAAAAATATGGAGAGAGTTTTGACCAGAAACAGGTGGTTTTGGCTATCTTGGTTGTTTATATTTGCTTTTTTGTTTTTCAGTTGCCCGACCCGGGTTTCAGCTGCTTCCCAAATTGCCATCTCCGGCAAAGCCAAAGCAGTAAATACCGGCGCCTATTTTGATTTCACCGGTTACAACAGCAGCGTCAAAGTCAACAGCGATACCGGGGCATTTTCCGGTTATGTTTTCTCGGAGGATCTGGGATGGGTGGATTTCGGGAATACGGATAATACCAGGGGGCCGGTGGCTGTGAATATAAGCACCGGCCGGGTTACCGGCAAGGCCTACGTTTTAAATACCGGAAGCTACATTGATTTTTCCGCCAATAACAGTAATGTCAAGCTGGAAGGAGCCGCCTTTACCGGCTATGTTTTTTCCGATGACATCGGCTGGATAAATTTTTCCGATACCGGAGTGCAAGCCGCCCAGGCATTTTTAGAAAAACCCACTGCAGCCTGGAGTTTTGACGAGGGGTACGGGCAAACCGCCGGCGATTCCTCCGGTAACAACCACAATGCCATATTAGGAGCATCTTCTTCTCCGGGCAGCGATGATCCGGCCTGGACGGAGGAAAGCCGCTGCTATTCCGGAAAGTGTTTAGGGTTTGCGGGGGGGCAATACCTGGGAGTAGCCACCACCGTGCCGGACGTGAAGACCGTTTCCCTGTGGGTCAGACCGAAAACCAACGGCGAAGCCATTATTGATCTGGACGGAGGCTCCCATAAAATCACGGCTTCTTCCGGGGTAATAACAGCGACCGGATTTAATAATATTTATGTCAACGGCCAGCCTTCAGTTACTTTAACCGCCGACACCTGGCAGCAAATCACGGTAACTGCATCTGCATCTTTCTCCGCTTCCGCCATTACCATCGGCAAGGTGGCTACTTCTTACCTATCCGGGTTTGTGGACGAAGTCAGGCTGTACGGGACTGCCAAAACCCCGGCCCAGGTTAAGGGAATATATATAGCCAAAAGCGCACCCAAAGAAGTGTCGGCCCAATTTGGGCCTGATAATGCCTGGATGACTAATGGCCTGGTAGGCTACTGGAAGATGGACGAGGCCACCTGGTCGGGGACTCTTAATGAAGTTGTTGATTCTTCCGGCAACGGCAATCATGGCACTGCTTCCGGCTCAACCAACGGCATGGCCTACCCGACCGGCGGCAAATTCGGCAACGCAGGATACTTTGACGGTGTTGATAATTGTGTAAGTCTTGGAAATCCAACCTCTGTACTGGATAATCTAACAACATACACTTATAGCGGTTGGTTTTATCATAATAATGCTTCTACTAACTACGAAATAATTCTTTGGAATGGAAATACAAAGCAACTCAGACTGGATAACAGCAATCGTTTGGAAGTTTTCGCCTTATCAAATGGAACAGGAGCAAGTTCTACTCTAAATTCTTCCTTTCCGTCAGGTTCTTGGCAGTTTGTAACCGTCACCTACAATGACAACACTGACCGTAAATTCAAGATCTATATAAACGGTAGCGAAGCAACATATTTAACACAAACAGCGGCCACAGGTACACTAAATTCCGATGCTAACAACAATTGGTATTTCGGCACTGACAACGGTAATGGATTTTATTGGGACGGTAAGTTAGATGACATCCGTGTTTACAACCGTGCTCTTTCCCCTGCCGAAGTTTCCCAACTTTATCACTGGGCTCCCGGTCCGGTGGGATATTGGAAAATGGATGAAAACACCGGCACCTCAGCCTACGATTCCAGTGGTAATAACTCCACCGGTACATTTACCGGTAGTCCAATCTGGTCTCCGGGCAAATTCGGTTCGGCTTTGAAATTCAATGGCTCCACCGATTATGTCGATACCAATAATCAATTTAACTTCAACCACAGCCAAAGTTTTACCGTAAATACCTGGTTAAAAACCAGCCCGCTAACCGGTAATCAGGCCTACAGTATTATTGATAAAGGGAATGGTTTTATAAATACGTACTCGCTTATCTTGGGTTGGTGTAACGGCCAGTCAGCACATTTAGCAACATTTTTAATTTATGATTCGTCAACCCAGATTAGTGTCAACAAGTGTACCGGAGGCACCCAGATTAACGACAATAAATGGCATTATTTAACCGGTGTCAGGGATGCCGCCAATGGTAAAATTTACGTTTATGTTGATGGGAATTTGGAAGCCAGTGCCAGTGATACCACCACGGGCGATTTTAACCGGGCTTCAAACGTCATTATCGCAGCCAGGGGTGTGGATTATGCTCAAAAGTTTCCCGGTATTGTAGATGATGTCAAAATCTACAACTACGCCCGCACTCCCTCCCAGATTGTTCAGGATATGAATGGAGGCCATCCGGCCCCCGGTTCCCCCGTCGGTTCGGCTGTCGGAAAATGGGAGTTTGAGGAAGGTTACGGTGACACTACCCATAACGCCGGCGATGCCGGTTCTGCCCTGGATGCCAATCTCGGAGGTTCTCAAACCTGCCCCGGCGGGGCTAAATGCCCGAACTGGAACAATGACGGCAGGTTCGGTAAAGCACTTTCTTTTATCAAAGCTAACGAAACCATCGCCACGGTTCCTGACAAACGCTACCAACTTCTATTGGTCGTCTACCACGCTCAGTAGCGGTACC
>DAHXMV010000016.1 GCA_027371535.1 Candidatus Amesbacteria bacterium | reverse complement strand
CCGCGCATGTAGCAGCCATTGTACCTACCTGACATTACTTCTCAACCGTTCTGCATGTATAGTGGCCTAGTCATTTTTACAAGAATTTTATGGCACCCCAAAAAATCTCACCCCGCCAGGATATAAATCCCCCCTTTTCACCGGAATTATCCAAATCCCCGGCATTCGTGTTATATATACGAATGGTCGATTCCTCATAACCCATTAACAATTCTCTCTGTAAAAATATCACCGAAGACTTATGATATTTTTTCACTATCTCCCGGGCCTTTTGATACAGCTGTTCCACCCATTCCCCGTCTTTCAGCTTCCGGACCCTATCCTCCAAATTCTGCAGCCCTCTTTCCAATTGTTTCGAATCTGTCACCACCGGCCTATCATAATCTCTAAGGCACAAAATAATCCTTAATCTATCTTAATCTTCTCTGCCTGTTGTTTTTACGCTGCTCCGAAACCCTTGTTGGTCTCTCCCCGGCTGTCTGGACTGCCGGAGTTGTCACAGAAGCTGCTGTTACCGAAGTTTGTATCGGAGCAGCCGCAGGTGTAAGCGTGGGAGTCGGTACCACCTGATGGGCCACCGTTACCCTGAATAATTGGCTCCAGGCACTCGTATTTCCTGCCAGGTCTACTGCCCTCACATGCCAGTAATATCCTCCGTCGGCTAGCTGAAAATTTTTCATTACCGGGTCAGTCAGCCCGGTTTTTGATACCAAAGGCTCAGCCAACGCCCCGTCAGCCAGGGAAATCAGATTATTTCTGGCTATCTCCCATGTGTACGTCACCGGGCTTAAATCATTTGCCTTTTGCCAGCCAAAATTCCCTCCCGGCTGGACTGTTGCCAGGTTAACCGGAGTCATCAAAACCGGCACTGTCGGCGCCATCCTGTCAATTGTCACTGTCCAAATCCGGCTCCAGTTACCGTATTCGCCGTCAGGACTTCTGGCCCTCACCTGCCAGTACCATTTTCCCTCCGGTGCTCCCGGGGAATGAATGCTGTTTGTCAAAAGTGTCCCCGACTGCCACAAATTGGCAGTCAGCACCCCACCGGTTTCATCTGGTGATAAAGACGACTGAAATTGATAAGTAGTCGTCCCGGACGGGCTGGCTGCCACTGCCGACCAATTAAAATCAAAGCTCTCTGCACTGATAAAAATTCCGTTCGGATAACCGTCAGTCGGAACGCCGGGAATTACCCCCGCCTCCCCGGAAACTCTTCTCACCCCGACCACCCCTGTAATAAATATCAGTGTCATAAGCGGCAAATATCTCTTCATTCAGCCAATATTTCCACTATATTAACTTTTTGTCAAGTTTTATGGCTTTATTTCTCTTCTTCTTTCCGCGGAGTCACCGGCTGAAAGTAATTACCGTCCGGATCTGCAAATGTCGCAATCCGCATTTCACTCTCCCCCATTTTATATGGCTTTGCCGCCACTTTTGCTCCTGATTTCTTTATTCTCCCAAATTCTTCCTTCACTATCATTTCTGGTTCCTTGGTCTTGCCCTTTATATTGTCATGTTTCCCGGAAGGAACAAATGTTTTCCCCGCCGGCATTTCTAATTAATCTCCTTCTTCCATATCCGTCTTCTTTTCCAACACCTTTCCGTAAAACCCAGCAGCTGTCCTGGCCTTTTTATCAAACCATAATCCGGGGTGCAATTTTTTGCATTTTAATTACCCATTTATAGGCTCTTCTGCCGCAGGCCAAAAATATTTCCGTCATTGTCCTTCACCATCACTACCGTCATTCCTCCTCCCACATCTTTAGGCTCCTGGACCACGGTTGCCCCGGCATCCGATAACATCTTCATACTCGTACGTATATCATCGGTATCTGTATAAACTACCGGCGGACTGGCATTCTGGCTTGGTGATTTTGGCGTTAATCCCACCTCTAACTCCCCGGCTTTATACCCTACATAATAAGCTGAGTCTACATATGGCTGGACGTTCAAAAACACCCCGAACAGTTTCTTTGCCGCTGCCAGATCTGAAACCGCATATACGATTAATTTGATGTTATTATTCATATTCTGTTAATTTACATGTACCTTTGGGTTAATTAATGTAATAATTTTCACAATCCATCCATCTCTGTCTCATTTATAATCAATTATTATGTCAGGGAAAGTTTTATCCCCCGCCCGGGTTCGGGAGTTGCTTGAAACCCTGAAAGTCAGGTTTGAGAAAAATTCATCCCGCCATCCGGGAGTTGACTGGCAAAATGTCCGGTCCGGATTGGAAAAAAATCCTGACAAACTCTGGTCCCTGTCTGAAATGGAAAACACTGATGGTGAGCCGGATATCATCAGTACCGATAAACAATCCGGTGAATTAATCTTTTACGACTGTTCGCCGGAAAGCCCCCTCGGACGCCGGAACCTCTGTTACGACCGGGAAGGCCAGCAGTCGCGGAAAGGCGGCGGACATCCGGCCGGTAATGTCATCGATATTGCCAACGCCATGGGTATCGAACTGTTAACGGAGGAGCAGTACCGGAAACTGCAGACTCTGGGAGAATTCGATACCAAAACCCAGAGTTGGTTAAAAACTCCCGACCCGGTTAGAAAACTCGGCGGGGCTATCTTTGCCGACCGCCGCTACGGCCGCGTCTTTATTTATCACAATACCGCCCCCTGTTTTTATAGTGGCCGTGCCTTCCGCGGCTCACTGAAAATTTAGTTATTTGAAATATATCCGGTTCAGATATGTTTTGTTATAAAGTCATTTATTATTTTTTTAATCTTCATCTTTTTGGATTACATATCCCAGCACGTCAAAATCCGGGTGCCAAAGTTCCAGCATGTCTTCCCGGAAACTTCTGACAAAGATAGACTTTCCCAAATTCTTCTTTTTGAAATCTTCGTAATCCTCAATTTCATAATCCCCGCAGCCTGCCTGTAATCGGTATGGGTCAACTATCCTGACCCCTATATATTTAATTTTCGACCCGCCGATCATTTCGTTGACTTTCACATAATGACTTGTTACTGAACTGATTGCCGCCCTCTCCCCTATCTTATTTATGATGTTCATTAAATACCCATATTCCTCAGGATAATGCGGAAACACTTTTAACGTTGTAATCGGCAGTGATTTACCAAACAGCTTGTTGGATAGTTTATCCAGTTCTGCCTGTATATAAATCAGGACTTTCCTGAATGTCTTCTCATCTTCAATCGGACTGAATCGGTAATTATTCCCCATAATATTTTGTATTTAAAACTGGCATCGAAAAAGATATGCTTCGTTTCTTCTGACATTTTTCACTTTTAAGTTTTTCCCGGCTTCCTCTTCCAATTCCCGGTGCCCGCCGCCGCTGCCCCAATAATTTGCCCCGTGTGATCCCCTGCGTTGATGTAACATTTACATGGGTCTTTCCGTTAATCTTTCTTAAGACCGATATTCCTACTCCCACTTTGGGTGCCGTAAATTGTCCATCGCCCATATTTGCAGTTTTAACACTTTAGATCGGCAAAAGCTATTAATATTCTAAATATCTCTGTTCAGTAATTCCGGCCAACCGGTTGCCGCTGTGTCATCCGCAATTAATTTCAAATCCAGATATGTTTTCTCCTGGATTTGTTTTTCAATCACCCGGGCGCTCTCCAGTAATTTCTCTTTTAGTTGACTCTCTTTATATTTATCGATTCTCGCGATTGCCTCCTTCAGTCTGGTCTCCATTTCCGTTACCCCTGAGGGAGCTACCCGCATATCTGCATACAGCAATACTTTTAATGGCCAATTGGTGCCATTCGCAACCTCAATTACATTCCCGAAACTTTTTTTCTGGACCAGTTCTATAATTTCTTCCCCCGATTTTAGTTCACGTAGCATTTTTTCGGTAGCCAGATGATCATCTCCCCCGTATTTTCTGATCATTTCCTTTTTTGCCAAAGCCAGCTCCGTCCCCTCTTCCACTTTAAACTTGACTATATTGGCCAGATCATGCACCAGTGCGGCATTTACTATTAGTTTCCTATTTATTTGTCCATTCCAATTATCAGTAATTAGCATTCCGACCCGGGTCACCCTTAACATGTGTTCCTGCAGGTTCTTTGGTATCGCATAATGCGCATATATATCTTTTATTTTCATACCTTAAGTAATATATTTTACCAAGTTTATTTTGATATACTGTTCCCAACCAGAAATGATCAACTCCTTGGATTTTGAAGTTCAAATATCTCCGGATATTAAACCGGTCTGTACGGATTTTGGAAAAGTAAAATCCTTTAGTGACTTGGCTGAAGCCGTTTTTTCCCAAGACTCCGAATTAATAAATACCGGTTGGCATCCCGGTTCTCCCGGAGAGCCAAAACATGGACGATATGATAGTAAATTGGAATGGCTGATGGGTATTAATCGGTATCACATGGATGAATGGTGGTTATACGATACTCAGGGTAATGCTCATAATTTAGGCAATCTTGCCAGGCAAATTAATCCCGCTTGGGTGGAAGGTGCCGACTGGACCGGCGAGATGTCTGATGATGAGAAAATGGCAACTCTTCGCCAAAGTTGGGAAGCTGCCCAGGACCAAAGATCTGCACGGTTGGCATCACGGGTCGGAGGAAAGGTTTATAAATTTTCCACACCGCTTATGGAAGGCGGTATTTCCAGTGCCGTTATCTTACCCTGCTCGCCCTCCCCAGAAACCGTCGTGGTTTTTCGGGGCATCAGACATCAGCACCTGGATGAGATCAAAGAACAGGTCAGTGGCATGCTCCGAACCGGAGAAGATCCTTCAGGTAGAGAAGCCAACGGGCCTTTTAATATTCATCGCTGGTCCCAAATTGTAGACGATCCCGATATCAGAACGGCAGTTTTAAATTTGGCAAATAATCCCTCGGAAGATAATTTTCTTGTTCTTATAGACTTATATAAAGTTCACGCCTTGCCTGTTTTGATTCGCGAATCACAAACCGCACTTAATTCCGTCCACACCCTTATGGAAGAGCGGCATGAGACTTTTGCACAGGCTTTAGCTGATCTGCATAATGATTTAATGAATGGAAATGTGGGTTTCTCCCCCTTCGTTGCCACTGCGGCTGACATGGAAATGACTGCGGATTTTACCGGTGATACCGGTTTAGTGCTGGCATCCAGGCTTAAACCTGATAGTATATCCCCGATTCACCTCGGCGGTACCGAAAAATTAGTCAAAGGCTGGATAGACCCGTGGCAGGTATTCGCCGTTGTCCCTGTTAATCGGTCCGATCCCCAAAAAAATCTTTCTCAAAGGGATAAATCAGCCATCGAAGCCTCTTATGCCCGGGCCGGAAGAGAACTTGAAGCTCTTTAATTAGATTTTTAAGTGTTTCCGGATTTCCCCAAAAGTTTTTCCGGCCAAAAATGCATTGGCCGAAAACTCCTCCTGCGTCACATCTCTGCCAAACCAGTCCGGCGGTTGAAAAGATTCCATCTGCTCCACAGAAGTAAATTCCACCTCCACCAATGTTAATCCTTTCAATTTCCCCCCGAAAACATCGACTTCTGCCGTTAAACCATCATCCAGGGTTAAATAGTATCTCACCTTCTCCAGAAATTTTTCCGCCAGCGGCCACAGTTTATTAAATTCATCTTCCGTCAAAGGAATATTTATTTCCTCCGCTGTGCTGAAATCCCTGTCAAGTATCCCTTTTCTTAGACCGGTTTCTCTAAACGGGCCTGAAGTTTCTGGTAATACCGGAGTTTGAATTTAG
>DAHXMV010000015.1 GCA_027371535.1 Candidatus Amesbacteria bacterium | reverse complement strand
GTCAAAATTATTAAATAATTTGGATGACGCCGTTTAAAAATGGGGATGCGTCTGGGGTAACTACACGCAACGAAAAAAGATACGGAATAAATTTATCCGAGGGGGAAAGAAAGGAAATAATGGATTTATCTGGGGGGCATGCGGGGATGATTAAGTTTTTGGTCCAGCATATGGCAGACGGAGGAAAATTGGAGCGAAGCCCGGACACGGATTTTCAGTGCGAAAGGATTTTGTCTACTTTGACCAATTTGGAGAAAGCCAAATTAAAAGCCAACCAACGCTGCGAATTATTGATAAATTTGGGTTTACAAACAGAAAATGGAAATAAAATTTTGTGTTTTGCCAAAATTTTGGCAGATTTTTTAAAGCAGGATATAAGCGGGATCCCGGTACTTTGCTGGGATAAAGAGATTGATGAGGTTTATTACCTGGGAAAACCGCTGAAATGGGAACTGGCGCATAAAGAATTTGCGGTTTTGAAACTGTTATTAAGTAAACCCGGAAAAACGTTTTCCCGGGAAGAAATTATGAACCAGATATGGGGGGAAGAAGCATTTCCCTCGGATTGGGCTTTGGATAAACAAATTTCCCGGTTGCGGGAGAAAATCGGAGCAGAGAATTTACAGGTCATCAGAGGGCAGGGGGTAATGATCGTGTCAGATTAAGTCAGGAAAACTTCAAGCAGAGTGAACCGGATGGGGCTAAATTACGAGTATATGTTGGAAAAAATATCAGCGGATAGATTTGATGTTCCTCATAACGTGGAAGGATATTTATTCGGGACACCGGAAGAGATTTCGAGGTATAAATTGCCTAAGCACACAGCGTTGAAAGAAATAAATATTGAAGCAGGCAATTCTTTAATGCTGTTTTTGAAAGATCCTTATGACGATGATGATGGTTTTGAGTTGTTTAAGGTTTATGCAGGAGAAGTGGTCAGGGCAATTATCAATTTAGAACCTTAGGTTAATATGAAAGAAAAGGAAAACAGCAAAAATAAATGGTTAATTGAATGCCAGGAAGGGTATTTAACTGATGAAAGTAAGAAAGTAGAGGTGTTAGAAGAGATATTAAAGGCTGAGAAAAAGAAGGCCCCAGAGTTGAAGGAGATAGCAACGCATACAGATATAATGCCCATATTTAGGCGCAATGCGATAAGAAGACTGGTAAATATTAAGCATGATATGAACACAGCTACGTTTTTGAGAGGGATATTTTTAAATCAGGAAGATGATGAAGATGTGCGGTGTATGGCGTATGAAGAATATAGATATCTAAAGATAATCAATCACCAGCCATCTATTGAGCAAGAACGGGCATACGACAAAAGTCTGATGCCGAATGAAAAATCACGCAGGATGGAATGGTTAACCAGTATGAGGGATTGAGTAGAATAATTTTTGTCAAATTAGAACGATCGTTTTCAAATGACAAATGTTGTACCAGGGATAAAAGATGTTTGAAAAATGCGCTTGGCACGGAGATGAAGTAAGCTGGCGTAGTAACAAGAAAGCAGGCATTGGTGATATGATATTTTGAGGAATATGAGGATATATAACTCTTTAACCCGCCAAGTGGAGGAGTTGGTGCCGCTGAGATCGGGTAAAATCGGGATTTATTCCTGCGGGCCCACAGTATATTGGAACCAACACATCGGACACATGTATGCCTATGTGCAATGGGATACTTTAGTCCGGTTTTTGCGGTACATGGGTAATGAGGTGAAGTGGGTGATGAACCTGACGGATGTGGGCCATATGACATCCGATGAGGACGAGGGGGAGGACAAGATGGAGAAAGGCGCCAAACGCGAAGGGCTGACCGTATGGCAGATTGCGGATAAATATATAAGGCAATTTACTGACAGCTTAGATAAGCTGAATATTCAAAGACCAGACGTACTATGCAGGGCGACAGAACATATTCCGGAACAGATAGATCTAATTAAAAAAATAGAAGCTAACGGGTTTACTTATAAAACTAGAACAGGACTGGTGTTTGATACAAGCAAGTTTCCCCAATATGCGGACTTTGCTAACCTGGACTTGTCCAAACAGGAAGCCGGATCACGGGTTGAAGTTGATCCGGAAAAAAGACAACCGTGGGATTTTTTGTTATGGGTAACTAACCAGCCAGAGCACATAATGAGATGGGAAAGTCCGTGGGGTGTAGGATTTCCGGGATGGCATATCGAATGTACGGCAATGTCTGTCAAGTATTTGGGGGAGAGGTTTGATATCCACACCGGTGGAAAAGAGCATAAAGCTGTACATCATACCAATGAAATTGCCCAGGCTTATGGGGCTTTCAGGCACCAAACGGCCAATTTTTGGATGCACAATGAATGGCTGGTGATTGACGGAGAAAAAATGAGCAAAAGCCTGGGGAACAATGTACTGGTAACAGATTTGATAGATAAGGGCTTTGATCCCATGGCTCTAAGATATCTAATCTTAACCTCGCATTATAGAAAAGGGATTAATTTTACCTGGTCTTCGCTGGCAGCTGCCCAAAGTGCTCTGGATAAGCTCAGGGAGTTTGTCCGGGCCGCCAGATCCAAATCACAGGATACCAGGACACAATTATCAAAAGAAAAGGAGAAAAAACTGGACGGATACAGGACCAGGTTCGATAAGGCCATGAATGACGATTTGGGGACACCGCAGGCATTGGCGGTAATCTGGGAAATGATCAGAAGTAATATTCCGGATTACGACAAGCTGGATGAACTGCTGGAATGGGATCAGATTTTAGGTCTGCAATTGGGAGAAATTCAGGAAGTCGAAGTTCCTGCCGAAATAAAGGACCTGGCGGGGCAAAGGGAAGCGCTGAGAAAAGCCGGCAAGTATGTGGAAGCCGATGGGGTGAGGCTGAAAGTGGAAGCCAAAGGCTGGACGATTGAGGATACAAAGTTCGGGCCGAAAATTAAAAAAATACACTAATTTATTTAGTCATTTGGCCATTTGACCATTTAGGGAATTATTTAATAAATGAAAAAATTATTTTGGGTTTTATTAATATTGGATTTGGTAGTAGTGAACGGGGGAATGGCATTTTTTTTATATAAATCACAAATAACAAATAACAAATCACAAACAAATTCCGATACACAAATTCCAATAATCCAAAACCAGGCGGTGGATACGTGCGGGGCGGAGTGCCGGAAATATATTGAAGATAAGGTAAATTCCCTGGCAGTGAGTTTAATGGTGACTCCGGCCCCGGCGCCCACCGGCGAGACGGTGATCATTAACAAAACGGCACCCAGACAAAAAACCAGGACGGTCAGCTACGTTACTATTCCCGGAAACGGCAGCTCAACCGCCAATGACTGGCAGGATCTGACCGGAACCGATTTTTATTTTGACAAGGCAGATTACCCCGGCCTGGTAAGTGTTTATTTTGAAGCCAATATGAAACTGTTTAACGGCAACGGCATGGCATATGTGAGATTATTTGATGTGACACACGGCATCGGTGTGCAGGGGAGTGAAACCAATACCAACTCACAAACAGACAGCCTGCTGTCTTCCGGACAGATGACGTTCTGGGCGGGGAAAAATCTCATCCGGGTGCAGGCCAAAACCCTGACGGCCGATACCACAATATATAATTACGGAAGACTGAAGATAACCATCGAGAATTGATTTAATCATTTGATCATTTTGTCATTTAAACATTCATTCATAAATTTAATTATTCAATAATTAATAACATGGACCGAATAAAACAAAGTGAGTTATTTTTACAAAGATTGGAGGCGTTTTCTGATAATATAAATAAATTATGCAGGAAATTGCCCAGAGGTGCTGTAAGTGACGAGATCATCGGCCAATTAGTTAGAGCTGGTGGTTCACCTGGGGCAAACTATATTGAAGCAATAGAAAGTTTATCAAAAAGAGATTTTTATTTCAGAATAAGGATATGTTGAAAGGAAAGCAAGGAGGTTGGTTTTTGGTTGAGGAGATTGAGACAAGTTGGTTGTGGTGCTATCGAAGATATAGATAATATTCTTGATGAGTCACGGCAATTGGTATTGATCTTTTCAAAGATATTGTCTAGCGCGAATGAATAAATAACCCCCTGGATGATTAAATGAATAAATGTCCAAATGTTAAAATATATTTATGATACAGGCGGTAATATTTGATCTGGACGGGACAATCCTTGATAACGAAGAGAATTGGGAGAAGGCTTTTGTCGCTGTTGCTCACAAGCACCAAATTACAAATCCCAAGTTACAAATGCCAAACGGCTGGATTCATGAGCCGGGACTCGGCTTGTCGGCAAACTGGAAACGGATGATAACGGATCCGGTCAAAGCCGAGATGCTTGCCAGGGATACCTGGGTGACGTATCACAAAATTTTTAAAGAAGGGATGGAGGAATTAAAACTCCGGGACGGGGTGGCAGAGCTGATTGAAAAAATCCGGAACAGAGGCTGGAGGGTAGGGTTGTCTACGGGCAGTACCTGGAATGTGGTCGAGCCGGAACTGGAACAGCTGAAACTGTATATGGCGTTTGATGTGACTACGACGGGGGAGGAAGTTATGGTGACCAAACCCGATCCGGAAATTTATATACTGACCGCCCAAAAACTGGAAACGGATCCGGAATTCTGCCTGGTAATAGAAGACGCAATTGCCGGAATCAGGGCCGGGGCTGAGGCGGGATGTCAGGTGGTAGGACTGGAGTCGGCATATGCGTCGGGAAAGGAAATGCTGGCGGCCGGGGCGGGATTTGCAGTTAAAAATATTTCTGAAATAGAGAATCTATTTAAGAATTTTGAATAATAATGTTATGCAGAATATAAGGTAGTGTAATTTTTGGCCTTGATCCGAATATAATCCGAATCCGGAAACTCCTGGTGATTGACTTATAGTAATAATAGGATAAAATTGTGAAAACCAAGAATGTCCAAACAATTTATATTTTGTATGTTGATTTTACGGATCAACAATCCGTAATTAATGATCCCGTTTTGATACGGGATTTTTTTTGAAATGAGCCGTACTATCTATTTTCCCTGGGGAGGACGCCATGACCAGGTTGAAAAGGCGTCCTATGACGGCCACCATCGGGATATATCAGACACCGATCGGGCCGTGATAGCCTTGACTATCTACCAATTTGTGGGGAGATTATCGGAAAAAAGTATTACCCCATCAGAAAGAGCTTTTCTGGTAACAGCCATCGGCCTTTTGGGAGTAATGCTGGTTACCAGCGGTTGCACATTGTATTCCGCCCAGGATGCTGGCCATCTGTCATCCGCAACGGCGATCCATAATCCCACTTTACATGCCCCTCATGTGGATATTCACACTCTTACCCCGCCACCCGCAGGGGAATCATCCAAAACCTTAAAACCGGAGAATAGCAGGACTTCATCTTTTCCGGCAACTATTTGTAGTGATTCGGTCAAGGATTTAAACTTGCAAGGAAATCAAACCGAATTATACGGAAATCCCGGTGACCCGCAGGCGGCAGATCAACTGAAAAAAGTGACGGATGCCGGCGGCAATCCGATTTTGCCGGACATCCAGAAAATCATTGCCAATGGCGCGGCAGCCGGACTGACCGCGGAACAGGTAGCGGTGGGTACGGAAAAGAATGGCGGATACTTTGTGGTGTTTAAATACAATGGTAATTATATTAACCCGCAGATTCAGGATGCGGGTGGTAATTGGGTGCCGGCAAGCAGGCCAGATGCCAGCGGCCAAATTTCTACAGGCAAATGGGATGTGGTTCCCCAGCCGCCGGTCGGAACCATCACTCCCTGGATGCAGGCAGAAGCCACCGGCTCCTGCGCCTATTTGGCAGCCACCGTAACGGATCCCGATACTCAAAAAGTCAGCGTGGTCGGGGAATACAGCCCCTTAAGAAAAACCTGGCTTATGGAAACACAAATTGCAGACCAGAAATTAACTACCGAACAACAATTGGGGATAAAGAAAACAAATCTGGTAAGCGAAACCCAATCTGATATGCAAGCATTTCTGGAATATTGGAAATACGGAAGCAATAATCCAATTCCTGCTGATGCCAAACTGGAATGGCAGTATGTCTTTTATGAGAATTTAGATCCAAATTATCAAAATCTACAAATAAGTGAGGCAAATGTTTTATTAAAAGTGACTACTCGGGATACACAAGTCAAGTATTATACTTTGCCGGTTAACACTATTATTAAAGGTGAACCGGTTTATGTGGGTGTGCCTCCCGAGCTGACTGACGACCAGAAAAATTCGGGTTTTGTCATTCCGGATAATTATTTACCCTATGAAATACCTGCTATTTCTGATTTCGGCCTCTCGTTAACTTGGAATATAGATAACTGGATTCAACAAAATCACGGGTTTTATGCTGTTGATGCCAGAGGGATTAAGCAACTGCAATTTGATTTTGCATTGCACCAATGGAAAAAGCCGGAAACAGTATCACAATCTTGGGTGTATCAGCCGGAAATACCCAAGGCAAACGATAAATGGGATGGGGTGGGGCAGGTGTGGATAAATCCGGAATACACCCAAGGTCAAAAAATCTACCTTTCCCAGGACGCCGATCAAAACCTGACACAATTAATAGAAATGCTGCTCATAAACAGCAGAAACCAGAATGTTTTAAGAGAAATCAGGGGAAAATTAAAGATACCCGAAAATCAAGCTTTGACTGTGGATGACGCTAAACAATATCTGGAGAGCACTAAAGGTCTACTACCTGAGGCGATCTGGGTAACTGGGGTTGATCCGAAAACTAATGAGAACATTTATATTAATACGGGTCCGATTGATCTGAAAAAGCCGGTGGAATATGTAATATTAAATGCCCGTGATCCAGATTTTGCCAAAATAAAACAGCCTATCTATTATGAAAATTCCGGACGTGCTCAGGGATATGCCATGGTAAAAGATCCTTTAGACGGCCATTTAAAAATTTATTTAGTAGATGGAATAGCCAACCAGGTATTGTCTCAGGTTTCTACAGGAGACGAGTTAAATATGGATAACTATGATCTATGGGCCGGGGTATTAGTATATCAACCGGAAAATCATCAAAGAGACAAGGCTTTCCGGGGACCACTCAATGAGAGATCATTTATAGTCCCTTTCATCTCTTATCCTGTTTTAGTCAGTAAACCACCGTATTGATTTATATAACGGTAAATTCTATTCTGAACGAGTGAAGCGTTTAAGCGTGGTGGTATTAGTAGTAGTGTTATTGGGTGCGGCAGTTTGCATGTGGTGGTATTTTGTTTATAACAAAATCAGTACCAGGTCTGAGGTGACGGGATATAAGCTGGTTTTGAATAACCGAGGCGAATTAGTTCAGCTTCTGGATAAGACCGGATTTTTTGCCAGTAAATTTGAATACGGAAACAGTTACTTAAAAAGACTGGAGGTGGTTTTGACTCCCGATCTGCAAAGCTCAAAGATTCGCGGGCAGGACGGGGTGGTTTTATATTCCATGGGCCGGCAGGTGAGTGGGGGAACTGTAAAATTGATGGTGAATATCCGGCCGGACATTTTACCGCAGTGGAAAAAAGACTCACCCGGCAGGATTTCCTCCCTGATTATGGCATATCTGCTATGGGGATATAAGGAAAAATACAACGATCCGGCAAATTATAAAATTTGGAATGATTTGATTAAACAAAATAAGTTTTATTTTCTAGTCAAATGAAAAGGATTTTTATCATTATCCCGGTGGAAGTTTTTTACCTGTTATGGATTGGGCAAACGGTCAAGGCTGATTATTGTTCAGGTTTAGTCGGTTGTAATTATCGGGGCGGTTATATTTGCCAAGGTGGAGCTAAAGACGGATGGAGTTGTGATCCTACCAAAAGTGACCCAAATGTAGATTGTGAACCATGGGGCACGTGTACTGGATCGGGTTATGGCGCCCAGTGTGATCCGGGAATCACCCAACCCGGGTCTTGCCAGACAAACGGAGGGGCTTGTACTGTATATTGTCCGCCGGATCAGTATTCCGGCCAGCCGGCTTGTTCTTCCTCCGGATCCTGTTCATTGGTTTCCGGTCCGACACCCACGGCCATACCCGGCGGGGGATGCCATTATTACGACCATTGCGGCCACTGCGGCGGGCTTTGCGGTGGCCATCAGTGTGCCCCGACAGATCAATGTTATTGGCAGGAGAGCGGCCATACCTGCAAGCCGAATTACAAAGGATGGGCTTGTTCGGGAGCTTCGGGTAGTTGTACCAGCTGCTCGCATTTACCAAAAGGCTGGTATGGGGCTTCAGGTTGTACCATCAGCGGTTGGACATGCGACGAAGACTATTATCCTTATCAGGGATCAATTTTGTATTACACGCCTGATATAAACGGGACCTTTATTTTGGGGGCCCCGGCCAATTCCACCAGCGAGGATGCCATTAATCTCTGGAATTGCGGAAATACTAAAAATCATCGTGTTGATTCGACAACTCAAATTCCGAAATACTGGCGTAATAATACTACCTATTCTGTTGTCGGTTATGTGGCGGATATTGGCTATGACCCGTCTATTCCCAGCGTAGTGCAGATTCAGGCTCCACCTGTACAACTCCAAGGAGCCCCGCAGTCAATTTGTTGTCCGGCCTCGTGTTCCCAGTTTGTGGGAACGGGGGCAGATACTAATTTCGTGGCGCCGGGGGGCATTGTGGATATTTATTGCGACTTTGGATTTAATGCAGCAGGGATTACCATCAACAATACCAATCTGGATTGTAACTCCCCCGGCTTTTCCGGGTGGACCAATAACACCGAGGCTCACTTTAAATGTACAGCTCCGACAACCCCGGGAACGTATGCTTATACCTGCAGCCTTTATAAAACAGGTTGCGGTTCTGATCAAACCTGCACGGGCAAGGGAGGATCGGTCACGGTGTGTACTCCGCCCGCCGTACCCACCGGAATAACGGTCTCGGCCGGTTGTAATAAAGTGGATGTCAGCTGGCCAGCGGTGGCCGGGGCTGAACCATATTATGATGTCTTGGTTGACGGAACTACGGTGATGTCCAATGTTGCCAGCCCCGTAAATAACCTGAGTCTTACCTGTGGCAGCCACC
Organism: Candidatus Amesbacteria bacterium; assembly: GCA_027371535.1. Classification (GTDB taxonomy): domain Bacteria; phylum Patescibacteriota; class Microgenomatia; order CAZETR01; family Amesbacteraceae; genus DAHXMV01. The sequence goes on along the minus strand of DAHXMV010000015.1, from coordinate 552 downwards.
TGGTGCAAATTAAAGACTACAGCACCTGCTCTACCCCCGGCACTACCAACATCGGCGGGACTACCGTTACGGTACCCTGTGCTCCCAACTATCCGTTTCCGGTAACTGCGGCAGATGACGGGAATATACCCAATAATCATATTTTAGTATCCTGGACGGACTTGGATGCCGGTTTGTCGAGTTTTAATATTTACAGGAAAGATGCTTTCAGTGCCATGTCCATGATACACAACACAGGCGGACCGGGTATGCCGGGAACACAGACCTGGACTGATATGGGTGCGGTTTGTGGTAAAGCCTACGATTACTGGGTGAGTGCGGTGAAGGATTCCAATCCTGTCGGATGTCAGGAAAGTTTACTGTGGCCGTCGGGAGGGGCGGGAGCCCAGTGTGCTGCCTACTCTTCATATTTTGAAGTTCAGGGAGGGGATGTGACGGCCGCCGGTGGACAGCTGAAAGAAAACATATCTCCGGTTTACCTCACATTCCAGCCCTGGGTGATCATGCCGGGTGAGGTGCCTCTGACTCCGGCCGGGCTGGTCCCCCTGCCGG
>DAHXMV010000014.1 GCA_027371535.1 Candidatus Amesbacteria bacterium | reverse complement strand
GTTTTTGATATAAATTCACCTCCCTAAACTAACACGGATTATATAGAAACAGTGTTCAGTTTAAGGGGTACCGGTCACGTAACTATGCTATTTACCGATAACGGCGGTTGCTGTCTAAACTTTTGCCGTAATATTATTACATTATAACCTCTCTGCAGTCAGTACAGACGATCACACGCGAACATTCTTTACGTATTATAAATTGACTTATTTTTCAAACTGCCTGCCATGATAAATAAAGTCAGAAATGGTTATATTTTCGAATATTTGGCATCCTGCCTAGCTCTGACCCTTTTTGTATAAACCTGAATCATTCAGGTTATTTACAATTTCTACAGGTATACCTTGGGCTGACAGCTCAGCCAGTAATTTCCCGCTTTTTAAACACAGGGGAGAGGATTTTAGGATAGTTACACGCGGACCGCGGCTAATTTTTTCATCAGTTACCAAAAGGGATACCAGTGCGGAGGTAGGGCACCCGTTAGTCTCACATCTGCCGGAATAAACAATATGAATGGCATCAGGACCCGAAACTCCCTGGACCGTTTCATTAAGGCGGTCTTTTTTCCAACCCCCGGCGAATGAAACCGCTGATTCAATAGCACATCTAGCCATAATATATCCTATAATACACTATTATGGGCGAAAAAACCATAGACAACCTCGAAACTATGATAGGAGTTCTATGTGAAGGGGTATAAATGCCTGAAATATGAAATGGTCTGTACCCCCCTTAAATTGAACACGTTTTCTATATAATCCGTTTTAGTTAAGGGAGGTGTATTGGAATTACAAATCCAATTGCCAAAGAAGTTAAAGCGGAGATTTTGGGAAAAGTAAAAGAATAGGTCTCTTCGGATTAAACTTTTTACGTCGACATTTATTTAGAAATACTTGCAGTAACCGTCATACCCGATGAATACCAATGGGGTGTATTCTCCGGCAGTGTGAATGTCCCAATGTTACATGTTAACAATATGCTGGACCGCATAACAAATTTATTGTAAAAAATTTAATATTGATATAAGCTTTATTTAAGGTGAGAATAAAAAGATCCGCTTTTAGATTCAAATCTTTTTTTGGAATAGGGGTGATGGTCGTCAGTTTGGGGTTTTTATTGGTGTATTTACAACAAAAGCAAACCTATAAAAGCAAAGCTGAAGGAATAACCCCTGTAACCTGTAGGGGACAAATTGCTGTTTGGGTATCCGCTGATGCGGTAAACTGGAGTACGAGAGTGGATTTACCTTCAAGCCCAAGCAAGTATTATTTAAAATCTACAGAAAACGGGTTGCCTTGCTCGACTAATTTTGATGCCTATTCCAGATATTGTTCCAGCAGCGGCGTTTGCAACGGTTGGCGAGAGACTGACAGATGGGGTATTTACAGGAGTAATTCTAGTGGTATTGCCCGTATAGACCTGGATACATCCCTACTGGGCTCAGTAGCTGCGGACGGGGTTTATCAGGCTTATTTCCGCCCTGCCGGAACGGCATTTAATTGGAGTAATTTAATATCCGTAAATGTTGGTTGAACAAATACTTCACCGGTAGTGAATATGAGTAATTATTTCATATATAATCCGGGTAACACGTATATTTACAAAAGCACTAATTACAACAGCGGTGGAGTAGGTGCAGTATATACAGGATTAACCAGGTTACAAATAGAAAGAGAGACCAGCCTGTGCTACGGCACGTCCAATTCCATTACGGTAAGGCCATGGCGATTTACAAAGGAGAATGACTACGATTACTGGAATCCGAAAATATATAATTTACAGCAGAACGACAATTTAGATCTGCGATGGATGATTGTTTCACCATATTACACGGCTGCCGGATACAATTTTGGGAATTACTATTGGGGAATAGGAGATAAAAGGTACACGAACTCCTACCCGAGAGCCTGGTATGACATCTCCCCGAGAGATTTTGTGGTATTTAACAATTATCAAATAAATTCAGGCTCAATGCCTCCTTATTTTGTCGGATTAAAATCAATAGCGATGCCGAGTATATTTTATTCAAAAGCCGTTATCGGAACTCAGGGTGGAGCCACTTTGTGTCCAACTATTTTCAAAGCAGGATCAGCAACAGGTAACTGGAAAATACGCATGGAAAAGCTTAATAATCTGGTTATTAACAACGGGAGCTTCAATTATAGCGGCGAAGGCGTCAGGGTTGACTACTTTGAAGGTTCTGCTACAAACTTTATGTCCAATGGGCTGTTGCGTGAGTCGTGGTACTTTGCCAAGGATATAGGTTTAGTCAGGGTAAAAGTAGCTCATTTTAATAACTACGGAAACATGGGTACTTTGGCGCCCCCTTATTCCCAATCCAGTGACTGCCTGGGAGACGAGATAGAAAACCCCGATGTTGATGTTGTTCTAAAAAATTACTATCTTAATCCCACTTTTTATGTTCAAGTCAGTGCGGATGGCTCAAACTGGAATACTTCGATTAATATAACAAAAAGCAGTGACGGAAATTATTATTATTATCTAAAAACAACAAATCAAGTCCGTCAGGGTTTGGCTTCCGACTCGAACTTTACAGGATACCTAGAAGCAAAAAACCCGAACGGTAAAGTTTTTAAATGGCTGTGGATTCAAAACGGGGTAATTAAAGTCAATTTAGGCAGTAGCTGGCCAGCTAACAACACTTCATGCGGGTTTTTCAGATTATGGGTTCCCAATGACGCGTTTCCCAACGAAACTATCCTTTCAGATCCGGGGATACCGTGGTCTAATGAGATATGTGTAACTACAAAATAGTAAATATATTTTTTGGGAAAAGCGATAGGATTAGTTTCTTATGATTCACGTGCAAAGTCGCAATATTCGTACTTTATGATGCAGCAGGAAAAGAAATTTTAGTATATATCAGAGTATTTTTATCAGTTGTTGCAGTTTGATAACAGTATTTTCTTCCAGTCCCCTTTTGCGGCCGGAATTGACCTCTTTTTCAAAAAAGACGAAGCTCGTAAGACTGGTCATGTTTATGATGAAAAAGAAGATAATAAAGGATCTATAGAATTTGGGAGATAACTTTTTAAACCAGACGGCTAGGAGGACCGCTATAAAAGGCAGGGAAGATATATACATTCTGGCTCCGTAGGCCGGAGCAGCCCAGCCACCGTAGAAACTAATAGCTAAAAACGAAGGGATGAGGAAACTCATAAAATAGACAGCTCCCGCGCCTAAAGATCCAAATCCCCAAAAAGATAAGAACATTACAGGGGTTCTGATCCAGCCATTTATAGGGTGAAACAGACTCCCCCACCAGGACTCCCTGACGGCGGTAGTGGCGTAGGTATACGGGTAAATAACCCCATAAAGATACCACCAGTTATAAAATTGAGGCAGAAAAATGATGATACCTACCAATCCGGATAGTAAAAATTGATCTACCCGGCGAAGTTTAAGAAGTAACGGAATAAATAAAAAGACGTCCTGAATCCGGACTAGACCGGCAAAAGAGGCCAGGGCGGAGATTAAAAACAGCCAGCGGGATTTGTTCAGATCAGCCGTAAAAAAAACAAGCCAGAAACTGACGGACAATAAATAGGAGATAAAATGGGAATTGATAATATCGTAAGATCCGTAATACAACATGGGGGTACACAGTAAAACTCCCAATGAAGCCCAAAATCCGATTGTCCGGCTGCCGGAAAACTTAATGCAGAGTCTTTCAGTCAGGTAAAAAGCGATGACCGTATACAAAACCGCTCCCAGACCACAGGTAATCTGATAAAAATCCGAATACCCATTGGCGGCCAGTTGCCAGCCAAAAATATTAGCAAGCCTGACCAACAAATCGGCCAAAATATAAAATGGTAATAAGAATAATGAAGTTCCGGCCGGATGGATATTATCAGTGGTACCGTTTTGATTTATACGGGTTTTCTGAACATGGGGAGTCAGATAAAAACCCCCAGAATTGTTATCTTTGGGATCATACTGGTGACGATATTCATTGTTAAAATTTGTATCATGATCAAAATACCATGAGTGCAGGTAAGCCCAATAATCAATGCCGTCACCATAGACAGCCTGACCGGAAAAAGCATAATGGCCCAGAAAGACGGCGGCTAAAAAGATAAATATCAGCAGGTAACGCACGGATATAAATCATACCTGATTAACACCGGGAGTCAAAAATCCGGTATTTTATTATTCGGTACTTTCGTGATCGAAGATCGATTTTTGGGCGAAAAGACAAAATTTTTCAGAATTTTATAAACATCCGGATCAAATGGCTGATCTTTTAAACACCACTGATCGGCAATAAAGCCGCTGCCGCCTTCTTTTATCAGGACCGGACCCGGAAACGGCCAGGCCGGTAACCTGGAATCGGCAAAAGCCTCAGTAAACCGCAAATTGTATTTAAGCGGTTTTTCCTGACCGGTACAGGCCATGCAATGCCCCAGATCCGATTGAAAACAACGGTCCCGGTTTTTTTCCAGCCCGCAAAGTCTGGCACAAAGCCGGAATTCACCGACCCGGGCGGTGACAAAGTCTTTGGCTTTTTGGGGAGTGGTAAAAATGCCCAAAGTACCTGGACCCGGAGATCTACCGGTTTCCAGTTTTATGACCAGATATCCATAATCATCGGCATGTTCATGCAAGAATGTTAATTCTTCGGTATGACGCAACTGCCGGTTATATAAAGGTTTGAGATCCTTTATCAGTTGTGCCTCTTTTAACAACGCTCCCAATTCACCGGGTGTCCGGTAAGTTTCCACCGAAGCGGTCTGTGAATACAGGAGCAGGTCTTTTTCATCTTCCAGTCCATGAGTAAAATGAGACAGGACCCGGTCTTTTAAATTGATACTTTTACCTACATATAACGGCATGCCGGATTCGCCATAAAATATATAAACACCGGGTTTTTCAGGCAGGCCGTCGAGATTAAATTTTTTTAAAACTTTAGGAACTGATGGGTGACGCAACTGATGATCGATGGCCGAATATAATTTCCCGGGGTCAATATTTTCCGACAGATACTGATAAAACTGCCTGACGGCATCAGCGTCATCCAGGGCGCGGTGGCGATGGGAAACTTTTAAATCAAACCTCCCGATTAAATGATCAAGATTATGACCGATATATTGCGGAAATAAATAACGCGAAAGCTTGACTGTACAAAGCTGAGGCAGACGGAAACGAATTCCCAGACGACCGAATTCTTGCCGGATGAACGAATAGTCAAACCTGGCATTGTGAGCGATAAACAAGCTGTCCGATAACAGATCCATTATCTGATCGGCCACTTGCCTGAAATTAGGGGCAGAAGCCAAATCATCCGAACGGATGCCGGTCATGGAAGAAATCTGGGGAGGCAGGTATGTATCCGGGTCAATCAACGAAGACCAACGGCTGAGACCATGAGCTTTTTCCAACAGAACCACCCCGATTTCAATAATCCGGTCGTGAACCGGACTAATACCGGTAGTTTCAATATCCACAAAAGCCAGTTTGTCCGGCATTGACATTCACCTATTATATCCGGAGAAAGCAGACGGCCCGGGGTAAACGGCCTTATCACCAAGTATTTCCTCAATCCTAAGCAACTGATTATATTTAGCCAATCGTTCGGACCGGGAAAGGGAACCGGTTTTTATCTGACCGGTAGAGAGACCGACAACAAAATCGGCAATAGTAGTATCCTCGGTTTCACCGGAACGGTGGGAAACAATGGCCTTATATCCGTTAGCCCGGGCCAGATCAATAGCTGCCACCGTTTCGGTGACCGTACCGATCTGATTTAATTTAATGAGAATCGCGTTAGCCACATGGGAATCTATACCCTGCCTTAGCCTTTTAACATCAGTTACAAACAGGTCATCCCCTACCAGTTGCAGCTGATTGCCCAATGCCGAAGTCAGTTGCTGGTACCCGGTCCAATCATCCTGCTCCAATCCGTCTTCCAAAGATATCAAGGGGTAAGTATTTGACCAAGCCTGGTACATGGCAATTATTTCCGCTGTGTTTAAGGTGCGGTTTTCGGATTTGAGAACATAATTTCCGGAAACACAGAATTCGCTGGCAGCCGCATCCAGGCCAATGGCGATGTCCTGACCGAATTCCAAACCGGCTGAGACAACAGCAGATTTAATTATATCAAGCGGCTTGGCATTGGAACCCAAGGGCGGAGCAAATCCGCCCTCATCCCCGACAGTGGTCGCAAAACCCTCTGCTGCCAGAATTTTTTTAAGAGACTGGAAGACGGCTACCCCCATTTCCATAGCATGCGAAAAAGTGGAAGCTCCGACAGGAATAATCATATATTCCTGCAAATCCGAAGCTCCGGAGGCGTGACGGCCACCATTTAAAATATTCATCATCGGAACGGGCATAATATATTTTTCCGGGATTGTCCGCGAAAGACCGCGAAAGTAATCCCATAATGGCTGACGGCGGCTGAGGGCTGCGGCTTTGGATATGGCGAGGGAAACGGCCAAAATGGCATTGGCACCCAAACGGCTTTTGTTAGGCGTACCGTCCAGCGAATTCATGGCCATATCAATCTCTGACTGCTCCGGTGCACGGTCTGAAAGCAGGGAGTTGATTTCCGTATTTATATTTGAGACAGCTTTGGTAACACCCATTCCGGATAACCGTCCGGGATCCCCATCTCGTAATTCGAGAGCTTCATGAACCCCTGTCGATGCCCCGGAAGGGACGGCTGCACGGCCAAAACTGCCGTCTGAAAGCAGGACATCGGCCTCAACGGTGGGATTGCCCCGCGAATCGTAAATTTCCCTGCCCTTAACTTCAGTTATCTTAACCATTATTTTTATTGTATTACAAAACGAAGAAGTTTTTCAGGAAGGGATTTTTATCCGGTTAAAAAAATCCATCCGGGAACGGATATATTCTCTTTGGGAAGCACCATTCAGGCCTAATTTTAATTTTACATACTGCTGCTTTAATTTCCGATCGGTTTTCAGAAGATTGTAAAGAGCCAGCTGATTTCTTAAACGCCGATTATGCAAATCTATGAGAACAACATCTACCGGAAATCCGGAAATTACGATTTCCCATTCTACAATATTTCCCCGGAATTTTTTACAGGGACCGAAATAACCCTGCAATTTTTTAAGATAGAAAGAAAATTCCGTTAACGAACAGGAAAGATACAGGTCTATATCATTGGCCCCGGCTATTTTTAAACCGGAAGAACCGATAAAATGGACCCGCAGACCGGGACAAAGAATTTTCAAATCGGCAGTAATTTTTTGGACCACCCGGGTAACCCCAGGGTCAAACGGTTTGATGATAACCTTTTTGTTACCGGGATATGAAAAAGAATAGAGATAATCCCTGGGACTTTTTATTAAAAGCCGGATGTCACGGATAAGACTAGTCATAGTTACGCAATTCCAGCATCTTCAGGACCGGCAGAGATGCAGTAAAAGAAGCCAACTGGGAAAATGCCGCAGACGTACCGGATTCCAGACTGGTTTTACCGTTTTCCTGCGGTACCCCCTGATTGTTTACCCAAGGCTGATCAAAATTACTGGCTCCCCTGACATAAGCAAAAGCGATCTGAGTTTTGTTAGTCTGATTCCACCAGTTTATGACGGCCCCGGCCGGAACCGCTTCCATGGAAGTGGCAATTAAAATGTCATCGGAAGTCAGATTAAGCCCCTGGGTACTGTTTAACCAGCCCGCCCCGATAATCCTGGCCCGGAGATCGGAACGGGAGTCGTGCCAGAAGAGATCATCAGTAGATTCAAGACATTGGGTGGGACCCCAGCTTTTGGGACTGCGGCTGACCTGATGATATTTCAGATTAGCGGAAATGACATCGGAGGAAACCGACGGCCAGACGACTTTATGCGACGCGGCATATAACTCATTGGCCAGCGGATGGCTGCCGTCTACAAATCCGGCACTGTTTTCCGAAGTATAATTCCAAAATACCGGGTCAGGGTTTTTAGTGTTTTGGATATCCGAAGAGTAATGTTGCTGATCGAAATCAAAAGCTCCGGAATTAATACACACATCCCCAATCATCACCAAGTCTGTCCGGGAGAGTTTACCCGTTGAACCGACCAACCCCCCCCTGGCCGGAGTAATGCCGGCGGTACCGCTTAAAACCACTTCTTTTATCCCATTACCGTCTTTTTCAAGGATATTTTCCATACAGGCGGCCATACGGACTTTTGCCTGTCCTGAAATAATAATTAAAACGGGTTGTGAAAACAGATAACCTTTATATGCCCGAATACACATGGGATAGCGGGATGATACGTTTATACCGCTGACCAATCTTTCCATATATGGAGCAGCTTCTCCCTGCCAATGGCCCTGGTCATCCTGTGAACCATAAGTCGTTAATACCACTGAATATTTTTGTGTCTGAGGTGGCTTCAGCGTGTCAGGAATCCTCGTGCCCCATTTGGTATATAGGCCGTAAAAAAAGATCACCACCAAAAAAAGAATCATGGCCACATATCTAGTCCTCATGCGATATTATTTTATAATATATTATTATTTATGTCAAACTATAGGTTATGATTGATCGATGGTATGATAACAGGTATGGCTAAAGTGATGATGATAATTTCAGGTATTTTGGCCGGAGCAGCCATGGCTCTTATAATAGTCAATTATGGACCGGCTATTGAATACAAGCTGACAAATCCCCTGGTGGAAATAAATGAAACCCCATCTGAAAAATACCAGGTAGTAGGATTTTTACCATACTGGTTATTGACCCAGGAAAAACCGGAGAGTATCAAATCCTTAACCACCCTGACTTATTTCGGGCTGACCGCCGGGGCTGACGGAGAAATTGTAAAATTTAATAAACCGGGAGAATCTGAGCCCGGCTGGCATGCTTTAAACAGCGGGAAATTGGATCAGTTTTTAGAACAGGCAAAACAATTAAATATCAAATCATCGCTTTTAATATTTACCGGGAATAACCAGGAGATTTATCAGCTGCTTTCCGATCCGGTTAACCATGCGGATAATTTGTCCAGGGAAGTCATCCCCATATTGAAAAAATACGGTTTTGAGGATCTGAATCTGGATATGGAATTTACAGGTCCCGCTACCGCGGGGGCCAGAATTAATTTTTTAACCTTTTTATCCACCCTTAAACAGAATTTAAGGCAAAATCAAATAATGTCGCTGACGGTGGAAACCACCGCGTCAGAAACCGTTAACCAGAAACTGATTGATGTCGGCCAGGCCGGCAAAATTGCAGATCAGATTATTATGATGGCCTATGATTTTCATGCCCAGGGATCTCCAGTAACCGGTCCGGTCTCTCCCATATCCGGAGGAAAAGTAATACTGGAATTTGATATCAGCCTGGCCGTTGATGAAACCCTGAAGGAACTGCCGGCTGACAAGCTGTTACTCGGCATTCCGTTATACGGATATGAATGGGAAAGTCTGACTGCAGCCTCAGGATCAGCAGTGATACCGGGTACGGGGGTAACGGCCAGCAGTAAGCGGGTGGGGCAATTATTGGAAAATTGTCCGGACTGTCAGACGGGATATGATGAAACGGCCGATGAAGCATTTGTAATTTTTAAGGATTTACATACGGGCTCAATTCATCATATTTTTTATCCCAATCAGCGGGCAATGGCCGCAAAGATAAATCTGGCTAAAAAAAGGAATCTGGGCGGTCTGGCTTTATGGGCCCTAGGTTACGAAAGTCCCCATCTTTTGGATGCGCTGGACGTATATCCTGCGGGTAAGATCAGAAAAAATTAACCGGTAGCCTTTCGGCAATACCCCGGTAACGGTAGTATATGAGGAATTATTATAGCCATAAGTAACCGGGGCGGAGACGGCCAAGACCGTAACCTGATTATTTCCGGGTCCGTAAATGATTTGCATAGTGCCGCCTTCAATCTGGGTCAGCAAATGCCGGCTTTTGACGGATAATGCGGTCCTGCCACCGGCCTGATATTGAACCTGACCTGACGGCTGGTTAAAGACTAAATTCCCCGGCCAGGTTTCTACCAATTCAATCTGTGTCCTCTGGGAAGCCGAGATTGTGGCTATTTGGGAAAATTCAAACACCAGATGGCTTTTATCACCGACATATACGGTTTCACCCTGCTGCAATATTTCCGGTAAAGGCTGCAATGCCCCCATGGTTGCCGTCCGGGATTGCCAATCAACCCGACCCAGGAATTTGATAACGGAGGCCCTGAGAGTGGCTGAAGGAGCCTGATCCCAGGAAAAATCAGCCGAAGGCGACGAATCCGATAAAACTGCCGGCAATCCGCCAACCGGGAGTTTTTCGGTTTTAAGATACAAACTGACGGTCAGATATGCGGCACCCAGCAGGCTGAATATGAATAACAACAGGCCGATTGTCAGATTTCTCATGGTGAATCATTATATGTTAATGACTAGGCCACTATACATGCAGAACGGTTGAGAAGTAATGTCAGGTAGGTACAATGGCTGCTACATGCGCGGTT
>DAHXMV010000013.1 GCA_027371535.1 Candidatus Amesbacteria bacterium | reverse complement strand
CAAACACCACAGATGTATGTTAAAACCTATTTACAGAAAGGAGGTCAACCGTTCTCTATCTAGGTGGCCAGCACAAATAATTGACTTCATTTGTCTCATCAACTAAGATCCCAAACTGCATGGATGATATCCAATTTGACATCCCCCCCGTCATCAGAAAATCTGATCGGAAAATTGTTCGGAAATCTATCTATATTCTGATCGCTTTGCTTGTCCTGGCCGCCTCAGCAGTAGTCTTTAATCTCACCAATTCCTCCCCCCATCAGTCAGCAGTTCTGGGCACACAAACTATTATCACCTCCACACCGACCGATCCTCCTTCGCCTGCCAAATGACTTCACCCCGTATAGTCACCATCGGCGGCGGCACCGGCGCTCCCATTGTCATCCAGGCGCTGATCGGAGCCGGCTTCCGAAACATTTCCGCCATCTCCACATCTACCGACTCTGGCGGCCGGAGCGGCCAGATGCGCACCGATGAGCGTGACCGGATTATCTCGGTTGGCGACCTGTTAAGAAATCTGTTGGCTCTGGTTCCCCCCAAAGCCCTCCTCCTCCCCCGGGTCCAGGCTTTTATAGACATGTCCGATTTCACCGACGGCCGTTTTAGAAACCTGGGATACCAGATCTATTACGCCCTCCTGGAAAAATACCACGATAATTTTTTAAGTGTCCAGAAGCATCTGGAAAAGCTTTTGGATATTCATCTCGCCGGTCGGGCTATCCCGGTGACTATGGAGCCCACCCACATCAGTTTTTCCACCTTCACCGGGGCGGAATATCACGGGGAACACGAACTGGATCGGCAATCCATGTCTGCCAATATCATCAGGGATATTTGGCTCGAGCGCCGGGTTAGAGCTACTCCTGAAGCCCTGGCTGCCATTACTCAGGCCACGCATATTATTTTTTGCCCCGGCAGTATTTATGGTTCTGTTTTGGTCAATTTTCTCCCGGCCGGCATAATACCGGCTATCAAATCTTCCAAAGCCGTCAAAATCCTTATCTCCAATCTGATCACCAACCGCAACCAGACACACGAATTTACGCCGCTGGATTATTACCGCCTGTTTAAGAAATATACCCGGACTGATCCTCCGTTTGATATTTTTGTCAGTCCCGGTCTTACCCGCAGCGAATTTGAAACCCGTTACCCCCGCTCGGCTGCCAATTACGCCACCGAGCATTCCCACTTTTTGGGCTGGGACCCTGATCAACTGGCAATCTTATCGAAATTCGGTATCCGCTCCGTCACCGGACAACTCTTGTCTATCACCTCAAAACTCTATCGTGTCCGCCACGATCCGCGGGTTCTCTCTTCTATCTTCAAAAAGCTCATTCCGGCTTAAGCGTCTTCACCACTTCTTCCACCTGTTCAGGTGTCAACTTTTGTGATAATCCGCTCATAAATTCTTCGGTTTTTTGCTCCACCATATTTTTCAGATCCCCGTCCAGTTCCTGCTTTTCTTCTTCCGACAGCGAGTTTACAAAATTTTCCATTTTAGCATTGATCTCAGTCACAAAATCGGTTTTATTTTTGCGGACTGCAAATACCCATACTGCCGCCATCGCCTGCACTGTCAGTCCGAATTGCAGAATTTTTTTCAGATCGTCTTTGGTTACCTCTCCGTCAGGCACTGTCTCCACCTCCTTTGTCTTTTTTCCCGGGTAATTTATCTTTTAACCAACCGGCCGTATCTGCCGCAAAATTCCAAACTTTCTTTACCCCTTCAATTACCGCCGGACCATGAGTATTAATTAATACTGCCGCTTTGTATGTCAAAGGTGGCTCAGTCTCTGCTTCATCATTTTGTTTCACTGTGGCATCCCCTATTATCACCGGCTCCAGACTTCTGTCGATATTGTTATTGGCCTGCATGCCCTCCCTGAGGTATTTCAAAGCCGTCCGGGATTTATTCTTAACCAGGGCTGACATTCTCTCTGATGTTTTTTCCGCTTTCCACCGGGTCACAAAATGATCCGCTTCCTCGGTAGATAATGACAACAATCTCTCACCCGTGTATATGGTCAAAGCTGCCTCCGGACTATGAAGAACCGATCCCGCGACCAAGGCCGCCGCATCCAATGTTTTAGTGAGTGAAATTATATTTTTTGCGACATCCGAATCTAACTTACCGGCGGATATTGATCCCGGCAAAAATACTTTTGCCATCAGAGCCGCGAGATAAGCCGGGCCTTTTACAGCAGTTCTTTCATTTACCAGGCCGAAATCATACTGTTTATTTTTGTAAAAAATCCTCTTCCTGCCCGCAAATTCCATAAACATGGTTCCCACCTTGCCGGCTATTGCCCCTTCCAGGAACCGGATATCCTGCGTTGCGGCTGCCGCTATCAGCATGCCCGTCTCAGCCACCGTGGTTAATACTTCTGCTCCGCCGGCAGCCGGTGCATATTTAAAAATGTCCTTAAAGTTGGCACTTAAAACCGACGGTTCAAAAATCTTTAAGGCCACTCCGGTTGCCATCGCCGCAGCTTCCACCGGACCACCCTCGTTTCTGATTCTTTCCGCAAATGAAATATTGCTCTCAGCCATCATTTTAAATATAAACCATTTTTTTTGAAAAATCCATTTTAATAACCCTGATTATTGCAGTAATAAAATGTATCATAATACATCTAACCGTATGTAAAATATATCAGAAATTCCCTCTTGACACTCATTCTCAATTTTACGATTATTAGGCCGGCCCGGGGCCTATTACATGTCTACCCAAAATAACCGTAAATCCGTCTTCATCTTCAGCCTGTTGGTGGTTATTTTCATCTTAGGTTATAAAAGCTGGTCTCTGCACCGGTCTTTCCTGACTATTCTTCCTTCTCCTGCACCCACCGGGACCCCGCGCTCCGCCACCACCATTATTGATATGGATACCAAAACCATCACTGCCTACACCCGGAACATCTCAGCCAGCGAATCTGCCTTCTCCCTGCTTCAGGCCGTTGCCTCCCGTCAGAATTTGCATATCACCACCAAAAAATATTCCTTCGGTATTCTGATTGAAGCTATCGGCAATCTATCCAATTCCAAAAACAAAGCCTGGATTTACTTCGTCAATGGTCAGGCCGCCAGCGTCGGTGCAGACAGTTATCAAGTCCGTTCGGGTGATACAATCGAGTGGAAATATATCCCACAGACGGCTAATTAATTAATATGGCAAATAAATATTTTATCTACCTGGTTTTTATCCTGGCTTTTGTAGTCCGGCTTTTGCGGCTGGTTCCGAATATGGAGTTGGTCACTTTGGCCATGCTTTTGGCCTCTGTCTATCTATCCCGCAATTCCGCTCTCAAATTGACATTATTAGTAATGGCAGCTACAGACTTAATTCTGGGCAATTCTAATATCTTTGTTTTTACCTGGTCCGGATTTTTGTTACCCATTCTCCTGATATCGTCACTAAAAATTAGAAATTCGAAATTTGAAATTCTAAAATCCACAGGTGCCGGAATAGCATCAAATATATTTTTCTTCGCTTGGACAAATCTGGGGGTCTGGATTCTGGATAGCTGGGGTATGTACCCCAAAACCGCCGCCGGCTTAATCCGGTGTTATATAAATGGATTGCCTTTTTTGAAAAACCAGCTTGAAAGCACCCTGCTTTTTGTCCCCTTGGGTTTCTATCTCATCAACAAGATGTTGGCAGTCAAATCCAGACTAAAATCTGTATCTGCCCCCTCGCCTGCTGCAGCTTAGCTGTCTTTTTTTTGGTTTTGTGCTCACCTTCACCATTACCTCCATCGATGTCTTCTCATCGGGATTTTGCAGATAGACGAGTAATATTGCTTTGATACTTTGAATGTCCGATCTGGACAAAACCATAAAAAATATTGTTAAATGGAGTTATGGAAGACCGGTCGTTTATGTGGGTGGTTTTGGTTTCGGGTGTAATCGTTCTGATTGCTGCCGCCTTTGTTTTTATCTCCGCAGCTTTAGCCCCCAAACCCAAACCTATCGTTTTTAATCTCCGGGCAGCCCAGGCCTCCATAACTTCCGCACCCAAACCCCCGCTTGCCACCCCGACCGTCGCCCAAACCCCTCTGGCTCTGCCTGACCTGTACTCTGGTTTAAATTGGACTAGATCAAATACAGCTTCAGCCTCCGGAATAAATATATTGTATGTTGACTCCAAACCGCATGTGCTGACCGGTAATATGCAGACTGCCAAATCCGCCTCCCCCAATACTGACCGGACTATCCAAAATATCCGGGATTATTATGCCAATTTTATGTCCGCTACCCACTGGTCAGCTGACAAGTTGGCATCCAAGGGCCATCTTCTCTCTGCCCCGACCGGACTTAATCAAAAAACCTACATTTTTGGCTACCTGAAAACCTACAACAATATTCTCCAAATGGTCAATCTCTCCTACACCCGGGTTTCTTCCTCTTCCGCCACTTTTGCCGTCTTCGTCAGCGATCCTCTGTCTGTATCTCAACTACTGCCCTAAGCTCCTCGCTGGTTTTTGCCATCCTCCTTTTAAAATCAGCCACTTTTTCTTCGCTGACCCTGAATATATCGACTTTTACTCCTTTATCTTTTTCCTGAAGGGTCATGCTGAAATTTACATTTGCTTTCTGAGCCAATAATCCCAGGGCTCTGGCAGTCGGCATACTCACCGTTCCTTCAAACAACTTTCTCATTTTTGCTTCACCTGCCGGTGTCCGCCCGGACGTTTCATTAATATTCATATTTTGATGAGCTATTATACCTGCAAAGTCCAGTATCAGCAAACTCTTGTTAATTTCCTTCCCAAGTTTTATAATACTTGACACGGGTCGCAAGACTCTTTTTTTGTATGAATCTGGTTGCTTATTTTAAAGATACCGTGACCGAGCTCAGGTTGGTCCGCTGGCCTACCCGCCGGGAGACCGTCAATCTGACCGTCATCGTTATCGCCATCTCGGTATTAGTCGGGGCTTACGTCGGCGGTTTGGATTTTCTTTTCACCAATATTTTAAAATTTATCTCTCTCAAATAACTAAATATGGCTACTACTGACCTCCCGGCTGCTCCTTCCCCGAGTTCTGTCACCGAGCGCGGTTTAGGCTCCAAGGTTATCCCCGGGCACTTAATTATCAATCCCGACACCGAAAAAGGTGCCGCTGCCCGCTGGTATGTCGTCCATACTTATAGCGGCCATGAAGCCAGAGTGGCTGAAACTTTAAGGCAGAGGGTTGCCACCCTCGGCCAGACGGACAAAGTCTTCGAAGTTTTAATCCCCACCCAGGACAAAATTCAGATCAGACACGGCAAAAAATCCAGCGTCAAGGAAAAAATCTTCCCCGGCTACCTGCTGGTCAAAATGATTTTGGATGACGATTCCTGGCTGGTAGTCAGGACCACTGCCGGCGTCACCGGGTTTGTCGGTATCGGCTCCAAACCTACACCCTTATCCACCTCCGAAGTCGAAGCTATTATGCAGTTCGCCAGTCTCGGCGCTCCCAAATACAAAGCCAACTTTTCTGTCGGCGAAGCCGTCAAAATTACCGACGGCCCGTTTGCCGACTTTCTGGGATCTATCGAATCCATCGACGAGGAATCCGGCAAGCTCCGGGTACTGGTATCCATCTTCGGCCGCGAAACCCCCGTCGAACTCGACTTCTTACAGGTTAAAAAGATTTAACCCCATACTTTAAATGTCCACTTATAATCATCAGGAAACTTTATTCGTTGGTACCGCTTGTAAAGATTGCGATTCAAAACTTCATCTTTTCAAAAATAATCGTTTAGAAAATTTTAATTGCGGGAGTCCTCGTGGAAATACCCCCCCAGATCTGTAAGGATTAGTCAAATTATTCGGTAATCATATTACTAATTTGGATCAGCTTATTAAATTACTTCAAACTAAAAAAATTGAATGCCCTTTAAGAACCGTTCATGTTGTCAAAACAAACGAAGTACACCATGAAAATGGTTTTAAACAAAAAGATTTAACCGCAGCAATAGCATTTTTGGGTTGCGAAAATTGCGATGAGAGTTGCGCAACCCATGAAGATCCTCTTCATGAACCTCGTAAAATGATAGGTATGAAAAGAGGAGGCAATCCTTGCCCGGACCACAGCAATCGGCGTAGAGGTCATTGAAAGTCTTCTCTGGTCCTTTATATATTCGCAATTTCTATATATAATTCCCATTTATGGCCCCTAAAAAAGTCAAAGTCATTTTAAAACTCAATCTCCCGGCCGGAGTGGCCACCCCCGCACCCCCGGTCGGTCCCGCATTGGGTCAGCATGGTGTTCCCATCATGGATTTTGTCAAACAATACAATGATAAAACCAAGGATCTGAAGGGTGACATCATTCCCGCCGTGATCACCGTCTACGAAGACCGCTCCTTCACTTTTGTCACCAAACTGCCGCCGGTCTCGGCCATGATCAAAAAAGTCCTGGGATTAAAGGACGCCTCCCAAAAACCCGGCCGGGAATCCGCCGGTAATATCACCAAAGAGCAGGTCAGGGAGATTGCGGAAAAGAAACTCAATGATTTGAATACGGATTCCGTTGATTCGGCCGTCAAAACAGTGGCCGGCACCGCCCGCTCCATGGGCATCAAAGTAATCTAATGGGTATCAGAAATCGATTTGAAACTGTCGGTCCGGTCCTGCCCGAACATTATCATCGTGCTTCCGATTTTGTCCGGATCGCCGAAAATACTTTGCCGCTTCTCTACCCCCGGTTAGCCATCGATGTTTATATCCTCCGGCCGGAAATGTTTGACAACCCGCAAATTTCCCAAAAACTGGCCTTGGAATTACGTTACATGACCCGTACCGGAGTCATAATAAATTATTTTCCCGGATATGTTTCCGTCGTCCAATCCGCTTTGGAAACAATCGCCGATTGGACCAAAAAACATCACGGAGTCCTTGATCCCGAATCTGTTGACTACGAAGTGGGGCCCAAAGGAATATTTATCTCCCGTAATTACATCTTTAAATAATCAAGCATCTCGCCTAATGCCAATAAGGCTCGGCTTCGGATAGGGGGCATACCCTCCGGCATTTGGGCCAGGCACCTCATGATCGCCGCCCACCACCTGATCTCCGGCATCTGGCTCATGTCCACTACAAAACCCGGTTTATCCCGTATCGCCACCCGGGTATCTTCCATCTCATGCCCGATCCCGTAAACTACCACGATAAGGCACTGGCCTCTGTCCTCAAGCGGTACCTCACCGCCTTTGGTAATCACCACGTCCGCCAACCCAAACTTACATCTCCCCACTGCATACTCATGCCGGTTTTGGATCGCCCTATACATGTCATCACCGCCGATTAGCTGGATATGTTCTGAATCCGCCAGTCCGTTTTTAGTCAGAAAATTTTCCAGCTTTTTTCGGGTCTTGGCATGCTGCATCACATCCACAGTCAGATTAATTTCACCGTCCTTTATTTTTTCCCTGACCGTTTCCAGAAACTTTAATATTTTCCTGTTGAAATTATCTATATCGTTTCCCGAAAACTCAATTCCCAAATGTACCGGAATTTTGTTAAAGTCCTTCTTCGCCTGAACCTGTAAAAAAGCCATCTCCGGCGCCGACAATGTCCCCATTGCCATAAATTTTCTTCCCCCCCGGTATAATTTATCTGCTGCCAGGGTTTCTTCATCGTACACCACGCATAAATGCCTCTTTTCCCCCAATCCGTCCCGGGCCACCATCGCCCTTACGTCCAGTTTTAATTTCCATGGATCCGGCACCCATTCTCCGATTCTTAAATTTGGCCACTTTTCCCGGCCTAATAAAACAGCCGACTGCGCGCCGGATGGGTAGGTTGAAATCAGGTTGAGTGATTTATCCCGGCTGATACCGGCTGCCAGTAGTGCCCGCTCCAGTTCTTCCGGTTGCCCCAAAGCCCTGGCGGCTTGCTCACTAATTCCGTCAAATATCGTCCAGGCGGCTATATTCTTTAAAATCTTTTCCAGGATCGGATTGTTCTGTAATCTGGCATAATTCTCTTTGATCATCCTCACCAGCACATTTCCGGATTTTCCGGCATCCAGTTTAACGATTACCGGTTCTATTCCTGCTGAATCCAATAACTTATATACATCCCACATCTGTCTGCCATGTCCCGCTCCGGCTTCCTCCCATACCAGCGCCCACTGATATTTCTGGCCTTCCTTTCTGAGTCTTTCAACCAATCCCCCTGTTTTCCCTTCAATCTCCATCTCCCTCTCCATTTCCAAATTATATCAAGATTTCCTGTTAAGACAGTCAACCGCTGCGTTTATTCTGCGTTTATTATGCGGTATATATTTCAGGTCTCACCCGCATTGGCATAATACCTGATTTCTTTAACTTGGTTTTCATCGTCCAAATCTACCGCCACCATATCAATCCGGCAGGGTACCTCTTCGCCCTTCAAATATAGTGTTGCCATTCGCCGGACTTTCCGCTTTTTACCATGAGTAAACATTTCCTCCGGTGTTCCGAAATTATGGCCCTTCTTAGTCTTTACTTCTACAAATATGATCCGGTCATTTTCGCGGCATATTAAATCAATTTCCCCGAACTTAGTCCCGTAATTTCTTTCCAGGATTTCCATGCCTTTTTTAGTCAGAAATACCGCTGCCGCTGCTTCCCCGATTGTCCCTATTTCCCGGTTATCAGTTTTTCCTCCCACACCTTTATCTTATTGTTTCTGATTGAAAATTAAAAATTTAATACGGCGTTGTTGCCGGTACCTTTGTCGGCTTTGGGTTCAGATTTCCAATCCCCTGTCTGATAATTCTGATATCTGACCTGGCAGCATTCATATCATGGATGGCCGTTATTATCATGCCTCTGGCGCTTTTTATGACCGCGGTGTTCGCCTGCATGGTACTGACATTACCCATATCGGGAACCAGGACACTTACGGTATCAGTTGCATTTGTGGCCTGGGTTTGGGCATCGTTTAATTTGCTCTGGAAATCCGCCAGCGCGTTATTCAATGCCGTCACATCATGTCCGGCACTTTGCACCTGGCTGATTCTGTTCTGCACTGCCGGAACCAAAACCAGAGCTTGGCTGGCAATTTCCGATATGCGGTCAGCTGCTGCCATAATATTTATCTTGGGCATAAACAGCATATAGACCCGGTAGGTATTGAGAATTGATTTTCCGTCAGCCACCAAAGTTGCCAGATCCGCATCCGACTGAATCTTGGTATTCAATATCTGCAATTGGGAAACCAGCCCGTTAATCTGACTCGTAAAGTCTGTTTTTTGCCCGCCGGACAATCTCTTTATATCCGCTATTTTGGAAATCAAAGTGTTAAGTAAAGTAATCCTGCGGTTAATTTCCTGTTCCGCCCGGGTTTTTATTTGTTCCAACCTGGTCATCTGGTTGGCCAGTCTGAGTCCCCCGGCCCCGGTAGCTTCCAATGCTCTGGCCCTGTTCGTAAATAGGCCCAAGAGCCCGATAACCAAAATCATCATAATCAGCGTTCTTTTAGTCATCCTGCTCATAATCCTGTAGCAATTTGTTTATCATTAATAGCGTTATCAATTCCCGCCTGGTATACTCCCAACCCCCCGATTTGGGCATCGATGTTTTGCAAATCCGTGTCCACCGATACACTGGAGGTAATCGCCGGCTGATTATTACCCGCCTGTGTTGGATTTACCGCAGGGTTTTGATTTCCGGCTCCCTGACTGTTTTGTACTGCCGGCGCACTTGTCGTCACGGCATTTTGTTTATTCGCGGATTTGATTCCGAAAAACAGCAATACCCCGATAACCAAAACCGCCGCAATCACCGCCAATACCGTGCTGCCTTTTTTATTTCCTTCCATAATCGTCCCCCATCATAGTCCCCTGAATTTGGTTTTTCAACTTGATTTCCGGTGCTATACTCCTTCAAAATATGCCGGAAGGAATCTGTCCGATCTAATAAACGCATCCGTTTCCCGGGATTTTCACAAACAGCCATTCTGAACCGGATGGAAATACCCCGAAAAATACATAGTGCTGGATGATAATCCACAAAACCATGCAGCCTGTCATCCCCAGGATTAGCATTTTTATATGCTTTTTCCACCCCAACCTGAAAGCAAACCAGATGAGTAATAATCCGAATATAAATAGTAATTTCGGTAAATTGAATACTCCCGTCCACCACCAATTGATTCCGATCCCATTACAATTCATTTTTATAAATTCTATGTAATCTGCTTGTATTGTAATGCCTCCGCCATATGCCTTGTCCGGATATTTTCCTCGCCGGCCAGGTCCGCAATTGTCCTGGCTACTTTGATCAGCCGGAAATATGCCCTTGCCGACAGGTCAAATTTTTCCACCGCCAGCCTCAAAAGCCTCCCGGTTTCAGCATCCAGCTGACCGAATTTCTTCACCTGTTTATTTCTCATCTGGGAGTTGGTAAAAATCCCCTCCTCCAAAAATCTTTTCTCCTGCATCTTCCTGACTGCCACTACTTTATCTCTTATTTCTTTTGAGCTCGCGTTTTGTGATTTATCATTTGTGATTTGCAATTTCTCAATTTCTACCATCGGTACATTTACATGCAGATCAATCCTGTCCAGGATCGGACCGGACATTCTCGCCCGGTATTTCCGGATTTGTTTCTCCGTACATTTGCATTCTTTATGCGGATGCCCCAGATATCCGCACGGGCACGGGTTTACCGCCGCCACCAGGGAAAAGCTGGCCGGATATTCTACATGGGCCGCCGCCCTTACAATTCCCACCCTGCCATCTTCCATTGGTTGCCGCAAACCCTCGAGTACCGATCTGGGAAATTCCGCCATCTCATCCAAAAACAGTACCCCCAAATGCGCCAGGGATACTTCGCCCGGTAGTGGGTTCGTTCCTCCGCCCACCATTCCGGCAGCCGAAATTCCATGATGCGGACTTCGAAACGGCCGCCTTCGCATCAGCGACTCTCCCGTCTCCAATAGTCCTGCTACCGAATAAATTCTGGTCACCTCCAATGCTTCCGCCGGCGACAGGGGCGGCAATATCCCCGGCATAGCCCGGGCCAGCATGGTTTTTCCCGTCCCAGGGGGGCCCCACATTAACAGGTTATGCCCGCCGGCAGCCGCAATTGTCAGTGCCCGTTTAGCCTGTTCCTGTCCGGCCACTTCCGCCAGGTCAAAATCTACCGGTGAGCCTTCCACCATTTCCTCTACATCCAGATGGTTCAGCGGCTCTATTAGTTTGACCTCGTTTAAATGGTCTGCCAGCTCTTTCAGATTTCTCACCGGAAACACGTTTATTCCTTCCACCACCGCCGCTTCATTAGCCGACTCAATTGGTACGTAAATTTGGGGCTTGTGGTTTGGAACCGGTGATTTCTGCTTTGCATATAGCCCGACCAGAAGTACTCCTTTTGTCGCCCTCAGACTCCCGTCCAGAGACAATTCCCCGTAATATATTCCGTTTGTAAATTTGTCATTTGATATTTGAATTTGTCCTGAAGCCATGAGTATCCCCACCGCTATAGGCAAATCATATGCCCCGCCGTCTTTGGGTAAATCCGCCGGGGCCAGGTTCACGGTAATTTTTTTGGGCGGAAAATCCATCCCCGAATTATTTATTGCCGTCTTTACCCTTTCCCTGGCTTCTTCAACTGCCTTCCCTGCCAGTCCCACCACCGTCATCCCGGGAAATCCCTGGGCTGCCACATCTACCTCCACTTCTACCGGTACCGGCACCAATCCAACATAAGCCACCGATCTGACCTTTACCAGCATCCTTACTTTACTATATCATCTTTATAGCCATGGATTACGAAAATCTCCCCCAGCCTCAACCAGAAAAACCAAAATTCCCCGATCTTTACTTTCCTGACAGCCAAAAACTTCATACTTTAGAAGCCGATATGACAACAAATCCCGCAGCTGCCAAAGACTATTACAGCCATCTATTAAACACGAAATTATCTCAGGCTGAAACTGCTTGCCATCAACACCTGATTACGCCTCAAGCACTCAAAAATTATCAACGGATTCTTAATGGCCTGGCTCTTTTATACGATTTAAAAGAAGTCTCTGCCCCGAAAAATTCCAACCCTATCACAAATTGTATTATGGCCGTTATCGCCAGTACGGATTCCACCATTTACAAAACTTATGACAATGAAACACGTTTAAAATATCTCGTATCTGATATCAACCTCATCCCCTGTATCGCAGGGCCACCGGAAACCCCACCGGCATTCAATTCTGAAGAATCTTTCCGTATAAATGAATTCGCCAAACCCCGTCAAACCGCCCACGAAACTCTTGATGGTCAGGATAAGACTTTCAGGACCATTACCGGTCCTGAATCATATCCCCTGGCTACCAGACATCTTTTTTCATTACTCGAACAAGCGGCCAAAACCCAGCCTGATTTACTTGAATCCGCCTTCCATGAATATCTCGATTGTAACCCCAAAATTAATAGATCCTTTGGATACTTATCGTTAAAAATTGGCCTGTTGGAAATTCTCAATAACCAAGCGTACATTTCCGCTGGAATATTTCCCGGAATCACCGATATTTTACGTGACGGAGTCTTAAAACGGTCTAAAAACTGGCCGCAGTTTCCCTATCGGATTTTCTTGACTCAGGACAAAAACTTTTGGGATCTGCCTTCCCGGTTGGAAAACCCAAAAAACTCACTCAATATCCCTGACTCAAAACAGGTCGAACTCTTATCCCTGACTCAAAAAAAAGCCCAAGCCCAAATCCGGTCTCTGAGATCCCGTTCAAACTTGGTAACTAGAGCCGTGTTGGGTGAGCAGATCAACTTTCACCAAGCCGAAATCGTGGAGCAGGAACTGCAGAGAAAAAGAAACCCTGTAATTTCCAAATTCCGCAAAGATTGGGAAAATCTGTTTGAACGGCTGATCCCTCAGTATTACGAACCTGATAAGAAAGATCAGTCTCCGGAAATGATTCAAACCACTATCCGGCTGATTCTTGATTATTTTTCTGACCGGCCTGATTTCCCCGCCAAAGCCCGGCTTCCCCTACCGGATAATCCTCATGCTGTAGATCGTTTGCTGAAAAACCCGCTTTTTTCTTGGACTCAATATATTGATACCCCTCCTTTGCGTCAGGCTTTCAAATTGTTGTCAGAATCTCAGCCGAAATCGACATATCTGATGTTAAAACTTCTCACCCAGGATATCCTCCGGGAGTTTTATCATATCCACGACCGGTCTATTTCTTTTTTTCTCTCACCGGATTCTCCGGAAAATCCCCATGCACACTCTTCACAACTTAAAGTTTTAATAGACAACTTATACAATAACAGCCCGGATTGTGTTCTGGATGCAGGCCGGGCCTTTACCGAATTAACCGATTCCCTTCCTCCCCGGATCACTCCGGAAATATCTTCAGTAGCCCCCAGAAAAGTTCTTCTGGATAAACTTGCTGAAATAATATCCAAGCTTAGGTTCACGGATCACCTGACTTACTACCAGCCAGATTTTGCTCCAAATAAAAAATTATTTAAATCCGATTTGGATTTCAATATCAAAAGGACAAATAAAAAAGAATTGATAGGTACTCTTGTCGCACTCGGCCTTTTAGCTTCCGCAGAACTTGGTTTATTAGATATTGCCAGCAATGTCTTCTTGCTTAAATCAGATAATCCCGCCTTTCTATCTTCGCTATTTGGACTCCCGGATAAATCGGAGAATTTTCTGGAAAAACCTTTTAAAAACCAATCATGGCCGGACTCCCAAAATTCTTCAAAAGAAAAACCTCCTTCCGACAAATACCTGACCATTATTAGTACTCCGGAAGAAAAAATCTATTTACCGTTTCCGGATACCTCGTCATGGAAAAGCTCAATCCTGTCCAAAAGCCATGTCGCTGCTGATGTTTATGACCCTAAAAACCCCATTCCCGCATACTCTGCTGATGAGATGGTTATTCAGTACGATAAGTTGGACCGGAACCTGTTTATCAGTGCTCCCCAAGGTTGGAAATTCAACCGATTGTTTCTTAAGGGGCAACCCACAGACACTGTAATTTTTGAAAACGCTTTGGGAAACGTGCACCTCCCCATCGGTACGGACTCGGTTATCGCCATCCTGGATAAACAAAACGGTGACCCCGATATCATTTCTCCGGCTTCAGAAAAAAATGCTTATAAACTGACTCCTATCGACCAGGATTCCGCTAGTATTCTAAATTCTCGTTTAGTTGGACCTCTCCAATCTATCCACCGTCAGTTTATCACCGAACTGGGTTTAGAAACCGACCCCTCCCGTCAATCAGACATCATTCTTAAATATCTGGGTTATTTAAAATCATATTCTGATACTAGGTACTATGCACTTCATCAGGTTCCTGATAACTTACTGAACGGAGAGAATTCGGTACTCTCCTGGATATCCCGAAACCCGGATAAAGGATATTTTTGTGCCACTTCGGCGATGGCTGTCAAAGAGTTATTGGATTCCGCCAATATCAGCAATGATATCCAGACCGGCATCATGCTTTATGACAGGCAAAACGCCTACTGGGGAAATATCAAACATGCCAACAATGTGGTCTTTTTGCCTGACGGTCAAATCGTCAGAATCGATATCACCCCACCGGAAACTTCCCAAACACCGACAAGCGATATAAATGAACTTGGTTTTTCCGAACCTGACTTCTTCCAGCTTTACGGATCAGAACTGAAAAATCTCGCCCTGGCCTTGGGTCTGACTGCGGCTGAAATTGGCTCGGTTATTTTGGTCCTGAAAAAAGTTACCAATAAATCCTTTGAAAAATTGGTAGCCGGGGCAAACCCGGAAACCTTTCCTCAACTAACCGAACCTGAAAAACAGGCTCTCCTGGTTTCCGCACTCTGTTTAGCCAAACATACAGAATCTGAAACCTCGCCCCAAAACCCCACCCAGGTTCTGGACACCCTGCTTAATTCTCCTACTGAATTAATTACCACCTGTAAAACTCTGGCACAGGATACCGAATTTCCTGACGAGTTCTTGGAATCAGATCCGGTAAAAAGTTTCAATGCCCTGGCGCAATCTGCAGGCCCTCGCCTGCTACATCCCCATACCCCTGAAACCATTTCCAAAGGGTTGGCTTATGGTAACGGCAAAATTACCCCCGAATCTCAAATTCCACCGGATTTTTACCCGTTTCACCTGCTTACCCGAATGTTTCTTGAGGCAGAAATTGCATCCCGCGTGTCCCATATCCGGGAAGAATTCCAGCCTGTCGCTGATCCCAGCCAAGAGCCCGAATTGATAAATCAAAAGCTTCTCACCATAATTGACAGTTTTATAACCTCTCATCATGATTCGCCAAATATCAGCCGGATTCAGGCTCTCAAACAATTATTTAGCCCATAATGTAAGCTATAATGTCCACAGTTGTCAGACTTGCCCTCCAAAAAAGCCACAAATCTGGTGACTTACTTATCCGGGGCTCTTTGCCGGTTCACGGGTAAGTAGTATTTACCGTTTTTTTCTTCTACTTCCCCGGTCATCTGCATCATAGTCAGTCGGGACCCGACCTCGGCTACCTGCATGCTTAATTTTCGGGCTATTTCATCTATTTTAAGTGTTTCATTTTGTAACAAACTATAAATATCCGTATTATTACTATCGCTTAATCTACCTGGTGCTTTTTGATCTTCCATTTCCGGAACCCACATCGTTGCCCAGCCTTCTGTAATGATTTTGTTTGTCCCTTCGGACACCCGGCTGGTTATCGGACCGGGCACCGCCCAGACTTTCCTTCCCAATTTCTTCCCCCATTCGGCAGTAATCAAAGCCCCGCTTTTTATGGCCGCTTCCGTGACATATATTTCCTGAGCCAGTGCTGCCATAATCCTGTCCCGCATCGGGAATGTCCACAAAGTCCCCGCCTGGTCTTCCCATTCTGACAATATCAAGCCTCCGGAATCTATAATCATATTCATAAATCCCAAATCATCGTTCATAATTCCCTGGTATTTAATTCCGTAACCCAACACTCCGACAGTCTTTCCTCCGCAGTCCATCGTCAACCGGTGAGCATACTGGTCCGTTCCGTACATCATCCCCGAAACAATTGTCCATCCGCCATTCACTAACATTGGTACCAGCTTTTCCAATACTCTCCGGCCATACTCCGTCATCCTCCGGCTGCCAACCACAGCCGCGCATTTTTCAAATAGCCTGTCACCCCATTTTCCCCCATACCATAGCTGCTTTGGCGCACCCCGCCCCAAATTCCCAATCTTTTTCGGCCATAGTCTGTCTTCCGGTCTGACTTTTCGGATCACAAAAATAGTATAACCCATGTTATAATTCACTCACCTCCAAAGGTCGTTTTACGAACTGATGAGGAAGTTAATACCAAGCTATGGGTAAAAAACGCGTTTCTGCATTGGGTTCCGAAAACGAAGATACTCTTAAAAAAGAGCGGGCTGTTCGGTTGGAACAAAAAAAGCTCCGCGAAGGCAAGGCCGCAAAAGCTCCCGGTTTAAAAGGCGGTCAGCGGGTAGTTGATACTACCGCCGAGTCCCTGGCAGAATTTGAAGAAATCCAGGCTAAAAATGCCCTTCCCGAAGAAGTACCCACCCAAGAGAAAAAAGTTTCAAAAAAGAAACTCCGCGTTCGCTCTTCAGCTTATAAAGCCGCCAAAGCCAAAGTCAACTCCGAAAAAACCTATCCCCTTCCCGAAGCGCTGGGACTCTTAAAGCAGGTCTCTCTCACTAAATTTAATCCCACAGTGGAGCTGCATATCACCCTAAAACCCGGGGTCGCTTTTAATCAGTCTGTCGAGCTTCCTTTCGCCACCGGTAAAACCCGCAAAATTGCCGTCGCTTCGGACGAAGTTATCGCCGGTATAGAAAAAGGGGTCATCGATTTTGATGTCCTGCTGGCTTCCCCCGCCCAGATGCCCAGGCTGATCAAATTTGCTAAAATTTTAGGCCCCAAAGGTCTCCTGCCAAACCCCAAAAACGGTACGGTGGTCGCCGATCCGGAAGCCGCAGCCAAATCCATGGCCGGGGCCGTCACTGTCAGCCTCAAAACCGAAAAGTCGGCTCCCCTGATTCACACTTATGTCGGCAAACTTGCCCAGAAAGAATCGGAAATCATCAAAAACACCGAAACCATTTTGAAAACCCTGCCCGCAGGCAATGTCCGCAAAGTTGTCATCAAATCCACCATGTCTCCCGCCGTCAAACTTCAATTTTAAGTACTTCCTGATATCTGTCGGTCATATATCTTTCCATTTCCTTGCGTGGTAAATCATATCCGACCACAATTGGTGACCCCAGCTTTTGTAATATTCTGACTCTGTGCCTTCCGTCCGAGGTCAGCCTTTCTCCCGCACCACTCCAAGAAAAAAACGGTGGCGGTAATTTTGTTATATCCTCTACTCTTTTTACCGCCTGGGCAATCATTCTCAACCTGTCCTTTTTATCACCCTTGGGACTTAAGTAAAAATCATTGGCCGGTACTGCCACCATCTTTATTTCCCCAACTTTCTCAACCATCTCCGGTAGCCATCTGTCCAAGCCTGATTTTGTTTGGTCGTTAAATCTCATCCGCGTAAAATTCTCAGCCGCTTCTATTCTTGCTGCTACTTCCGAGACATTTTCTTTTGTAATCACCAACGGATATCCCGCACTTTCATAACCCCTCAATAAGGTCTGTTCCAAACTTTTTTCGGCCCCTTCTCCGCTTTCCATACTGACTAGGCCACTATACATGCAGAACGGTTGAGAAGTAATGTCAGGTAGGTACAATGGCTGCTACATGCGCGGTTTC
>DAHXMV010000012.1 GCA_027371535.1 Candidatus Amesbacteria bacterium | reverse complement strand
ATCAAACACCACAGATGTATGTTAAAACCTATTTACAGAAAGGAGGTCAACCGTTCTCTATCTAGGTGGCCAGCACACATACTTGTAATAGTATCTCACACCTGTTAAGATTTACCAACTTATTTCCAAAGACAGTCCGCGCGTAATAAGTCGGACCGAGGCAGTATGAAATCCCAAAAGGTTAATCCCGCTAAAGCTTCACTTGTCAAAGACCTGTCTGATACCTTCTCTCAATCGAAATCTGTCGCTGTCGTTGACTACAGGGGCCTCAAAGTCTCCGCTGCTACCGAATTGCGAAAAAGCATTAAAAAGGCCGGCGGCAAAGTCGTAGTCACTAAAAACACCCTCTTTTCCCTGGCCACCGGCATAAAAGACCTCGAAATTACCGGCCCGTCGGCTTATGTCTTCTCTTTGACTGATGAAGTCTCGGCAATTAAGGCAGTGGCTGATTTTGCCCGGACGCCTGCAGCCGGCGGTCTGCCGGTTTTTAAAATGGGTTTTATCGGGGGGCAAACTTTATCCAAAGACGAAATTACCTCGCTGGCCACCCTGCCCCCCAAAGAAGTTCTGATAGCCAAAATTCTGGGAGGTCTGAATTCCCCGCTGTACGGTTTGGCTAATAGTCTGAACTGGAATCTATCCCAATTAGTCAGAACTCTGGAGGTAGTCCGGGCCAAAAAAGTTAATTAATTATTTTGTAATTTGTTATTTGTAATTTGTAATTTTGTTAAAAGGGGGTGACCACAATCCATGTCGCAAACAACCGATAAATTAATTAAGGATATCGAAAAACTTTCAGTTTTGGAACTGGCCGAGCTGGTTAAAGCCCTGGAGGAGAAATTCGGCGTCACAGCAGCCGCTCCGGTAGCTGCAGTTGCCGCTGCTAACCCCGCGCAGTCCGGCGCAGGTGCCGCTCCGGCCGAGGAACAGACCTCCTTTACCGTCATTATTAAAGATGGTGGTCCCACCAAAATTGCTGTCATCAAAGCTCTCAGGGAAATCAATCCCAATCTGGGCTTGAAGGAAGCCAAAGACCTGTCCGAAAAACCGGGTGCCGTCATAGCTGAAAATGTTAACAAGGCTGCCGCTGATGAAGCCAAAGCCAAACTTACAGCCGCCGGGGCAACCGTCGAGCTGAAGTAACCAAAAATCACCCAACTTAAATTTATTAAGAATTTGGTTGGGTTTTTTGGTGCTTGAACCCGCCGTATAAAATATACCGATGGTATTCCTGTTCTTTGCTCTGCCGTTTACGGCTCTCACCTGTTTTGGTTTCACAATCCATAATCACCTTTCGGGTTCCCGAAAGAGGGCTATGATTTCCTCCGCCCTTACTTTGCTTCTGATTTTCCTCTGGCACCGGCTGTTTGGCTCGGGTTAATCAACAAAACCTAAAGTCTGGGTCGTACAAATTTTGAAAGGTTCAGCGTCCCTTTTATTTGCCTGTTCACCAGAAAATCGTCTCCGTTTGTGGGATCCATTTCTCTCCCGGACAAATCATCCCTTACCCAGGTGTGGGCCGCATCTCTTAATATCGTCGTTTCCCTGCCCACTTGGGCCAGTGCTGTATGCATGGCCAATGCGTAAACAGTACACACTCCTCCTTCAACAATCATTCTCCCCAAATATTGCTTTTTCTTTTTTTCTATCTGATATTCAAAATATTCCTCATCATAAGGTATTGAATTTTTTACAAATTCGCTTGCCAATTTAATTTTTTCATCATCGGGACCCTGCCAGCCTTTCCAGGCTGATTCAAAACCTTTTAGAAAATTAACCAATAACAAATCCCCCTGTGGATCTATCTCAATTTGCAATCCCGAATATTTATTCGAAGGCCATTTTGATAAGACGTCAAAATGTGGTTTCCAACTTCCTGTTTCAGTCGTCTCTTCATTCATATCATTTTTTCACTATTGATCTTTTATATAAGTCTAAATTCTCTATGGCCATCCCGGTACCCCTGACTACACACAACAGCGGATCTTCCGCCACATGGCAGGGTACTCCGGTCAGTTCCGTCATAAACTTGTCAAAATTCCTCAGTAATGATGTCCCTCCGCTCATCACAATCCCCTTATCTATAATGTCACTGGACAGCTCCGGCGGCGTTTCTTCCAAAACCCCTTTTGCCGCCCCGACAATCTGAATCAGGATTGGTCTGATCGCCTCGGTAATTTCAGTTGAAGTCACTACGACTGCCCTGGGTAAGCCGGATACACTGTCCCGGCCTTTTACCTCCAGGTTCTCTTCCTTGGGTAAAATCATCGCCGATCCGATCCTGAGCTTTACTTCTTCAGCTGAAGTTTCGCCGACCAGTAGATTATGCCTGCGTCTCAAATATCCGCTTATAGCTTCATCAATCCTGTTTCCCGCTACCCGGACGCTTTTATGTACTACCACCCCGCCGAGTGAAATTACCGCCGCCTCTGCCGATCCTCCTCCGATATCGATAATCATATTTCCCGAAGCTGCCGCAATCGGCAGCTTGGCTCCAATAGCCGCTGCCAGCGGTTCATCTATCAGGTAGGCAATCTTTGCCCCGGCAGACAAAGATGCATCCAGCACGGCCCGCCTTTCCACCTGGGTTACCCCGGCCGGTACGCAAATCATCACCTCCGGTTTAAATAAAAACACCCGGCCGCACACCCTCTGAATAAAATATCTCAGCATCGCCTCGGTTACCCGGTAATCTGCAATCACCCCGTCGCGCATTGGCCGTGAGGCGGTAATATTCCCCGGGGTCCGGCCAAGCATTTCTTTGGCTTCATTGCCAACGGCTACCACCCGTCCGTCTTCCACCCCGATAGCCACCACCGTCGGCTCATTCATCACTATCCCCCGGCCCGCCTGCCAAACCACGCTGTTGGCAGTCCCCAAATCAATCCCGATCCTTTGACTGAACATAAAAAAGATATCTTCTGATCTCTTTAGATCTGTTTCACCCCATAACTAATCCTCCTGATTAAATGATAAAATCCTAAATTATGCAAGACATAGTCAGAACCCGTCTGTTGCTGTTTCTTCTCGGCTTAATCGTTGTTCCCATCGGCACCGTCCTGGTAGTTTTATTTGCCAAAGGCTATCGCCCTGATTTACAAAAAGGCGCCATCACTGTCACGGGTCTGCTGGTTGCCAATTCCTACCCTGAAGGAGCCCAACTGTTCATTAATGGCAAACTGAATTCCGCTACCAATACCACCATCAACCTGCCTCCCGGATACTATGCTGTAGAGATAAAAAAAGACGGTTACCAAAGCTGGCATAAAGAACTTGTCGTCCAGCCGGAAATTGTTACCCGGGCTACTGCCGTTCTCTTTCCCAGTGTACCCACATTAAAACCCATCACTACCAACGGTGCTGCCGATCCTGTCTTATCCCCTGATGGCACCAAAGCGGCCTTCACATCACTCACCGGACAACAGCTCTACACCCTTGACCTCACCGAGTCTCCCTTGGGTCTGTTAAACCGTGAAGCCAAATTGGCCGCCGATTTCCGAAATTCCTTGTTCAAGATCTCCGGTCTGATCTGGTCCCCGGATTCACGTCTGGTCATGGCTTATTCTCCCGGGCCGGAACTTACCGCGTCCTCCAGTGCCTACTTAATTGATCCCTCCAACCAGCAGTTAACCAATGTCACCGACACCTATTCCCGGACCCTGTCTGACTGGAATCTCACCTCCCGGACTCACGAATTGCAAAAACTCAGCTCTCTTCCGCCCATCCTTCAGAACATTCTGGCCACTGCCTCGGCTGATCTGGTCTGGTCCCCCAATGAAAATAAACTTCTATATACCGCCACTGCTTCTGCCGCCCTCCCTGCCCAGCTGAAAAAACCTTTAGCCGGAAGTGACAACCAGCCTCAGGAACGGATCCTGATCCCCGGCCATGTTTATGTTTACGATACTGAGGAAGATCGGAATTTCAAAATTGATGACCTGCTGACCCCGACTCCTACCCCTAAACCATCCAAAACCAGAAAATCCCCCGTTGCTTCAGGCGCCGTTTTAAAACCTCAGATTGAAAAACTCAACCCTTCCGGTTGGATGTGGTTTCCCACCTCGTCTCATCTGTATAAGGTCGAACATAATAAAATCACCATCAAGGAATATGATAATACCAATTCTACTGTCGTTTATGCCGGGCCACTGGAAGACAAATCGGCAATTCCTTATCCCAGTGCAAAGCAAATGCTCATCCTCACCAACCTGAATGCCACTCCTATAACCACCACCCCCGGTCGGGCCGCCTCCTGGCCGGATCTTTACGCTCTCAGCCTAAGATAATACCCCGCCGCATATTTCCGGCCGTTCGGACTTATAGTCAGTATACTTTCTTTTCCCTTACCGACCACTTTTAAAATATATTTCGCTGACGCGTTTTCTCCGGGTCTTTTATCAGTCCCTTCACCGATAATTTCCACTACCAGCCCGTGTCTTAGCTGTTCATGTTTAGGCCTCAGACTGAATATGAACACCAGAGAAATATTTCTTTCTTGCGGCATCCTGTGCCCCTAGGAGGAATTGCTCGCGAAGCGCGAAGCTTCGCTTCGAGCCCATCTTACCCTAGCACTCCGTTATTTAAAGCAATGTGTCCCCGGCAGGAATCGAACCTGCATCGGAGGTTTAGGAAACCCCTACTCTATCCATTGAGCTACGAGGACACATTGCTTTCAAAGTACGGGTCTGCTCTCTCGCCAACAAAGTTGGCGTTAGCTTGCGCTTCCGTTGAGCTATAAGAGCGAACACAGTGAGCCTAAACTACCTCTAATTATACCTTTAACCACCCGTTTACTGTAAAATCATTTAATCCGGGGTGTGGTGTATCGGTTACACGCTACGTTCGGGACGTAGAGACACCGGGTTCAATTCCCGGCACCCCGACCAAATATATTGACCGTACCAGTATCTTCTTATTAGCAAACTTGCATTTTATTGCCTTACCGGGATAAACTTTCTTCTATATATGGATGAGCCTTTGACGGCTGTGGAATTTGAAGATCCTATTTACGGACTCGCTGCGGCCAGGGAAATAGCTGCAAAAACCGGAGGAACAGTTTTAGAAGGTCCGTTTTCTGCATTCGTATTGGCCAAGGACAGAGCCGATCTGAGCCAGCGGCCAGGCGGCACTACCGTATACAGGGAAGCCGGTTATCGGTTCCCGGGTGATCCGAATTTGCTTAAACGTCATCAAGGGATAACCGAAGCCCGGGGAAAATTGGATGACTCTCAACGGCTGGCACCAAATTTAGAAACTGATGATCCTGAAAAGCTGAAGAAGTTAATTGAGCGGGAGAGTGGATTGGTTATTGGATCACGAGTTGAGGAAACAGGGTCTTCGGGTGTTAGCGGACAGAGTCCTGATGGTACC
This sequence comes from Candidatus Amesbacteria bacterium, assembly GCA_027371535.1. Lineage (GTDB taxonomy): Bacteria > Patescibacteriota > Microgenomatia > CAZETR01 > Amesbacteraceae > DAHXMV01. The sequence continues at coordinate 15,997 of DAHXMV010000012.1, read as the reverse complement.
GCTATCGAGTTATATTTACTCCCCACCAGACCGGGTTTGTTAAGAAGGAGCGAGCCCGTTGGTAGAGTGGAAATCACTACTATGTCCAGACAGCAATTGGATACCGAGAGAGCTGGAGGTACTTTATAACCCCGCCTTAAGTTTGATCTGCGAAGCTGACTTGAATCCTGTTCTATAGGTTTTTCCCGATCGTAATTCTTCCTTATCCGAAATCTCCGCCTACCTTAATAAACCCGAAAATCTCATTCGTCACCTCTTTCCACCCAGATTTTACTACAGGCCCATTCAACAACATACCACCATTGCCGAATTCGTTATTCAGAACATTATTTGTCACCAGGGTTTTTTTTCGTTTTTGTCTGATTCCGGAAGATTTCAATTTGTTGGCAGCCATACCTATATATAAACCACTTTTACCCTATGCCTGTCAATAGGCAAAATCGAATTTTGTTCACAATTTGTCTACAAATCGAGAGTATCTGCCAACTGTTTTATCAAAGTAACTACCACCGTTGGTGCCATTAAACTATAAGATTCTTCACCATTATCATCATTTACTGTCCAGGGTTTTTCAACCACATCTACCATCCCCTTATTCTCATTCCATGAAAGGACATATTCCGGTGTCAGTTCATACCGGTCAAAATATTTATCGGCATCTTTAACTGCCACATGATTTCTTAAAAGAACCTTCGGCATTCCATGAAGACCCATTATTGATTTTAAAATTTCTTCATCTTTTATAAGTCTGTCCTTAATCGGTCCGATGCCCAGATTGTCTCCCTCTTTTGGCAGCATGATTTCTTTTTTGCAGTCAGGGTTATCGCAATGCAAAACAAACTTTTTCTCTTTGCTGTTATAACTGATGTCTTTTGTTACCAGCAGTTTCAGGTTTCTGGAGGTTTTGCATTTCGGACACACCACCCGGTACTTAATCCTTTCATCAATGACTGCCATCGGAATATCAATCAATATAAACATATCCGGGTCATCGCGGACATTAGCCAAATCCCTGAAAAATAATGAATAAGAAATCTGGTCCATATCCCTGGGCAATCCGTCCAGAAAAACCGCCTTCCCTTTATATTTCTCCAACCGGACTTTCAAAAGGGCCAGGATAAATTCTGTCGGTAATAAACTGCTGGTACTTCTTCCGTGTAATCGTTCCACCGCTTCGTCAAAACTGATAAAACCCCGGTAAGCTTTTTTAAGTTTTTGGTATTCTCCGGTTTTGACAAAATTATCCCAGTTACCATGCACCTCTCTGACCAGATCACCCACTCCTACCAGGGCTATTTTATCGTTTCCGAAAATTTCCGCCATCATACCGGAGTACGTGCCCTTACCCGAGTTCTTCTTCCCCACAAAAAAGCCCATAAATGTACCATTTTTGAGGTATTCCCTGATCTTTGCTATCTCCCGGCCTGCTTTAGCTTCAAAATACAACTTTCGCGATTTTGGGTCTGCCAAATCAAACACTTTATCCAGTCCTTTCACTTTTGTGCCTACTACCGGAAATTCCATTCCTTTCATATCTGCCTATTCTAACATACTAGACTTTAAGTAACTTTTTAATCTTTTCCGCCCTCTCTTGATTTACCGGACCTACCATCGCCAAATTTAAATTTTTCTCTAAAAACACCTCTTCGGCCACTTTAGTGATATCTTTTATATCAATCTGCATCAATTTATTAATTACCTCATCAAACGTCATCACCTGGTCCGGTTTATCTAAAACCTGCTTGGCAAAGAAATTCATTACATTCACCGGGTTTTCTGCCGAAAACAAAATCGGTCCCCGATTCTTTTCTTTGGCCGCCGTCAGCTCATCCTCAGACAACGGAATTGTCTTTAGCCTGGCCATCTCCGCCAGGATGGCTTTTATTGCTTCTTCGGTTTTATCAATATTCAGCCCCGCGTATACTGACCAGATTCCAGTATCCGCCAGCCTCGACTCACCGGCAGAAACCGCATAACACAAACCCCGCTTTTCCCTCAGCTCTATAAACAATCTGCTGGACAGGCCATACCCCAGATACGCGGTTAATACTGCCAGTGCAAAACGCCTCGTATCTGAGACTGTCACCCCCGGTAAACCTACCTGTAAATGAATCTGGGCCGTGAGGTCTTTATTCCTCACCAGGGTAACCGGCTGCTTCTGGGCTAGCTTCACCGGTACGAAATCCTTTCCTCGTCTTTTGGGCAGTCCCCCAAACCATTCTTCAATCTGTTTTGTGATTTGTGATTTGTTTTTTGTAATTTTACCGGCCAGGGCCACTACAATTCTCCCGGCTACATATTGGCTTTGGTGATATTCAATAAACTGCTCCCGGGTCATTCTTTTAATTCCATCGCTCGTACCTAAAGTAGTCAGGCCCAGAGCGTTATCGGGGTACAACAATTCCATAAACATTTCTGCCGAAATTTCATCCGGCCGGTCTTCCTTACGATTAATTTCCTCCAGGATCACCCCTCTCTCAATTTCCAGATCGATAGGGGGGATTGTCGGGTTTAAAGCCAGTTCCTTGACCACTTCCAGACCTTCTCGCCATTTATCTGCCGGAATTTTGCACCAGAAAGCCGTTGCGTCCACATCCGTCCAGGCATTCTGAATGGCTCCTAATCCTTCTAAATAACTGGTATCTTTTGGAGTAGGAAATTTATTAGTGCCTTTAAATACCATATGCTCCAGAAAATGGCTGATGCCGTTATTCTTCCCATCTTCATATCTGCTGCCTGTTTCTACAAAAACTCCCACCGCCGCGCTTTCCACACCTTTCATGGGACAAAGGACTACCCTCACCCCGTTAGCTAACCGGTAAAAGTCATACTCCATAGATGCTAATCATAAAACAAAAACCCGATAACTTAAATCACATCTTTTCCAATACATCTATCCCCAGCAAATTCAGTCCGTTTTTTAGTACCATTGCGGTAGTCTCCGTCAGCTTTACTCTGAATCTGATTTGTTCCATGTTATCAGCAGACAAGATGGAGTGCTGATTATAAAAAGTGTTAAATCCCTGTGCCAGTTTATACAGATAGTTACATACCAAATTAGGGCATAATTTTTCCGCTGCCTCATCCGTCACCTCTTCAAATTCATGTAAAGTCTTCACTACCTTTGCCTCTTCTGAATTTAAATTATACTTTTCACAAGTGTAAACTTGCGGTTTGTTATCTGTAATTTGTGATTTAATCAACACACTGTTTGCCCTGGCATATGTATACTGCAGATATGGCCCGGAGTTCCCTTCCAGACTTATCGACTGCTTAATATCAAACGCCACATTCAGAGTCGGGTGGGTTTTTAGCACACTGTACTTGACAGCTGCTAAAGTTACGGACTCCGCTATTTCCTCAATATTCAGGGACTTATCCTTTTCTGAGTTAATTAAAGGCCTTACCATGGCCTTTATATCCTCCAGTAAACCGTCAACTGTAATTATGTCCCCCGTCCGTGACGCAATCTTCCTGCCAATCAGATTCACCATGCCCATCGGTAAGTGATATTCCCTTCCTATAAGCTGGGGGTTGACCAGTTCTATGGCTTTGATTACCACCTGAAAGTAACCGGTTTGCTCATTTGCTACTACATGGATATTTCGGTCAAACGGAAAGGCTGTATATTGCTTCACGGCCAGGGCCATCTCTTTTCCTTCATAAGTCGGGTTGCCGTCGCCGGTTACAAATACCCTTTTATGCAAGCCGTATTTCTCGCCGTCAAATATGACTGCCCCCTCGCTTTCAGCAAACACCCCACCTATATTCTCCAAAACAATCCTCTTCCCCTCTTCCGCCACTTCACTTTCAAAAAATAACCGGTCAAAGTTCGTCCCGAACCTCTTATAAAAGATATCATAGTATTTCAAACTCCATCCTCTTGTCAATTCATAAACTTTCATTACCCCCGGATCTTGTGCGTAAATTTTATAATTTAAATTGTCGATATCTGTTTTTTTCTCTTCATAAACCTGATTACCCCTCACATAACCCTCTCCCAACAAATGAGCTCTCTGTATCGGATCCAGCTTATCCGCCTCCTCCCAGGCCATTTTTCTTTCCGTCAAAAGCTCTGTCGTCCCCCAGATCGCCTTTGCTACATGCGGACCTATATCTCCCTGGTAATTGGCTCTGAAAACCGATGCACCGGCATTAGACAGGATCCGGGCTAAGGCTTCACCGGTAACCAATGTCCGCATATGCCCGATATGCAGCTCTTTATGGGTGTTCGGGTGGGCAAATTCCACCATAATCTTTTTTCCGTTTAGTAATTTACTTTTGCCGTAATTCCCGTCTATTCCCTCCAACTCCTTCAGAAACACTTCCGGTTTCAGAAATATATTTATAAAACCCGGCCCGGCCACTTCGACTTTCTCTACCAGGTTATCAGGTTTGATTTTGGCCGCTATTTCCTCTGCCAGCTTCCGTCCGCCCTTAAGCATCAGCGCAATGTTCGTCGAAAAATCTCCAAAGATATCTACATCAGGATGCTCCAATTTTATTTCCTCTGGCCTGACACTGGCAGCAGATGCAACTATTACTCTTAATTTATCCGCCAACTCACCTGACAATCCCTTATCCATCTTCTTCTCAACTTCAATTTTGGACATCTGAGCCATAGATTTTGTCTGGAAATCCAATATCACTTCTCTATGGTCCTTATCCATCCGATATAATTTTCCGTTACCACCGAATTTTTCTTTTATTATTTCTATAAACTCATTTGCGGCAGTCTCAATATTCTCTTTGTTTACATCAGAAAATCCGTCCATAATAAAATATCCATTCTTAGATTCACCTGTCAGCTTGGTCCGCTCGCCCTGTCGCCAGTTTAATGCTCGTGTAGATGCATCAATGTCGTCCTGCCATATTAATTCTCCCTTTACTGCCGGTTTGGATATTTTTCCTCCTATAGGTATCCACGGCTCTCCGCCTTCTGCAAACTTTAATACAAAATCTCCGTAAACTGTATCCAAATCTTCCCCGCCAAATGGTGTTATATATTTCAGACTTTGAGCATTATAAAAATTTACGATCGGGTTGATATCGGGCAATAACCCTCCTTCCAGAACTCTTTTTGCGAGGGCTATATGTGCCGGTAAAAAATTATTCGGATCAACTCCAAATTTTCTGAATACTTCACTATAAGCTGTAATTCGTATGTCTTTCTCCAGGGTTTCCCACGTAAACTGTTTTTGAATATTTCTCTCTTGTTCTCTTAAATATGTGACAGATTCGTCTGCAGATTTTTTATTATCGAAACCCAAAATTACCGGTATTGTTACAACTAAATTCGGAAATTTCTCAAATACTTTATCTTCAATAATGAACTTCATAAAAATATTATCTCACAACTTAACTTCCGAATCTGACTGGTATTTGTATCGCATCTGTCTGTACATGAACCGCTGTTTCAGGTCTGGCTGTCATCCCGACAGCCAGAATACCCTGGGATTGCCCATACAACTCAGTTCTGGTATACAAAGCTGAATTAACAATCCCGGATAAATCCTGTTCTGTGTGCCAAAAATGTTTAGTCCGTTGGCTGATTTTGTACTGAATAATGTAACCCAAAGGTGCTGCGTCCATGTCTTTTAGCATAGCTTGTCTTTTACCGTGGTCTTCTTTGTCCAAAGATACCCCTTTTGACCCGGAACTGACTGTCTTTTTTACCACCCAGTTGTCCCCCTCGTTCTCCAATAAGTCTTTTACTGTCTTAAGATTATATTTATTCACCAAAATTGTCCGTGGTATATATTCCCGGAGAAGATTTAATTTATTCTGATCAAAGTATTCTTTTACCCAAATTTCCGATTCTGGATTTTCCAACCCATTGCTCACAATCCCCAACAAGGCTTTGTTACTCAAAAACCTGTTAGGCGGAATCAGACATTCGACCTCCCCCCAAACACACATATCATATAAATTCTTATCACTGCAGTCTTTCTTAACCAGGGGTCCGTCAGGCTCCAACACCGGCAAATTAACCAAAAATTTTCCCTCTTTTTCACCGTAAATTAGAGGATTTACACTATTCTTATTCAATTTCAGAGTATTTTCCGTCACTACTACCAGATCCAGATCAGCTTTATTAGCCACCGGCCATAAAAGTTTTTCCATTTCTGCTAAATAAAATCTTTCACTGTTTCCGATTAGTAAAAATACAGTCTCCCGGCCCACCTCCCGTTTAACAGCCTCTGTAAAAGTTTTCCCGGATATTTGTCCTGTTATCTCCTTGCAATTCGGAAGAATGAATCCATCGTAGTATCCCATTCCATGAGTTTTATCACCTTCCACTTCAGCAATTTGATAAATACTTCCTGTGCTGTTAACTTTTTCCGTTGTCATTAAGTCGCATCTGGCAAATAATGGTAACCTGTTAATTAACCCCTGAATCGGTTTTTCGTGCTTATTAATACCAAAATTCATGGCTTTCCAAATCATTCCGCCTATACCGGTTGCTTTTAATTTTTCACTTACACTGAGAGCGTTATATAATCCCAAAGCTCCTTCAAGATATCCGCCATCCCCAAAAACGGCTGAATTAATTTCCAGTAATTCAGCTTTCTGTGCCTCATTAATTAATCCCACATTCGGTGACAGTTCAAATCCATATTTTATTTTGTCCTCAGCATTTGACCATAACGAATCTGCTAACTTTTTTTGTTGATTCTCGATAATTTTTTCCAGTATAGGATATTTCAATCTTTCCATATCATTTATTTGAGTTAAGTAAAACCGGTGTATCACAGCATAGTCTCCCTTCAGACTTAGCCTTCTGAAAATTTGGGCAGTTATTACATTCTTTCCAGACTTCATTAGGTAATAAATTCGGATCCTTTATTATCTGGCCGCCTGCCCTCATAAAAATTCCCAAGCTGTATATATTACATAAGGCAAATGGTTTCTTATCAGGAAATTTTTCCTTTACCAAACCCAGTAGCGCAATTACCGCAATTGTGCCCCAGCCTTTTCCTCTTTGTTCCGGATCTACTACCACTGCCCCCAATTCCGCCCAGTTCAAAGACCAGAAAAAGGTAATCGCCGCATGGGCGACCAATCCCAAATTCTGATCCCAAACAAAAACTGATCTTCCTTCGTTTACAAACTGTTTTATTTCTTTGGTGCTTTTTGGCAGCATTGTTTTTGCCTTAAAAGTCCAGGCCGAAATAGTTTCAGCTTCTTTTGAGAAGTTATGATCAGGGACTAGTACCGAATAAGTCATAAAAAATCCCGATATTAATCGGGACGATTCGAGACCAATCGTGGTACCACCCTTAATTTGGAAACCGTACTAAAAAACAGCCGTTTAAGCCTTGACGATCTGTTTGAGGTTCCCCTCATTACTGCTGTCACGGGCTAGCCCGGTCCGGATTTTTTCCCCGGACAGCAAAGAGGCGCGACCCTCTTTATCGCTTTTCAAATTGTGGTAATATTATATAGCACCTCTGTCAATATTTCATCTCCCATCTTCCAAATCTCCCCGATTTCTCAAATTACACCGATTGGCAATCTATCAAATAATCTGCCAACAACCATTCATCAGATCGATATATGGCGAAAAATCACACTTTCGATATTCCCAAAAATATCGTCACTTTATTTTCTTCGACTATCATCACCCCGTTTTCCAAAGTGATCTCATCCGTTCGTCCGTCATGCCTCCGCAAAACTACTTTACGTAAAATCATGGATACGAAATTCGCATGTTTTGGCAGTACATCGAACGGACCAACAGTGTTGTATGAAGACACGGCTGCCAGTTCTCCCTCAAATACCAATCCCTGCCTGCTTCTGACTTCAACTTGTAACGAATCTTTAATCTTCATCTTTACTTGCACTCAGGGCTTCTTCCAATTTGCCGATATATAAAAACTTATCTTCGGGAATCTGATCCACATTCCCGTCCATAATCGCTTTTACACCGGCAATTGTATCTTTCAGGGTTACATATTCACCTTTTCGGCCGGTCTGCTCTTCTGCGACAAAGAAGCTCTGGGTCATAAAGTTTTTAATCTTCTTTGCCCGCCTGTACAACAGTTGATTTCCCGGTGATAATTCCGACTCACCTACCAGTGCCACCATCCTTTCTAACGATTCGGCTTTGTTTAAGATTGTCTGTGCCTGGACTGCGACGGTGTAATGTTCTTCCCCCACCGTATTCGGGTTAAGCGCAGATGAGTTGGTTGACAGAATGTCTATCGCCGGCAATCTGCCTTCCTGATACACCGCCCGCGATAATGTCACAATCGAATCCAAGTAGGGAAAAATCGATTGCACACCCTGATCCAATAAATCATCTGACGGCACGTAGATGGCTTCAATAGAAGATATCACTCCTTTTTGAGTAGACACCAGTCTTTCATGAAAAGTGGCCATCTCCGACACCAAGGTCGCCTGATACCCATCTTCTGATGGAATGTCATTCATCAGAGTTGCCAGTTCGTTTCCGGCCTGTGCCAGCCTGAATACGTTGTCGATTAAAAACAATACGTCCCGGCTTTGGTCCCGGAAATCTTCGGCAATTGTTACCCCGGCCAGGCCCGTCAGAAATCTGACCGCTGCGCTCTCACCCATCGCCCCGAATATCAGACTGACATACTTCAGCAGATTCCGTGATTTCAATGATTCCCACAGTTCCTGACCTTCCCTTGTCCGCTCTCCCACTCCTGAAAAAACCGACACATTTCCCGGTTTGGCTGTCACTATGTTATGCATCATTTCAGTTAATAACAGTGTTTTCCCCACACCTGAACCTCCGAATAACCCCATTTTTCCTCCCCGCATCAGCGGCGAAAACAGATCTATGACTTTTATTCCGGTCTCCCAAATTTCTTCATGTGTCGAAACCGCGTCATATTCCGGTGACGGACCGAAAATCGGCTTGGTCCTTTGTGTAACCACCGGAGGTCCGCCGTCGGCCGGACCGCCAAACACGTCCAGCACCCTGCCCAGTACTTCGTCTCCTACCGGCATGGAAATCAAACCCCCGGTATTTACAAGTTCCATTCCCCGGAAAAGTCTATCCTGACCGGAAAGAACCTGGCAATAAAAAGCCGACACTCCGGAAGATGCGTAAACCACCAGTTTTATTGTCGGATCACCCGGGGCTATCAGCACCTCATGCATCTCCGGCATGTCCGTCCAAAATTCCACATCGGCAATATTTCCGGCTACCGACTTCACCTGCCCCGTTGGTTTTATATTGGGTTCAGTTTTTTTTATCTGGCATTTCTCCACAGGGAAATCCCCGAAATCGTAGATAATTGTTTCCGGTTTTGTAATTTATGCATTAATCTCACTTCCTCTACTTTAATCTTTCCCAGACGTCGTTCAATACTGTCTTCGGATTTATCCAGAGCCAGCATTCTGGAAGCATATTTGGCCAGCTGGGACTCGTGTAATGTCTGTTCAAACACCGACGCCAGTACTTCACCGTTAAAAACTTTGGCTATTTCTTCCACGGATGGTTCAAACAAATATTGTCTGGCCAGTTTCTGCCCTTCCCGCCCCACAACCACATCCTCAACAGCAGCTACGGCATCCCCGGATACCGAGGTCATCGCCGGTTCCTGAAACAAAATTGTTTTAAACTGTCCATAAAACACCATTATTTTTTCAAATTGGACCAGATATCTCATGATCATATTGAAACTTTCTGTATCAACTCCGTCGTCGGAAAAATCATAATAGTTGTACAGTTTGCCGGGCAGTCTGTCGGTCATCATCTTCAAACCCAGCTTACCCAGTACTACCACATCTGAATCGTTCCGTCTTACAAAATCCACAAACACACTAAAAGTCCGGTCCACAATATCTCCATACAGTCCGGAATTGGCAGATATAAACACCGCTACGGTTTTACCATTCCTGGGTACATTGGAAATCATCGATACCGGACTATTATTATAGGCCGCTTTAATTTTTTTAAATACCTCCAAAAGCCCTTCCAGAAACTGTCTTGACTGAAGCACTGCATTTCTCACCCGCTGCATTCTGGCAGAGGCAATTTCTTCATATACATCCACCAGCCCTTTTAGGGATAATAAACCATCAACCTCGACCTTAATTTGCTTTTTAGATATCATGACAGGTACGGCATTATGCTCTCGGAATTCCGTCTGGTCTGTTCAATCAGATTATTCATCGTGTCACAGCTGTTTACCATCTCATCTATTAGCTTTATCAAAGCTGCGTCTTTATCCCAGGCATCCAGTATTTTCATAACGTTTTTTCCGTTCCACATTCCCGACACCAGATAAGCAAGCAGAACTAGCTGTAAATTAAATGCAATCGACCTGTTTATCGGTTGGTTAAAAAACGCCAGTACTCTCTCACCCATCGTCAGAATCTGCCTGGAACTTTCCCCTAACTCTGCCCCGAATCTTAAAAACCCTTGCGTCCTTTCATAACCGGATAACAGATCCATCAGAATCCTGCCGGCTTCACGGGCCAGTGGGGTTTGTGTCTGGTGCCCTACCCTGGTCACGGATACAAACGGGTTGATTGCCGGCCGGCGCCCTTTAAAAAATAATTCCACATCAAAATAAATATGCCCGTCAGTCATCGACATTAAATTGGTCTGTATGTAACCGGTGATATCTCCCTGCACGGTATCGGCTACTGGCAGGCAGGTTATCGAAACTTCTTTTCCGTCCACATTGAAATTTCCCGCTCTTTCTATCAGCTTCGAATGAATATGAAAGATATCCCCCGGATAGGAGTCCCTTCCCGGAAACTTTCTGGATATCAGAGATAGCTCCCGGTAAAACATGGCATGAGTGGACAAATCGTCCAGAACGAGCAGCACATTTCTGCCGTTGTCTCTGAAATACTCTGCTATTCCCATAGCCGAATAGGGGCACAAAAATATTTCCCCGGGCGAATCCTGCGACGAGGCTGCCACAATTACCGCATTATTCAGAATTCCCTGATCAGCCATAAAAGCCTCTATCCTTTTAACCTCAGACTTCTTTTTTGCAATCGCTGCATATACACAGACAGAGCCATCCTTTACCTGAGTGACCGCTGATTGCAGCAATAGATGGCTTTTTCCGGTCTTTCTGTCACCCATCACCAATTCCCTTTGTCCCATACCCAGAGGCACCATTAGATCAACCATAGCTATTCCGGTATGCATCGGTTGGTTTATTTTTTTTCTCTTGGCTATTCCGCTGGGCACTATATCCACCTGCCTCATCTCCATTTTAAGTTGGTTCATTGCCCCGCCGAAAATTACCTTTCCCAGTGGATCGATCGTTCTTCCCAATAGCTCTTTTCCTGCAGGTATCAGGAGCATTTTTCCCATTCTGGCCGTCCTTGTACCAACTTTTAACAAATCTTTTGATAGAACCAGGACTTCTGCAAATTCGCCTCCTAAAGAAGAAATTTGCCCTAACTGTCCGGTTTCAAAAATTACCATTTCTCCTAAGTGAACATCGGGTAATCCTCTTATTTCAGCCGTAGATTGATTTATTTTTTCCACAAAACCCACTTCTTTGAATGTGTCTAAAAAATTCTCAAAATTATTCATTTATCTGATTTTTGTAAATATTTCGGTTCTTATTTCTTCCCATATCTGATCCCATTTCTTGTTTAAAGTCCCGTCATAATATTTTCCTTCGTATATGATTCTCGCTCCGCCTATTATTCCTCTGTCTACAAATATATCTAAAATTTTAACATCTCCAGTTCTTTCTTTAATCCATTTATGGAATTTATCTAGCATTTTTCCTGTAGGTTCCTCAGAAACCTCTAATTTTATATTTTTTACACTATTTACACTATCAATTATTTCCTGCAAAAGTGTATTTATACACCCGATATCAGAATTACACTGGCAATTAACAATTTCATCTTTTATAACCTGGTGTAATTTATTATTTACACCAGAATTGAGTGCCTCGTTAAAACCCATATCCCCGGATTTATACAAACTCTCCTTGAGCATTTCCAGCTGCCTGATAATTTCATTTGCTTCAACTCTGGTAACCAACACATCTGTCAGACTGGTAACATCAAATGACATTTTGTTTCTTTGCTTTCTCCAATGAGTCTATAATCATTTCGGTCTGATCGTTAAAATCCAAGGCCTTGCCCACGGCTTTTTTAGCCACGGTTTCCAGAATATTCGCAATGTCATTTTCAATCTGCGATAGCTTCTTAACACGGTAATCTGCTGCCTCCTTGTCTATTTTTGCAAATTCTTCCTTCATTCTTTCCGCAGCGGCTTTCTGGGCCCCGATGGTTTCCATCTCCAATACCTTCTTTAAATCACCCGCTTCACTCTTTACATCGGCAGTGATCTGTTCTGATACGGTATGAAGTTTATTTTTATAGTCTCCGATTTCTTCCTGCAAAGACTTATTAATCTCCTGGTCCAATATCTGCTGCCATTTCGTAGCATCCACTTTTGCTTCTCCGATAATTTCTACTGCCTTGTCTCTTGCTCCTTTGACCAGTTCCTCTGCTTTTTGTCTGGCTTTTTCATCGACAGTAGCTTTATCTTTTTTTAATTTCCGCATTTCCCGCAATTGCCGGTCATAGGCAAATAACACTACTGCGAGCGTAAAACTCAAAACAATTACACCAAGTAGTTCAATCGACATAGGGCAGTTTCATAAATATTTAGGTTATATTATATTATGAGAATAATGTACGCCAAAATCAATCCGCCCGCCATAATAAATACCGTCAATAACAAATTAATTATCACCGTGAATTGGATAGCTTTTTGCGCCAGCGGGTTCCTGCCCAATGCGTCTACCCCGCCTTTTGCCACTCTTCCAAAATAGACAAATCCGAGCGCAAATGCCACTACGGCAATCATAATGGCCAGTAGATACCTTAGTGACGCCAGGGGCGACAGTGTAGGTGCCAGAAAACCCTCCCGCAATGTTTCCACCAGGTTACCCTTGATAGTCTTGGAGATAATTGTCTGCCGGATTCCTATGGCTATTAATATTTTTCCCTCTACTGTTTTATCCGACTGGACATAATCTTCCAGGGCCACACCCAGTACGTTACCGCTTTTGTCAGCCAGCTCACCCACTCCGGGAACCTTTGATGACGTAACAAAATTCCCTTTTTTAATATTGCCGTTTATATTTCTGACCCTAACATATGCTTTCCCCGAATTTATTACCGGTTTTCCATTAATCAGATTACTATTTCCTACTACTACAGATGGATTTTCCACATATACGCCGTATAAATCTGAATCATATTCATTTGTACATAATCTTATACCTTCGGAATTTGAGCAAAGAATACTGCCGTCAGGAACATTTTGGTCCTGAATTTCTAAGGTCACAGCCATACCGGAAGACACAAACTGGGCTTTTACGATATCTAAACTTATAGAAATCTCAATTATTGTTATGATTAAGATTAAAATAATTTTTTTCAGATAGCCGTTCATATATATTTAGACTATTCATTTAGACAGGTCTTGTCAAATAAATTTTCTGTATAAACACAAAAAAGTGTAATCTGTCCATATTTGTCTAAGTTTGTCTAAGATTTATCATGAATAAATTCGGTTGTTTGAAATTTACTACATGATTCGGGAATTTGAAATATTTCTATACAAGATTGATTTAAGTGTGCTGTCAAAGTGTGTTCACGCATACCAAATAAAGTTATAAGTTTATATTAATATTTAAATTATTTTGATCTCGCGCGCTATAGGTTAATAAAATAACATCGTTAGGTGTTTAAAAATATTTCCCGCATAAATATTTTCCCCGGTGTAATGTGTTTTACAGAATAAATGCCTCTTGACAGCCACTTATTAAATATTTAATCATATTAATAATAATAAAACTTGTACAAACTTACCCTAGTATATAATTCTGAACCCAAAATATGCCCTCTTCTCTTCCTAATGCCCTGCAATTCCAGACAAAAATTTCGATTCAGGAAGCCGCTGATTTCCTTCAGGTCTCTGCCAAAACTTTGCGCCGTTGGGAAGCTCAGGGAATTCTGATACCCGAACGGACAGCCGGTAATCAGCGCCGTTATTCCCTAATTCAGCTTCAGGAGTTTAATCCGTCTTCTAAAAAAACCCCCCATCAGGACAAGGCTGAGCTCAAACACATTTCTTTTTCTGATCCCAAATCTTCAATAAATCAGGAAACTGTTTCTCCTCCGATTTTTTCTGACCAGTCGCCAACCGAATCTATTTCGCTTCCCCAACCCGGATTCTCTCGTTTATTAGCCTTTGCGGGAATTATTTTAATCCTGTCTGCTTTCTTTGCTGTCACTTATTTCGGCCGCCGGATTGTCACCGGTTCCTTAAACCGGGATGTTTCTAACCAGACCGCTGAATTACTCATTCCTTCCGACCAAGTCCTGGCTTCTGAAACTACTCTGAATAATCTTTTCTTCCAGGTTAATATCCCGGCCAGTTTTTCCGCGGATTTAAACGTTGAAGGTAACCTAACTGCTCCCAACATCATCTACGGAATAATCGCCGGCCCGGGAATCACCGTCTCCCCAGGCCAGACTCCCATTATTTCCGCAACCGCAGGTGTAACTTCAGTCCAAGGCAGAACCGGAGACGTAAAATTAGTCGGTGGTACTGGTATCGGTATTACCGGAGTTACCATTAATAACCTTGATCCTGGTTCAGCACAGAAATTCTTTTCCAAAATCTCCGTATCCGGTCAATCAGATATCAATTCCGGAAGTAACTCCGACACCCTGACAGTTGCCGCAGGAAATAATATCTCTCTCACTACTTCGGGAAAAACTCTCACTATTTCTTCCTCTGGAAGTTCATCCTGTGCCGGTGCCTGTGTAGTTACCCAGCCGGGTGGTTCGCAAACTATCGTTCCGCAATCTACTACCACCACGGGGTTGTTGATTGCCCAAGCCTCTGGAGGTACTGTGGATGTCTTTAGTGTGACTGATAATCCCCAGTCCACAAAATTTCTCAATGTCGATAGTTCAGGAAATATCTCCTTTTCAGGTACAATTACACCATCCTCTTCTGCCGGATTTATTGATTTGGGAAATATTACACAAGCCACAACCAATCCTCAGGGTTTACGCCTTCCGCAAAATACTGCTTTCGCCAATCCTTCATCTGGTGAAGGCTATATCGCTTATGATTCCGGTAATAAAAAGGTGTTGGTATTCAACGGTAGCACCTGGAACGACATCGCCGGCGGTGCTACTACTCTCCAGACAGCCTACAACAATTCCGTTTCTCCCCAAATTGTTTTAGACGCAGCACACGGAGCTTTAACTTTAAGAGACAACGCTGCTCCCTTAGGCACAAATCTTTTTAATATCCAAAACAATACCGGTGTTACCAA
Source organism: Candidatus Amesbacteria bacterium (assembly GCA_027371535.1). Taxonomy (GTDB): domain Bacteria; phylum Patescibacteriota; class Microgenomatia; order CAZETR01; family Amesbacteraceae; genus DAHXMV01. Next base: position 674 of record DAHXMV010000012.1, on the reverse strand, counting down.
TTATTTTTCCGTATCTTCCTCCGGTATCTCTTCATCTGGTACTTTAACCTTATCCAGTCTGACTCCTGGTGTAATTTATTCCATTGCAGGATTACTTGCCTCTGAAAATCAGCTTGCTATCACCCGTGGTGGAACAAATTCCAATGCCGTGCCAACTTCCGGAGGTATTGCCTACGGCAACGGCACCAGCTACCAGTTTACCGGTGTCGGATCCAGTGGTCAGATCCTACAAAGTAACGGTACCGGGGTTCCCTCTTGGGTAAATTCTTCCAGTGTAAATTTTTGGCAAAGAACATTAGGTGCTATTGCCCCATCGGAAATTACTAACGACCTACTCATTGGCAGTGATTCCACCGCCTCCGCCGCCTTCCGGGTTTCCGGAACCACCGGCGCCGTCAACACCAACCTTTCCTCCGGAGCCGTCTACAGTAACAACGGTCTGATTTCCTCCGAAGCCCAGCTGGCGATTTCCCGCGGCGGCACCGGCGGCACCGCCTCTCCCGTCCAGGGCGGGGTGGCCTACGGCAACGGTTCCGCCTACCAGTTTACCGGCGCCGGATCTACCGGCCAAATCCTGCAGAGTAACGGCACCGGGTCTCCCTCCTGGGTCAACGCCTCAGCCGTCAACTTCTGGCAGCTGGCTGCCGGGGCCGTGGCACCCCTGGAAGTCACCA
>DAHXMV010000011.1 GCA_027371535.1 Candidatus Amesbacteria bacterium | reverse complement strand
ACCGCGCATGTAGCAGCCATTGTACCTACCTGACATTACTTCTCAACCGTTCTGCATGTATAGTGGCCTAGTCATTTTCGATAATCAATTTACAGTGGTAAAACCTGAAAATTTAAACCGCGGAGCCCTCATTCGTGCCGGTAGGGGAAACAGTTGGGGAATTCCCTCCCGGGTGATGGAATCCATCGCCAGATGGGAGAAATAGCCCGTCATAAAAGCCCGCCACCCCAGATTTATATCTTCCAAATCATCAGAAATCCTCCCGAAACCAATCCTGCCAGTGAATGGAATATCATCCGGTGGTGGCCGAGCAGGGGGCTGATAACCTTTTCCAGTATGGCTCCGGCGGGAATGTATGCCATAAGGGAGCTTGGTTCATCAATGTCCGGTGTCAACGCTCCCCCCAGCAGGCCGCCACTGCCTTAACTGCTGTTGCCGGGGAAATTGTGGGTAGAGGTTGGATTACCAGATACCCGGTCAGCGTTGTCAGCCCCGCCAGATCATGCGGCCTTCCGGTCATGTTTTTGATTTTGGAAATAAATCCAGATATTTTTGCCCCACTGCAGTGTCAGGGTGGACAGTAAAAATCCGAGTGTCGGCACCAGGGCATTTATCCATGGGTCAATTTTTAAAACGAATTTCATGTATATTGCCACTGTAAAATAAGTCAGCAGGGCGATCAGGATTTTTCTGATCAGGCTGGTCTCCCAGGCTTTGTCCGCTTCCACTCTCCGGTTGCGTTCTTCAATCAGATCTATTCTTTGGGCTAATGAGTTTTTGGACGGCATGAGTCTATGTCAGTTCAAATCCTTCCAGTAATTTTTTATTGCCTTCAATCTGGTATTTTAAAAGATCCGCATAAATGCCGGGCTGCTGGGCCAGTTCCCGCGGCGTGCCGGATTGGGTAATTCTTCCGTCGTTTATTACCATCATCCGGTCTACGTTCTGCAGGGTGGAAAACCGGTGGGCAATAATTATCACCAGTTTATCCGCCATCAGTTTATTCAGGGCTTCCTGTACTTCAATCTCCGATTTGGCATCCAGGCTGCTGGTGGCTTCATCCAAAATCAGTATTGGGGCCTCTTTCAGTATGGCTCTGGCAATTTGGATCCGCTGTTTTTGTCCTCCGGATAGTTTTACCCCCCGTTCACCTATCTCCGCATCCAAACCTTTGGGTAATTGTTTTACAAATTCTTCGGCATTGGCCGCTTTCAGAGCCGCCCAGATTTCTTTTTCTGTGGCTTTCGCCCCGTAAGCCACATTGGTTCTCACACTGGTGGAAAACAGTTCATTATCCTGAAAAACCAGTGCCACATTTTGTCTGACCTCCTCTGTGGACATTTCTCTATAGCTGTTGTCTCCTAAAAATATCTCCCCTTTGGTCGGGTTATAAAGTTTTAGTATCAGATTGGTGATTGTTGTCTTGCCGGCCCCGGAATGACCGACCAGGGCAATTTTTTCCAGAGGTTTTATGGAAAAGCTGACCCGGTCCAGTATCTTTCCCGAATCCTGGTAGTTAAAGGAAATATTCTCAAAAGTTAATCCCGGTTGGGTAAATTTTTTCAGCCGTTTTTCTGATACTGTCGCTTCCGAATCCGGAATTTCCAGAACCTCAAAAAACTCTTTGGAACCCGACTCGGCATTCTGCAGCTGGGTTAGTATAAACGACATGGCAAACAACGGTCTGCGGGCCTGCAGCACCAGTTGGATGATCAGGACCATCACCCCGATGGACATGGATTTGGTAAATGTCTGGTAAAACACCAGAATATTTATTCCCAAAAGGATAACGATTAAAGAAAAATTCCTGGCAAAGTCAATCCGGTGGTAAGTAGCGCTTTGTCCGGCGTATATCCTGTTTATGTCGGCCAATTTGTCGGATACGAAGTTGAATTCGGGTTTTTCAGTCAGAAACGCTTTCACGATCTTAATATTTCCGATCACTTCGGATATCCTGCCTCTCAGCTGATCCTCCCGCTTATTCTTTCTTTCTTCTTCCCGCCCCCACCTGAGTGAAGAATAATAAGACAGCACTAAATATATCGGGAACAGCACAAACACTAAAAGAGCTATAACCGGGCTGTATCTGGCCAGAATTATTACCGTAAAAATACTCTGCAGAAAGGCGGGGATGATAAAGTTGGTCGCGGCATTGGCAAAATTCTGAATTGTAAATATTCCCCGGTTCAACTGGTTGATGATTTTCCCGGATATTTCCGAGTCGAAATATGCCTGTGGCAAAGCCAGCACTTTATTGTAAAACTTCTCGGTTAACAGCCGTCTTTGTTCCCCTGCAAAATGGTCGCCCAGCCGGTCTGAAAGTCCCGATACTATAATTCCCAGCAGATTTAAACCGAACATTAATATCACCAGGGAAATCAACATCTGCAGATTGCCGTTTTTACTGGCTGATGTTTGGGCCACGATATCATCAACGATGGCCTTGGATACTAATGGGGTAGACAAATCCAGAATCGCCGACCCCACTATTAACAGGGTAATAACAAATAGAATTTTATATAATGGCCTGGAGATTTTAATGATTTTATAAATATTCTTCATGCAGGCATTGTACCTTATTTAGCCTCGGTTTATGATATGATTGATACCATGGCTGACGATGTCTGTCCCAAGTGCGGTTCCGCTCTGGGAGAAATAACGGAAACTTCAAACGGTAAAAAGCTCCGGCGCTGTTCGGCCGGGGTCTGGGACAGCCGGACTAAAAAAACCATCGGTTGTGATTTTGTTAAATGGTTGCCTGTCGAACCTCAGACCCTGGAAGAAGTCTGTCCTAAATGCGGCGCTCCTCTGCTGTTGGTGGTCACCAGATTTGGAAAGAAAATGAAAAAGTGTTCCGCATCCGGCTGGGACAAGGTGGCCAAAAAAGCCACCGGATGCGATTACGTTGAGTGGATAAATGGTACTTCCAAACCTCTGGAAGAGACCTGCCCGAAGTGTGGCGCCGCTTTGGTCCTATATACCACGGCAGCTGGCAAACAAATGAAGAAATGTTCTACATCCGGCTGGGACAGGGTGGCCAAAAAAGCCACCGGTTGTGATTACATACAATGGCTGAAATCTTCCTCCTCAAAACTTTCACCCGGGGAAGAGTTTCTGCCTCCCTTTCCCGAAGACGCTTAATTTATCGGACTTTGCGCCGTGCCCCGGTATCTGAAATATAAATTCTGTAAATCCTTCAGCCACAGATTCCATATCGGCTGCTCTCTGCACACCAAGGCCAGTTGTTGTCTGTCCTGGTCTGTCAGACTTTGCGTATCCGTAGTATACGGATACATAATCGCTTTCGGATTATCTACATGCCCCATGCCTAAATAATGGCCTAATTCATGAGCCAGTGTATGTATCAGTTCGGGTTGGTCGCTGGCAAAATAAATGGTTATGCTTTCGGCCCCCGAATCATACAATCCCTCTTCAGGCTTCTGTGCCAGTACCTGGTTAAATTGGTTCACGTCCTGGTTTAACACTTTCACATTTGAATTGTAGCTTCTGGTTGCCAGATTTAACTGTCTGGCTTTGGCGTTCAAAGCGTCAGCTTCGGTTTTCAGCTGGTTTTGTTGGTTTACCAGATCGTTATATACATTTGGCGGAGCGCCCCCCTGGCTGTTGTATTGTTGGATTTTTGCGTTTAAGGCAGCCAGTTTGGTTTCAAAATCCTTTACCCCTGCTTCATAATTGTTGATCTGCTGTTGCAGGGAGGCATTGCTTTTACTTAATTGACCCTGCATCTGGTCAATTTGTGAATTCATGGTCGTTCGTTCATCCCACACGAAATTAATTGTAAAGAAGGCGTTGTCCTGTTCTGTAAATAACTTCTTTCCCCAACCGGAATTCCAGATCGCCGCTGCGGCCGTCACATCCTCTTCTGCTTTTGCTCTGCTTATGTTGAATTTGGCATCTATACTTCCGATTTTATAAGGCAGGGGATAATCGCAGGCGCTTCGGGAAACGGTTTGGACCAGCTCGGCTTTTATCTGCGGATTGGTCCAGATGACCCACCCCAAAACTAATACCAGTCCTAACCCAGCTAGTTTCAAACCCATACCATAAGATTTTAACAAAATTCAAAATTAAAAATTCCCCGGTTTCCTGCCGGATCCCCCGGTCGGTATCGGTCCCGAAATTCCCAGATTGGTGTTTATTCTGCAGGAGGCCAGAACTGTTCCGTTGCATAAAGTCGTATCCTCCAGTAAAAAATTGTAATTGGCATTCAGTGATATCCAGGGAGCATTCACGGTCATTGACCCCGACGCGATTGGTTTTGACGTCACCAGAGTTGCTGTTTGTCCGTTGACAGACAGGCAAATAGCAGCTTCATCACTGGCTAAATTACCCCATCCAGCAGTGATTTCCGCAGTTCCCTGACTGTTTGGGATGGCCGGTACCTGGTAATCGCATTTAATCTTACCCGTAGCGGCCCCGCTGACATTGGCCATAGCCTGTACTCGGCTGGCGATCTTATTCACGGAAGAGGCCTCTGGTGTCGGTTCGGGATTGGGTGTCAAAGTCGGATCGGGAGAACTTGTAATTTGTAAATTGATTATTGGTCGTTCTTTATTTGTAATTTGTGATTTGTAATTTGAATTTCTATTTAACAGATATCCTCCCTCCGCCAAAATAACTAATATCACCGGAATTAATATAACTTTCATCTTTTTCACACTCCTATCTTACCATCGCCTTAGTAGTTTCACCTGAGAATTGAGTGATATAAAATGCCGATTCGGCTTTGATTTTATGTCTCAACACTAAAAATGACATTGCAGCCCCGGCGATCGAAATTAAAAGCAGTAGTTTGCAGCTGTATTTATCCGACAATCGGCCGATCACCGGAGTGGATAAAACTGACAGACTGTATAATCATTTGATGCCCGAAATTATTTCCGTTCGCATGTTGACCAAGAAATTTAACGGCCTGACTGCAGTTAATGAGGTCACTTTTGGGGTTGGCAAGGGTGAGGTATTTGCTTTCCTGGGCGAAAACGGCGCCGGTAAATCTACCACCATCAAAATGCTGATCACTTTGCTGGCCCCGACTTCAGGAGAAGCTCTTGTAGACGGTTTTCGTATCACCCGGGATGCCGCCCGTGTCAGGGAAATAATCGGCTACGTCCCCCAGATGATTTCTGTAGACGGGACACTGACCGCCTTTGAAAATCTTATGCTCATGGCCAAGCTGTATGACATTCCCAAAAAAGACCGCGATAACCGGATTCGGGAAGTTCTGCGTTTTTTGGAATTGGAAAAAGAAGCCGGCATTTTGGTCAGAAAATTTTCCGGAGGGATGATCAGAAAACTGGAAATCGGTCAGGCTATTTTGCACCGCCCGCCGGTGCTTTTTTTGGATGAGCCCACTTCAGGCCTTGATCCGGTAGCCAGGCGGAATGTCTGGCAGCATTTAAACCAATTGCGTGACCGGTACCAAACGACCATTTTTTTTACCACCCATTATATGGAAGAGGCCGAAGAAGTCAGCGACCGGGTAGCCATCATGCACGGAGGAAAATTAGTGGCCATCGGCAAAGTCGCCGAATTAAAAAGCCGGACAGCCAATCCGCATGCTACTCTCGAGGATGCTTTTATCTACTTCACCGGCGCTACCATGGCTGGGGGTGGAACATTTCGTGACACCAAAAGAGCCAGGGAAATGGAAAGGAAACTGGGTTAACCTGATGTCTGTGACGTCCCTGTTTTATAAATCATATGTCCTGGCGGAAATGGAAGTCCGGAAGCTTCTCCATGATCCGACGGAATTGGTTACCCGGGCTATCCAGCCTGTTTTATGGCTGGGTATTTTTGGCGAAGCTTTAAGCAAAGCTCACGCTATTCCCACAGAAGGGGTGACTTACTTGCAATTTATTACTCCGGGTATTCTGACCCAATCCGTTACTTTTATTGCCATCTTTTACGGTTTGTCAATTATTTGGGAGCGTGACATGGGCCTTTTACAGAAACTGTTGGTCACTCCCACCCCCAGATTGTCACTGGTCTGGGGTAAAATGCTTTCGGCTGGTATCCGCGGCCTGAGTCAGGCCGTGCTGATTTTTCTGCTGGCTTATTTACTCCGGATTCAGTTATTTATCACTCCGGTTTCGGTATTTGGCACTGCCCTGGTGGTTATGTTGGGGGCAGGCTTCTTCTCGGGTCTGTCAATGATCATCGCCTCAATCGTCAAAACCCGTGAACGTTTTATGGGTATCGGTCAGGTGATTACCCTGCCGTTATTTTTTGCTTCCAACGCCATTTATCCTATCTCAATCATGCCCGATTGGCTGCAGGTGATTGCCAAAATCAATCCTTTAAGCTATATGGTAGACGGTTTGCGGGCGCTGCTGGTTACGGGAGTTTTATCCGGACTGCCGTTGGATCTGGCAATTCTCTTTGTAGTCACTTTGGCTATCTCCTTTCTCTGTGCATATCTATATCCCCAAGTGGTTATTTAGTGCCGTAAACGTACTGCTGGTCAGGGCCGGTAGTGACCAGACACAAAGCGTAGCTTTTTTTCGTGGCATCCGGTTAATGCTTGTGGGTTGGACCTGCAGAGAGGTTCCTGTCACAACGGCCCTTCTGGGAATGCTCACATTGGCAAATATCAATTTCAAGTAACTGGCACCGTTTATAAGTTCACAAATGAATCGGAACGCTAAAATATTCGGATCTTAAAAGTAAGCATCACATAAATGTCTCAGAAGGAAATCAAATTAATAACAGACCAGGAATATATCTGAATAACCGTACCACTAAAGAAGTTTTTTATCAGGAACTGGAATCAGTATTATTATCCAAGTATTTCAAATTGTACGCCCATCACTGGGTTTGTTCTTTTTGAACTCAAAACAAAATCTTAAGCCAAATGAGAAATGCCGGCTGGCAATTTAAGCATTTTTTCAGGTTAAATATTTATACTTTTAATTCAAGAAATGAGGTGAGTTACTTATGACGCGAAAAAAAATTATTACCTCAATGACCATATTACTGGTTTTTGGGACTATGTTAGCTGCGCCTAGTTCCGCGTATGCCGCCGGAGATTGGTTCAATCCCGGCGGTTTCTTTTCCGGTTTGATAAATTTTATTGCGCAAAGATTCGGATTGGATAAAACCCAGGTTCAGACTGCTTTTACGGATTATCAAAATCAGCAAAAAGCCCTCATCACCTCCCGGCCCACGCCCGGCCCTCAGGATAGATTAAATCGTGAGAAATTCCGGCTGGACACCCTGGTCAGTCAGGGTAAGATTACCTCGGACCAGGAAACGGCTGTCTTAAACGAGCTGCAAAGCCTCTGGTCACAGTATCCGGTTAATTCCGGTATGACTCCCGGCCAAAGACGGACTCAATTGGAGAATTTACGGTCTGCCTGGAAGACCTGGGCTCAGGCCAACAATATCGATCCCAATATCGTCGCCCCGTTTGGTATGGGTTTTGGCTGGGGCAGGGGAGGCAGGAATGGCGGTTTTTACAGGTTTATGAAACCATAATCCATATGTATGCGGATCGGAAGTATTTAAGGGTGCCCCGTTGACTCTGAAAACCGTCTGCATCCGGTAATTTATCCCAGCCTGCTATCAAAAAATGAATTACCGTTTCCCGGCCGGATATCAGGCGCCGACGCGGAAAATGAAGTTCCGTTTAAGTTTTATAATCTCTTATTCTCCGCTAGCCTGTTTTATCAACATCTCCGCTTTACTGCCGGATCCTCTTTTTTGACTATTTGTATTCATTCTGATACGCTTTTGACAGCCATAATTAATGAATTTGAAAAAGAGATCTTTAAAAACCTGGCAGGAATTTGGTCTGACCATTCTTCTGGTAATGGTCCTTACAGGTTTTACTTTTCTGGTGAAAAACCTGTCTTCCGAAAACACCCGTTTATATTCCAAGGCGGCCGGGTCGGTTATTTTGTCAGATGGTTTTACCTCGTTGTCTTCCTGGACGCCAACCGGCGTCAATACCTCAATCGGCCAGGTGGCGACTCCGGGTTATTCTATCGGCGGAAAATCCGGGGTTAAATTGACGATGAATGGCGGCGGGGCACTTTGCCTGACCAGAAATATTACTCCTTCCTCCGATATCCGGGTGCATGTCGAATTTTATGATGACTACAATACTGCCAATCCCGCTGCCTCAAACACTTCCGGCAGTTTTATTGCCCTGAGAAATAGCCATTCTGCCAACCTTTCGGAAATTATGGCCGGAGTTCACAACGGTAAGTATGTTCAGACGATCAATGGAAAACTTAAAGATTTCTATTTTTTGCGTTTGGGCTATAACTCATACCCGTCCGGTTCCGGCATTGACCCTGATTCCAGCAGTTTTGTGGCCCGCTCTTCCGGCTGGCATAGCTTTGATTTGGTCAATACGGCCTACGGTTCGTATGCGGAAATCGACGGGGTCAATACTTCTTATCTGCCGGCTATTAATGGCACGTCAAAGGGCTATACCAACCGTGTTGGTTTGGCCGACCAGATATTGCTTTGCAATACCTGGATCAACGGATCCTCATATTATGCCAATTTGATAGTTTATACTCCGGCCGTTCCCGCCTTCCCGGGTTCGGTTGCGGCTTTATATAATCCGATTGTCAATTATTTAAACCAATACCCGGCTCCGGACGCCAGCAACAAAAACCAGTTTCCTTATATTGGTAATTACTCCGATTGGTACACACGGGCGGGTCTTTGCCGGCTTTATGCCGATGATGCAGCCGCATCGGCTGTCGCCTGGAAAAAATATGCCAATTCTGGCTGGAAGGTCAGGGCTTTAAATTCATTGACGAAAGCTTTGGATCTGGAAAATTGTTATCCCCTGTGGCAGGCCGGCGTAATTGACTACAATGTCCAAACGTTCCCCGTCCAACTGGCAGTCTGGTATCTCTGGAACGATCTCAGTCCCCAGCTAAAACAGTCTTCCCGGTCTATAATCGCCAATGAGTTGAATTTTTTTACCACTTTCGCGCCGGCCAACAGATGGCAAAACGACAGCGCCGCTGAGGAAAACTCCTGGATTGCCCAGGACTTATGGATTGGGGCCAATCTTTTCTCAAACCATCCCAACGCTTCTTTATGGCGTTCCAAAGCTGAAATTTACGCCAACTGGTCGTTGTCTGGCGGCACCGAAAACCCTCCTGTCGGTCATACACTGGAATATCCGGGTTACTATGTGCAAAATCACAATGTCAGAAATAATCATTATCAGCTATTGGCCTTGGGCCAGTTAGGGAATATATTTTTGTTAGCCGACCGGCTGGGTATTTCCCAGCCAAACATCTCCACTTATGGCCATAATATTTCCAATGTTTGGTCTGCTGTCAAAGATTCGCTGAGTGGCCTTTCGTACATCAACAACCCTCCAAACGTCTGGCCGCTGCCTGTCACCCGGGGCAACAAAGACGAACATGGTTTGGATCCCTACTACCAGATTAATACCCTTTATTTTCTTCAGAAACACGGGCTTGGCGGCTCTGTTTTTGATGACACCATGCGCTTGGGCTGGTATATGTACAACGACACCACGGTGATGCCGGCCGCCGGAAGCAACTTCATGAATTACGCCTCCGACCCGGGTGTTTGGAGATATCCGCTTTCGGTTGATTGCGGTTACAATGGTTTTATCAATGACTTCCGCCGCTGGGTTTACAATTCCGTAGCTGCAGGCGAACGCTTCTCTTTTACGGCGGCTGTGGCTGACACCTCGCTGCAGTTGCCGCCGCGGCTGGATAATTCAGCTGTATTTTACCCGCCCTCCGGAATCTATGCTGATACCGCCGGTACTTCTTCCAATAATATTACCGGTTTTATACAAGCAACCGGTATTAATCATTATATTAAATACCATTTCGATGCCCATCCGGCCGTCGACCTGATTTCCTGGACTGACAATCTGGCCGACGGACACACTTTACGTATTAATTTTTATGATGACCCGAGTAAAAATTCCGGCATGAATTTCGGCTGGCTGACCACCGGTAAGGCCTCCGGTTTATCATTTCAGATTAAAACCGGTGATCCGGTTGCCTCATGCTCTAAATCCTGGTTGAGAGGTGCTCTGTTTACCACCCAGTGTTATATAGTCAGGACAAACGCAAATAGCCCCTCAAGTGAAATATCCACTTCCCTGGCCAGGACCAATGGCTGGCATTATGTTGATTTTATGAAATCCGGAAATACATATACTATGAATTTCGACGGCCTCAGATCATATAATATGACCACCTTGGACTCCTTAAATTATTTCTTCATCGCCTCCGGCAACTGGTCCATTCCCACCGTCTCTGATTTTGTGGTGACCAAACTTTAAAACATCCGCTATGGTTGACTATATTTACGAGTTTAATTTATACTTGATATAAGTGGAACCAAATGATCGGGAAATAAATGATCTCTCCTCAGTCGATATTAAACCGGACTTAGTACCCGTCTCCCCCCGCAAACGACCTAGACTCATACTCCTCCTCGGTGTTTTTTTTGGTTTGGTAGTGGTTTTTCTGGGTACTGCAGTAATTAGAAATACCTCCCGAAAAATGGTCCTTCAGTCCCGGGCCGCTGCTGAACTCTCTGTATATTATCCGATTCAGATTAGTGGCCGGTTTCCGCATTTGGCTATGATCGGCGACGAGCGCAATCTTTTACCCAACAACTACAATGAAAATGGTATTGGGGCATTGGTCAATTGGCAAAACCGGCTTTGGGCAGTTACTTATCCTGCCCATTCCTGGTGGGGAAGTGATAACCGGGGAGGGGCATACAATTATTTATATGAGATTGACTACAGCAGTTCTTTTTTACCGATGTATATCCATGCTTCTTCAAATACCAAAACTGTTGATGGTCAGTCTCTTACCGATGCTTCGGGATGGGGCGTCTACAATGCAAATGATAAAATCAGTATAGGCGGAACATTTGCCGGCCGGCTTATACATCGGGAAACCAATCAGTTAATCATCGGCCCGTATATCATAGACGCCAATCGGAATATTCGGGTCATCCCCCAAAGTCTGATTCCCGGCCGGATTACGGCTATTACCCGGGATATGACCGACTGGGCTCACACCGTCGACATTTTTACCATGGAGCAGGGTCTTTATCAGGTGAATATTGCGGTTAACCCCCCTGCCTTGGTTAAAGTCATGCATCCTGACGGCAACCAGGCCTTACTTCAGACCTATACAAAATCTGCTCCTCCCAGACCCACCCCTGCTCCGTTTGTAATTACCAATTGTCCGGCCAACCCGCCACTGGTTTCCGGCTCACACGGCAAAGGCATGTATAAAGGTCAGGGCAGGTTGCTTTTGGCTGATAATGGTATTACCCAGCCGTCATGCGGCCGGACGAATTCCGGTTCTTTGTCAGAATGTCCTTTGGGAAAAGATTGCAGCCAGCCTGCCTCCTGGACTCAGGTTGCGGGAACCAACTTCAATGATGTCATGGGTCCGGGTGGTTTGACCGGACCGAATAACGACTCCGAACCGGTTTGGGCCATTGGTTGGGACACTAAATCCAATCTTCTTAAAATGCGTGATTCCGGTTGGTACACTTTCCGCTTTCCCAAAAGCAGCCACGTTTATGAAGCCGGTTCCGGATGGAATGCAGAATGGCCAAGAATTAACCGTGTCAATTTCGGTTCGTATGCCGATATCATGAATATGTATGGCTTGTTTTATCAGTTCCCCAACACCTTCAGCGCTTCAAATACCAGTGGAATTATTCCGCTTGCAGGTCATTTGGGAATTGTGAATGATATTGCCACCACATCGGCCTATTTTGTCTTAGCCTACAATAATTATCCCGGTTTATATGCTAATCCTGTTTCTTATGGTGGGCAAAATATGTGGCCCATAAAACAACCTGCCTCAAATTTAAGGTTCGTTAAGGATCTTAAAAGCAGTTTCGGCCCAGTCTCCGGCGACGGTGGTGTTTGGTTGAATGAAACCGTGTCTACAAATTCCCCATCCGATCCTTTTCATTTCGGGGGGTATAAAAATCGCTCCGTGCATCTTTATCAATCCTCCGGACTACCGGTAATTTTTACTCTCCAGACCAACAATTCCGGTCCTGCCACATCTTCGGTAAACTGGACGACCTGTCAGCAGATATCCGTCCCCACAGGTGTTTATAAATATATAGTAATTCCTGATTCTCAACCGGGAGAATGGATCAGGTTCCAAGTAGCGTACGATCCATCAGTATTGACACCCCCATCAACCATTGGTGGTGTTATGACTTATTTAAGATATGAAGCCATGCCGGTAGCCCCAAATCCCAACCTGACTGCCACTCTGGCAAATTCCCCATCTTCATACATCGGTGGCCTCATCCGTCCCGAGGGATACAAAATGCAGGTTTTGCCTTCTGCCTCCTCTGGCCTTTATGAAATTAGTCAGGTAAGTTTGTCCCCGGCAAACACCTTGGCTATTACTCCGAAAACTGACGATCTTACCCGAAGTTTCATCCTCAACATGCTTGGTGTCAGTGCCACATCAACAGGCGGAAATACTGATACTTATGTCAATCCCGTCGGTCAGGACAAATATTCCTGGACATATGACCCGGCTTCGGTTGTTATCACCGATAGTTTCGGAAACCGTTACCGGTTGCCAAAAAGTGCTTCCGGCGATTTTAATTCTCTGTTCGCCTCACAGCTGGCCCGCGGTTGGAAGCAGCGTTTCATCAGGCATACATATTCCGAAGGGGATACCATGAATGTTTTTGGCACTTTTTACGAATTGCCCGTTTCTGCTGCCGGTGGCCTCAGAAGAATCCGGCCCGTGACTTCTCCGAATCGTTTGATTCAGGATTTTACCCTATGGAGAGGTATGCTGGTGATGTCCGGGATCAATGGTGCCTTAAGCGACAACCAATCCCATACGTTTAAATCCTCCGATAATTCGGCTGCTTTATGGTTTGGCGATACGGATGATTTGTGGCAGATGGGTCCGCCGTCTGGACAGGGGGGACCATGGAGTAATACCGCAGTTTCAGCCAATACCTGGTCTGATCCATATCTTATGGGAGGTTATCTTAATAAACAGCTGTTTCTCTCACACAGTTCAGCCTCACCGGTCACATTTTCGTTGCAGGTAGATATAGCCGGGGATGGCAATTGGAAGACTTACCCCACCACATTTACAGTTCAGCCCGGCACCACTTTTCAATATGATTTTCCGACCGGCTATAGTTCCCAGTGGGTCAGGATTGCCTCCAATATCTCAACCACAGCTACAGCCAATTTTGTCTATACCGCTATTCCCTGTGTTTCATTCGTTAATGCCTATATCAATCGTTGTGCACCCCAGTCCGACTGGGATACCCGGAATCCGTTTTGTACCACCACAAATAATACTGTTACTTTTAATTTACCGACAACCGGGGCAAGAATGATGAGAGTAGCTGAAGCACCTCCCAATCTTACCTGTACAAATTTTGATTTTGACAGTGCCAATATCGGGTGGGAAGTTTATGTTCCTGCCAAATCTTGGTCTTTTAGTTCCTCAGGCGATAAGCGGCTATGTGTTCAGTTTAAATATGATAATAATATCAACCTCAAATGTGGAGGACGGATCACCGTCAATACACCTCTTACTTTACCGACAGCTACGGTTCCGCCGCCAACCCTGATTTCCACACCCACATCGATACCGCCGACTCTTGTTCCAACTAATACATCTGCCCCCATTATCTATAACTGTCGGCGCTGTAGTTATATTGACGGGTGTGAAATGACCACATTTACCTCAAATTCTGCAGATTGTCAGACACCGCTGGCTTCCTCAACTATTACCCGAACCGCAGATTGTAATTGTCCGCAGATTACCAACGGTTATAATACTTTATGTCAAACTTCGTGTGTTACTCCCACACCGGTCCCTCCGGTATGTCAATCCTGGACAAACTTCAATGTTAATGGTTGTACATACACGGGCTGGACCTCAGTTCCCAAAAGTGCTTCCTGTTATATAAATCAGGGTACTTCAATAATATATCTCAGCATTTCTAATGCGACCCAAATGCGTTTTACTAATGTATCAAATTCACTTACTTGTACAAACTTATCGGGAGTTTCAGGATTAAGTTGGTCAAGTTGGGAAAATTATACGGGAACAAAGTCCTGGTCGTTTCCGGTTGTCGGGGATAATAAAGTCTGTGGTGAATTTAAAAATGGGGTTTCCTCATCGGCTTATTGCGGAGCTATTATTACCAGAACCCGATAAGCATCCGGACTTTTTATTGCTTTACAATTATCTATAATTTACACTATTAATATGTCGGTTTCTTCTTCCTCCCGCCGTAATATCGATTCCCGGCCTCTGGTTTTACTGGTTATCCTCATAGCTGCGGCTTTTTTAATGACCTGGATGATTACTCAAAGGACCGGTTTTGGCAGTCACGCTGCTTCCGCTCCGGGCATAGCCGTGGAACAGCTCAGTTACAGTATCAATAATGGAGGCACAGTCAGAAACGTTAATGGTTTTTATAAGGGGGATTATGTCCATTTTGTACCGTCTTTCTTTTCCAATTTATATATAGGCGGTTTTAACTGGGTCAGTTCCCTGAGTGTGGTTAATATTTCTGCCAATCCCGGTTCTGTCAAGATTTCTTTCTATAATACCTCAGGTGTCAATATAGCCAATTATCAGATCAGCAACATTAATCCCCATGGTTTTGTCACAGTGACAGGCAGTAAGGTCGGCCTGCCTGCCGGATTTATGGGTTCGGCCGTCATCACGACCAGCCAGCTGTCAGTAGCGGAAGATACCACCGGTGCTTCCGGAGGCAAAGACCGGGCTTCGCAGGCTATCCCGCAGTCATCTGCCGGTACAACTCTTTATTCCCCAATTGCGTACAATAAAGTCTTCAATCCAACGCTGAATTATGTCAGTACTATTACTGTGCAGAATATTACCCAAACCACTATTTACCCCGGGGAAATCTCCGTCGATTTTTATTGTCGGACAGGTGTAAATACTCAGGGGGTTCCCGGAGCAGTTTACACTCTGAAAAATTATTCTCCCGTTTTGCCGTATACCCGTTCGGATTTTCCCCTCCGCCCCCCTGACGACATTTGTGGTGCTACCGAAAGAAATTACACCAGTTCGGCTTTTTTTGGTTACGCCGTGGTTCGCTCGGTCAAACCTATAGTCGGTATTTTGGCTATCACTGAGACTTATAAAAATACCACCCGCGAAGAAGCTTTAGTCTCGAGATTATCCACAGTCCTCTATGCTCCCGGATTGGTTCAGGGTAAATGGTACCCGGTAGATAATCCCTCAGTTACCAGTACTTCTTCTATAAATGTATCCAATCCCAATTCCGTGGCCGCCAATGTATTTAGCGAGTTTCATTTTGGAAATTTATCTTATACCTTAAGACCTGGCGGTCCGGGAGGAAATAACTGCGATTTTGGAAGTAATATTCCGATCCCGGCTTGGGGAGAACGTTCGGTATTTCCTTTCTGGTATCCTCCCGCTTCCTCCTGTTGGTCCCAGACCAGTTTCGGCACCGGTAATTCCGCCTTCGGTTGGGCCAAAATATATTCCACCAACAATATTCCCATAGATGCCAGTTACAATCTCGGCGGTCCGGAGGATGGTGCCGAACCGGGTATCCCACAGGAGAATATCCAACCGACAGCTTATGTCACCCAGGCATTTAAAAATTTTATTAATTACAACACAAAAATAGTTGTTGTTAATCCTTCCGGTTCTGCCGGAAATTACTATTTTGATTACTACGATTCATCCGGAGTTCTCAAATCGCACAGAAATCATTATATCGGTCCCGCCTCACAGTACATCGATGATACCAAGACCAATCCTGATTTGCCGAATGGCCAATCCTTCTCGGTTATGATATCCCCGATGTAATCCGTTTCTGACTAGTCATAAATACATCGCTTGACAATATATCGGGCGGTGATATAGTAGCAAACTATGTCCCTGACGCCTCAGGTATTTTATATCCTTCTATCTCTTGTCCAGAAGCCTTTGCACGGTTACGGCATTATGCTGCAGGTCCGTGAAGATTCCCGGGGAAAAATCAGCCTGGGCCCCGGAACCTTATACGGCGCCATCAAACGTTTGGCAGAAGATGGTCTGATATCAGAAATTAAAACCCGTGATTCCCGCCGCCGCTTTTATCGGCTGACTGCCCGGGGCCGGTCTGTCTTTTATTCCGAATGTGACCGTTTGGAATCAATGGTTAAACTGGTTAAAAAAATATCTCCCGCCTATGTCTGAAACTGTTGTCTTATCACCGGAGATTAATTTATTGCTTTTGCTGTATCCGGAAACTTTCAGACGCCGCTATGGACGGGAAATGTCCCAGTTATTAATCGATATGATAGGCGAACAACGGGAAGAAAACGGAAAAATTACCCTTGGTTTTTGGTTACATTTAATCGGTGATACCCTGAAAAGCTCATTCAGGGAACACTTTAATGAATTAAGAAAATCCGGTCTAAAAACTTATCTCCGTCAGAACTTCCGTTTTACCGGGCTCCATTTATTGGGGCTGCTTTTGCTTCTTCCCTCCATATCCGTATTGTCCTTGGATGTCATCTCCCGCATTCTGCAGGGGGATTTGATCCACTATAATCGGCCTGTTTACGCATTTTTATCCAAAACTTTTTTCTATCGGACTCCGGTCTTGTTTATATGGGTAATTCTGTTTCCGGCACTGGCTGTCCTTATCAATTTACTGCCCTTCATATCAGCAAAATACCGGGGCCGCCTGGTCAGTTTCATCCTGCTGGTATTCGGTTTGGGTTTCTTATCTATCATCCTTTTCCACGATTTTGCCCCCTGCATGCTTCACGGACTATTCAGCCACGGCTTTAGTCAGTTTGGCCGGCTTCTCAGCTTCTGCCGCCAGGCATAACTTCAAACCGGATTATTGAACCGCCACGGAAAAGGTATTACTCCAGCCCAGCCTGTTTACACCTGCCAATTCGCTGCCATTCACGTAAGTTCTTTCGGTAAAAATATATGGTCTTACCCGGACGGTATAAGTATGGCCTTTTTGGGCCACGGAAGTGGGAATATTTACATAGCCGTTAACCACTTCTACAGGCAGAGAATTAATGCCCTTAAAAACGCTGCGGGTGGCCCCATTATTACCTGTCACCTCCAGAAAACCAGAATATGGGGAACCATCCTGCTTTAAGACGCGCAGCGTATATGCGCTGCCGCCGGTCATCGACAAATAAGCGGTATACGCGCCTCCGTTACTGACGGCAGCGGACACGGTATCACCGTTATTAAAAATTCCGGCCGAAGATAAAACCAGGGAAACTCCCTGCCCGACAGGATTATCCATTGTGACAGCGGTGTTAGCGCACACTGCATTAAGGCTGCACAAAGTACCCTTGATTGTCTGGGAATTAATCCTGACCAAGCCCAATCCTTTGGCAAAATACCAGTCATCATTATTGACATTAGTGCTGGACATGGCATTCGTACCAACATATTCCCAGTATCTGATGCGAATCGCCGGTCCGGAATAACCGGGAGTATTTATATATATAACTCTGTAGGCAGTTTTCCAGCCGCCGCCGCCTACTTCGGCATAATTATCTGACACATTAGTCGGAATAATTGCCCCGCCGTTATAATTTGACTGCGCGCACGCTAACGTGTATGGACATATCGCCAGTGTGTACATGGGATGTGTATCTAAAACCTCCCTTAAGTCCTGGGTTTGGGAAGCGGAAAAATAGCCCGGCCAACTGTCGATATTTCTGGGAAAAAAGACCGCATTCCAGATACGATCTTTTCTGATCACCGCTCTACCGGGACGCTTGTAAAAGGACGACATTAGGGCCCATTTGGAATTTCTGCCGCCAATCGGATCAAACCCGGCGGACAGCCACCAGGTAAAGTCCTCGGGCACGGCATTTGACATGTCTACCCAGGGATTATTGTATGACATGGTAACCCGGAGAGGATTGGTATTGATACTCACATTTTGATTGTTCCAGTTGGTTGATAAAGTTGTATTTTCTTCTACATCAAATCTGGCCCAATAAATGTTATTGGGATCGGTCATGACATAATAGTTACCCGGCTGAAAAGGAAAGTATTGGGTCATGTCCGCGGGGATGACATTCACCACCACGGATTGGGCGTCACTGTCATTAGAACTTACCCTGAATTTAGCTTCATATCTGCCGGGGGCAACAGGGGGCCACTGGGAAAAATCCACTGCAAAAGTGCCGTTTACAGCCGTGACCTGGGTGCCCGTTCCGGTAGAAAAATAACCCCAGGCCGTATATGTACCGTTACTGAGTTTTTGGGCCACCTGTACCGGACCGTTGGCCGCACTGCCGCCGGATAAGTGCACAAAATAACCGGTGTCCTGGGTAACCGTGATCTGATTTCCTGGCAGGCCGGAATCGGACAAAGATCCGATATACCGGTTTCCGGATTTGGTTAGTTGAATGTACCCTGGGGATACTGAGGCAGTCACATAATTAGCCCCGGCTCTCCAGCGGTTTAATAAGCCTTTGCCCGACACGACTCCATAAACCCCGGCCGTAATCAACAAAACCAATATTCCTTCCTTAAACAATATCCCCCGGTAATTTTTACTGCCTCTTGCCACCGTTTTAAGTGTACCATAAATATTTTATATTATGAGTATAATTTAATTATGCTTTCAGCTGAAGAACAGACTTTTTTGGATAATCTGCCGCCGGATGTGGCCGACCGACCGGTAAATATTCAGAAATTTTCTCCCAAGGTCATCCCCGTTGCCGGCCTTTTGATCTCCGAAATCAAAAATCTTTTGCCCGACTCCGGAATCCTCCATCTGGGCGCTTCGGCTCTCTGCATTGCCGGCCAAAATGATATTGATTTGTATCTTTTGGCCAAAGCCTATGAATTTCCCAAATATCTGCCGGTCCTTAGTCAGCTTTATGGGGAACCCGTCTCAAATAGTTCCGGATCTGTAGCCTGGAAATTTGTCAGAAATGATTTTCCGGTGGAGTTGTATCTGACTGATCCGGATACTCCGTCTATGCAAAACCAGCTTAAAGTCTTCGAAATTTTAAAAACCCATCCGGCCAAACTCCGGGAATACGAACAGCTGAAAATTTCCCTCAACGGCGCCACTTTCAGGGAATATCAGACTCAAAAATATGAATTCTATCACCGTCTGCTTTCTGATCCCCTTATAAAAATGTGACCTCTTTTTTCGACCGCCTCATCGGAATTATTCCTCCTGTTTATCGGGAAAACAAACGTGAGGAATCGGTCGCTTCACAGGTTGTCAAAAAAAGCATCAGATATGATAACCGCCATGTCAATTGGTCATGGCGCCAAAAATGGCTCAAAACCCACCCCCTGAAGAAATGGTGGGAATTATGGTAAGTGTGGTATATTTTCTTTTATGTCTGTAAAAATTACCTATTTTGTCCACGGGACTACTACCGACAATGAAAGCGGCATCTCTTCCGGTTGGCATGATGCGGAGCTTTCTCAAAAAGGCATTGACCAGTCCATCGCTTTAAAAAATCAGATCAAAGGTAAAATGTTTGCTGTCGTCTTTTGCTCGGATCTTAAAAGGGCAATCCAGTCGGCAGAATATACATTTAGGGATATTGTCACCATTATTCCGGATGCCCGGCTGCGAGAATGCAATTACGGGGATTACAACGCCCGGCCGTCCTCGGTGGTTGAGCCTTTGCAGGAAAAATATATAGAAAAGCCGTTTCCTTCAGGGGAAAGTTATGAAGATGTTAAACATCGGCTGTCCGATTTTTTAGATATGCTCAAAACAAAATATGACGGCAAATCTGTCGCTCTGGTTTCCCACAAAGCTCCCCAGCTGGCCCTTGATGTATTATTAAAACACTTCACCTGGAAAGAAGCATTTGCCAGTGATTGGCGCATAACGCACTCCTGGCGTCCGGGTTGGGAATACACTTTAATAAATTAAAGGGATGAGTCTGAAGGTGTTTTTCATATAGTCCTTATATTCCTTGCCCAGAGAATTAATCAATTCATCTTCTTCAACTTTTATCCGCCGTGCGATCCCCAATAAACCGATCATGGGGATTAAAAATAATCCCAGCCAGTTGCCCAACCCGATACCGGTTCCCAAAAGCATCAGGACGACTCCCGTGTATGAAGGATGCCTGACATATTTATACAATCCGCCGGTGATCAATTTATGGTCTTTTTGTATCATCACCGTTGACCGGAAAAACCTGCCCAAAGTCACTACTGCCCTCCATCTCACAATCAGCCCTGTCCAGATAAAAATTATGGCTGTTATAAACCGGACGCTGGAATTAATTCCTATTTTTCCAAAGGGTAATTTACTGCATAAGATGCCTGCTCCGATGGCGGTAAAAATTCCCATGACCACATATTTCCGGGTACTTTGATCTTTGGATTTATTCACATCACCCAGTTCACGGGCGATTATCCATGTTTCCAAAAACCACCAGCAGACAATGCTTATTAAATAAATGGTTTGCAGCTTGTCGGGATTAATACTCATGTTAGTATCGGATAAGTTTTAACAGATTATTCATTAAATAAAGTATATATTAAAACCGGTATATATGAAAAAATTCCTTTTTCTCATCCTGCTTTTATTACTGAGGCCGATTTTTTCCCAAAAAACTTTCTGCCGGGTATATATAACCCATTGATTGCCGGCCGGTCCGTATTTAGAATGCTTGCTTCCCCGGAGGGTTCCCGGTCCCGTGGGACCGTCAAACCGGTAATTACGGTACATAGGTAACTTTCCCCGCATTATTATCACTATTTCCGTTAACAAAAATTAATCTACTTCTTACTTCATGGCTAACCTGCAATATTTGAGGTAAAATCAGGCTTGGTTATTCTTTTATTGCAGGATCGTCTTAGCGCACGTAGTAAGCGGGTTAGACGATCCGAAAAACATTGCCGGATCGTCTTAGCCCTGAGCTTGCGAAGGGCGGTGAAGGGAAGTCCTGAGCTTGCCGAAGGACGACCGTCATGGTAGGACAACCGCGAAGCGCAAAGCTTGCGCTATAAAAATAGCTTTTCTCATATTGCCGGATCGTCTAATGGTAGGACAACGGACTCTGAATCCGTTTATCTTCGTTCGAATCGAGGTCCGGCAGCCAACACCAGCATGACTTGTACCACACCCTCGTTGTCCTGACCCCTAAAACACCTTCGAAATCTGAACCACTGCCTTGTGGTTCCCGAAATTTTATTTTCCCCGGTCAAAATGGATTAGCACCCTAGCCTCGAAGTCCTTAGATTTTGCCTCTTAATTTCTTACCTTGATATGACCAGCTGTAGGGTTCAGCTGAAGTTGATAGAGTTCTATCCCTGATAAAAAGTTGTTTCCCCAATGCTTTTACCAGATTTCTCTTTTCGCTTATTAGTCCATTTTTAAATATATATTTTGCATACTCTTTAATATCCAATGGGATGCTTTTAGGGTTAATGTTTTGATGATATAAAACGCCTTCCCTAATTTGATTGTAATTATTAACGTCCTCAGAAATTAATTCCGATACCTGGAGGTGTCCCGGGTGAACGTTTTCCATAAAACCGATGTATTTAATCAGCTCGTTAATCAGTTTTTCCTCTGAAATATATACTTGGTCACACTTCCCCAGAGGTCGGGAGCAGTGATAGTAGATGTGTTGTCTTGCCGGACCGACCTTTACTTTCCGGAGTCTATCTTCCCCGATAATATTTCCCCGACATTTCGCACATTTAAATAAACCTTTGAATGCGATAATTCTTGTCCCGTTTTTAACCTTAGGGCAAGTGACCAGTTGATTCTGTACTTGATCAAAAGTACTCTTTGTAATTAATGGCTTATGTTTACCCTGATACCAAGTTCCACTTCCGACAGGATATGACAGGTATCCCTTAAACTGAACCAGTTATTCTATATATTTGAGATATGCCGGGTATCGCTTCCGGGGTCAAACAGGAAATACTGGGTAAGGTTAAATCCGGGGAACAGGTGGCCGGCCTGGCCAAGCATTACGGAGTTTCGGACCGGACAATCTATGCCTGGTTGAGAAAGGGAGTATCCGATTCGGTAAGCGCCCTGGAATACGGAAAGCTGAGGAAAGAAAATCTGGTGCTCAAAGAAATAGTGGGAGCCTTAACCGTGGAAGTGGAGAAACTAAAAAAAAAGACCAGGCGCCTCTAAGACCCGGGTCCGGCAGGAGATCCTTGAATACCTGACTTCGTGGTTAAACCGCAAGCTTATCTTCCCGGGCAAGAACCGGCTGATCCGGCTTTTAGGCATCACCAAATCGATCTTCTGGTACCGTTCCCGGTTACCCGCCAAGGATGAGGATTTAAAGGACCGGATATTGACAGTTTTAGAGGACAACCCCGGTTATGGTCACCGGAGACTGGCCCTGGCCTTAGGTGTAGGTAAAAAGCGGGTGAGAAGGGTGATGCGGCTATCTTGAATTAAGCCTTACAAAAGAAAGGCCAGGTGGAGGAAGAGACGGGACGAAAGACGGCCGGAGATGTTGTATGTTAACCAGATCAAAGGCCAACGGCCAATCGTTCCCAACCTGGTCTGGGTAGCGGATTTTACCTTTATCAAATACCGGGACAGTTATTTATACCTGGCCACCTTCATGGATCTGTTTACCCGGGAAATTGTGGGCTGGAACTTGAGTCTCAAACACACCCGGTATTTAGTCATCAACGCCTTTATTGACGGCTTCAAAAACACGGGTACTCTACCCAAGCTCGTCCACTCTGACCAGGGAGCCGAATACTGCTCCCGGGACTATCTGAACCTGATTAAGTCGCTTGGAGTAACCATTTCCATGAGTAAGAAAGCCAGCCCTTGGGAGAACGGATATCAGGAATCATTTTTTAACAACTTCAAGACTGACCTGGGTTTGGAGTTTGACCGGTTTGGCTCCCTGGGTGAGCTAGTGGAAGCCATCCACCAGACCATCAGCTACTACAATCAAATGAGAATCCACACTACCCTGAAAATGCCGCCAACTAAATTCAAACTCCGGTATTACCAGAAACTTCAGGCCCGTTTAGAGAAACCGGTCTAAGAAAAGGGATACTTGACA
>DAHXMV010000010.1 GCA_027371535.1 Candidatus Amesbacteria bacterium | reverse complement strand
TCAAACACCACAGATGTATGTTAAAACCTATTTACAGAAAGGAGGTCAACCGTTCTCTATCTAGGTGGCCAGCACAAAAAATAGACGGGATAGGAATGAAGAGTTAAAATACGGGTATGGATGTTAAAAAAGTGATTGCGGAATTGCAAAGATTATTTCCGGGGAAGACGATGGTGGAGAACAAGAATAGCCTGGGGGTGACCACGGAAGTGGTTTGTGAAAAAGATCCGACCGAAAACCATGCGGATTACAGCGAATCAATTGCAGTTGTTGATGCTTCCACCATCCATTACCATAAAAAACTGACGGAAAAATATGAAATTATGAAAGGGGATCTGGAAGTGTTTAAATATGACGCCAATAAATTGCTGTATAAGGAGTATAAGCTTAAAAAGGGCGAGATGATAACCATTCACCCCGGAGAAATTCATTCCTGTAAAGGAGATGAGACCTGGGTAAAAGTGGTATCAAAACCGGGCTGGACACCGGGGGACTATATAAATCTGGAAACGATAATAAAAAAGTATCTGAAGAAGGCTTAACCCGGGAATGAGCTACGGTGTCTGTCCGGGTTGCGGTTTACGATTACCAAGGCAGAAGGATTTACCGGAAAGCAAGGTTAACGCTTCGAGGGAATGCTGGCAGAAATTTTTTTGATTTGTCAGGGGTGACGGCGGGAATTTATGATGAGGAGTTTATCCATCAGACGGTAATTGACACGTATGAAGCCCAACATGGCGGGGGAAAAACGAAAAATATTTCAGCGGTTTTCGGTTTGGTAGGTTTGTATTTGGTGCTGGAGAAGAATTTTTCCGGGAAACAGGTACAAAAGGTCCATCTGCTGCAGGCCGGAAAAAATAAAATCTGGCCCAGACTTAAAACCGCCAACTACAAAATGGGGGAAAACCATCGGGGACGTGGTGACTGTTAAAGACGAATCAGAAAGGAAAGAGAAGATCAGGGAATGGGCAAAAATCACCTGGGAAGGATGGAAGAAAGACAGAGGATATTCGGATGGCCATGAGGGAACTGCAACAGATATGCGTGGTGGTGATAATACGGATATGTGTTTAAAAAAAGGTCAGGAAGAGGCCGAAGAATATCAGCGAGACGGCAATAAGTTTTTCTGTAAGAGTTTGGCGGGAGATGTCTTCTTTAATGTAGCGGGGAAACCAGACAGTGAGGATAAGACCGATGATGATGGAAAAAATCGGCTGAGTGCCACTGATTAAATTGACCAAAGGAACGGAGATTAAAGTAACGGCATAACTTTCCGATATTAAAGCCGATATGGAAAGAAAATTGGTAAGGGATACCAGGCCGATCACGGACCCCAAAGATTTAAGCTGGGGACGGAAGTGGTGTCTGACGGAAGGAATCAACAGGAGCAGCGAGGCTCCGATTCCGGTACCCAAATATTCATAAGAAAGTCCGGTCCAGAAACCGGCGGGTTTGGTAGTCAGACGGAATAGGATGGACACAGATCCGTACATAAATGACGACAACAACATCAACCAGAGGGACTTTCTGGGAGTGAGGATTTTGGCGGAGAGGTTTTGGGCCGACAGAAACAAGCCGGCAAAAACGATAATCAGCATCCCCGTGATTTGTTTTGGGGTCATGGATTCATTAAGAATAACCACAGACAGGAGGAGGGTAATGACCGGGATAAACTGGTATAAGGGGACTACCCGGGAAGCATCCTCCAGCTTCAGAGCCTGGTAATAAGGGATAAAATTTAACACCAATAAAATGCCGGCCAATAACAAAAGAAGACAATCGGCAGCAGGCAGGCCGGGGAAACCGATAATCAAACCGATGGCAAATCCCAGAAAGCAGGTGGCCAAACCGGCGATAGTGGTAATGACCAGGGGATCCCTGACTTTATTATCGACTAAGAATTTATCAATATAGTTGGAAAGGCTATACAGAACGGGGACGGCAGTAGCATAAAAATACCAAGGCATAGTCATATTTTACACGGGCGAGGGGGGTAAAGTCAGTGCCAGACACCGGCGATTTCTTCACCGCAGCGGGGGCAGGTCCCTGAATCGGGGCTGAAGTTTTTCAGGGAAGTCCGATATGTCTGTCTGTCGATCAGAGTTTGACCACAACCCGGGCAATAAGTGGCTGACTTTTGGGGATCTCTCACATTGCCCAGGTAAATATACCGGAGGCCGGCTTTTTGGCCTATCCGGTAAGCTGACAACATGGATGAATAGGAAGTCGGCGGGATGTCTGTTAAGCGGTAAGCCGGAAAAAAGGCCGAGATATGCCAGGGAATATCGGGAGAGACGGAACGGATAAAAGAGGCGATGTCAGTTAATTCGGGGGGGCTGTCATTTTCACCCGGGATCAAAAGAGTGGTGATTTCAGTGTGGATACCGGCAGTGAAAAAGCTTCTTATATTTTCCAATACCGGTTCCAGACGGGCTTTGCAGACTGTCAGGTAAAATTCGGGGCGAAAACTTTTCAGATCCACATTGACGGCGTCAATTAAACCATGCATATATTCAAAAGCTTCAGGAGATTCAAAGCCGTTTGAGACATAGACGTTTTTCAAGCCATGTCTTTTGGCAATTTTGGCCGTGTCGCGGGCAAATTCCACAAAGACAGCGGGTTCATTGTAGGTGTAAGCGATACCGGCGGCCTTTTGGGACAGAGCCAGATCAACTAAATCTTTGGGAGTGATTTTTTGGGAATACCGGTTGATGACCCAATCCAAAGAAGAGGCATTTTTATTGACCTGGGTAGTGGTGTAGTTTTGACAAAAGGCACAATCGAAATTACAGCCGACGGTACCAAAAGACAGCAATTTGGATCCGGGGAGGAAATGATAGAGCGGCTTTTTTTCCACCGGGTCGAGGTTAATATCAGTGGGGCGGCCATAAACCAGGGAGTACAAAGTACCGTGACGATTTTGGCGGGTGGCACAAAGGCCTGCCTTTCCCGGCTCAATCCGGCAGTACCAGGCACAAGCCTGACACTGTAGGGATTTATCAGGCAGTGATTTATACAGGACAGCTTTTTTCAGGTAGAAATATTTTAACCGATAAAAACAAGGGAATGAGTATAATAAAGGTAATGGCAGAGGAAACCGTGAAATTTGTGGTGTTTGTACCGGAGACGCATGCCGATGCGGTGAGAAAGGCGATAGGGGAAGCCGGGGCAGGAGTCGTCGGGGATTATAAATTCTGCAGTTTTTCGGTCAAAGGAATCGGGAGATATATACCAATGGAGTCGGCACATCCGTATTTGGGACAAGTCGGGAAGACGGAGGAAGTGGTTGAGGAAAGAGTTGAAACGGTCTGTTTTAAGAAGGATCTGGAAAAAATTATGGAGGCGGTCAAAAAAGTTCATCCGTATGAAGAAATCGCATTTGAAGTGTATTCCCTGTTACTGGATCCCCACAAAACGACTTACAGATAAGAGCTTAGGCACTGAGCTTGCGGTTTTTATCATCATCTTCCTGGGCAGCCGCGGCGATTTCCAGAATTTTCATTTTATCGCGTTTGTCAGATTCCCTGATCCAGTCTGAGACAATTTTGTTGTTGCGGTCGATAAAACTTTCAGTTTTGTCGACGAAGGGAGAGGGGGCCAGTTCCGTGGGAATATCATTGTCGAAAGTTCTTAATATCATAGATTCATTTAAGCGGCTCATTTTGATGAGCAGGGTAAGGCCGCCTACAGATAAGATCAGTGAAGCTATCAGAAGCAAGGGCTGGGCAGTGGTTCTTAAGGACAGCAAAAAGTTGTAGCCGAGGTAGATACCGGCTCCGGCACAAAGCAGACCAAGAAGGGTCAGCAGGAAGACTCTGAGCATGATTTTCAGGATAGATCAAAAAGGATGCGCTGGCAAGTAAAAAACAAGAGGATTAATTTTTAATTTTCCAGGCCTTGAAAGAGGCGGAAGCTTCACGGCGAGTGAGGATTTTGACAATGATGCCCATCTGAACCATGACAAAATCGCCTGGTTTAATCTCATCTACTCCCACCAGAACTGCTCTAACCTGACCGGGATATTTGACTTGGGCTTTTAAGCCATAGACTGAGATTACCTGACCGGGAATAGCCAGACACATGGTAATATATATTACATCATGGCCGATCTGCCCGCACTGCCACCCGTTAATACCAGCGGAAAAAAACTGGCGGTGGGGTGGTTTTCGTTTACCTGCTCTGAGGACAGCACTATCCTGTTTACAGAACTGTTAAATGACCACCTGGAAGAGTGGAAAAAATTTGTGGACTTCAAATATTTGAAGGCGTTGAAGATGAATAATCAAATTGAGGGATTGGATGTGGCGTTTGTGGAAGGGGCGATTTCGTCGGAGAAACAAGCGGCCGAACTGAAAAGGATACGGGAGAATGCCAAGGTCCTGGTGGCTATCGGATCGTGCGCCTGTACCGGGCAGCCGTCAGCCACCCGGAATAATCTGTTTGATAATGAAATAAATTACAAGGTGTACTGGTATTTTTCGCATTTCGACTACAGTCACGAAGTGAAAAAACTGGAGGATCTGGTAAAAGTCGACGAGAAGGTGATGGGATGCCCGATGAATGCGGACTCATTTATAGGAACTCTGGCGAGAAGCTTAAAAACTTTTAACATCATTTAATGCACACGGAAGAAATTACCATCGACAGCATCACCAAAATTGAAGGATCGGCCAGCCTGAAGGTCGTTTTAGAAGATAATCAGGTGAAGGAGCTGGAATTTATCATTCAGGATTACCGGAGGTTTTATACCGAAGGGGTGAAAGGCAAACCGATGGTAGCCGTACCGTCGTTTTTATCGAGGATTTGCGGAACGTGCTCGGTGGCCCACTTGTTCTGCGCGCTGGAAGCAATAGAAAAATCCCAGGGGATAACCCTTTCCGACCAGACGAAATTACTGAGGAGACTGACTTATGACGGATTGATGATCAGGGACCACGCCCTGCACCTGTATTTTTTTGTACTCCCGGACCTATTGGGGATAGATTCGATTCTGGAAATTCCGGATGATACAACCAGTCCCGGAGGGCAAGCCCTGCATGATGCCTTTGACATAAAAAGAACGGGAAATAACCTGTCAGTGGCCATGGCCGGGGCGGCGATTCATGCCCCATTGCCGACAGTCGGGGGTTTTCTGAAGTTACCGGATCCGGCCGGTTTTCCCGATCTGATCAGGCAGCTGGAAGATATCCGGCCCAAAGTGATCCGGGGAATCAGGATGTTTGCCGATTGGAAAGAAACCATGATCCGGAATTCAGACTACCTGTGTCTGAGGAATGACAGACAGTACGACTTTATTGAAGGCGAAATTATAAATACCAATGGCAAGAGGGTGAAAGAGGAGGAATTTCACAGCTTTCTTAAATCGGTGGTGATTCCTTATTCACAGGCTGAAGGGTATGTGTTTTCGGATACACATGAAGACTTTTTGGTAGGATCCCTAGCACGGATAAATCTGAACCGGGACCTGTTAAATTCCAGGACTGCGGCAGACCTCGTGGAGATACTGAAAATGTTTCCGTCCAATAATGTATTTCATAACAATCTAGCCCAGGCGATTGAAATATTACAGTGTGTTGATGACGCCCTGGATATTTTAAGGATGATTAAAATCAATGATGAAAAACCGGTGCATGTACCGGTTAAGGCCGGAATCGGGGTGGGAGTAATAGAGGCGCCCCGGGGGATTTTGTACCATATGGCGGAGGTAAACGGACAGGGAATGATATCCAATTATGACGTGATAGTGCCGACAGCCCAAAACCAGATAAATATTGAAAATGACCTGAAAAAGTATTTTAACGAGAACCTCTCAAAAGACAGGGGGGAAATGAGACTGGAGGCGGAAAAAATTATCCGGGCTTATGATCCGTGCATGTCCTGCGCCACCAACTTTTTGAATATTGAATGGATTGAAAGGTAGTCGATTTTGAGATGGGGGGGGATACCGATAATGGTGACAGTGCCGATTTGATGAATTTTTTTTAAGATTTTGAGCTGAAAACCCAGATCAAAGTCGTGGGCCGAGAAACGGGGAGGGAGGGTCAGATCCGGGATATGATCGTCGGTGATTAGAGCCGGGTTTTTAAGATTTAAAATAACATCCATAAGAATGACGTTTTCATCGGATGAAAAAGGCAACTCAGGCCCGGGTAAAACGGGTATAAAGTTGATTTGAGGGTAAAGGCGGGAAATTTTTTTGGCTACCCGATAAGACAGACTGTCGATTTTATCGTCCGGGTTACCAAAAACATAGATTGTCATAGTACAATATTTTACCAATGGATATTAAAGCACTACAACTGGCAGCCAGATTTGCGTTACCTCCAAACTCTTTGGGTTTTTGCGGAAGAAGGTCGGCACCGGCAAGGTTTACGGAATGCATAAAACAAAATAAATATGAAGGTATAAAGGAGGAACTGGAAAAATTTATAGTTTTTAACCCGTATCTGGAGACGATAAAGAAAATTACCAAAGATGAGAAATTCTGCTATAAAAATATCGAAGCTTATTGGTTGGGAAATGAAAGGTTGGAAATGGCGACAAAAAACGATTACTTTAATTTATTAATTAATTTTTCCAAACAGGGAGTTCCGGAGTGGCTGGTTAAAGAACTAAAAAATAAAGTTCCAAAGGTGTTTTTACCATTTCATTTGTTTCAGTTACTACATGTGGGGGTGGAAAGAGCTGGGGGAATGATCCAAAATAACCTGGATTCACTGAATAATTGCATGGCGAGATGGGGCAGGGTGGCTAAGATTACTAATAATAAAATTGAGATTGACCTGTGGTCGATAGGAAAAAAAGCCGGAAGATATAGCCTGATCAAAATGAAAGAGAAATGCGATTGGGAGCCGGAAATTACTCCGGAGGTGAAAAAGGGCAGCCTGGTGGCAGTGCATTGGAAACAGGTAGTAAAGACATTAGATTTACGTGAACGACAGAATTTAAAGTACTGGACTGAGCAGACAGTGAAATATGCGTTATGATGGGGAACTATGAATAAATTTGAATTGGATGAAAGATTTGCATTGGGACCCAGTATTTTGCATTTGGCTTCGTGCGGACCGGAAACGGCTGCGGGGACAATTCTGGAGGCACTGGATACCAGCGACGAGCGGAAGATGCCTGAGCTTTTGGCTAAATTTCCAAACCTGGATGCTTTTCAGTCGGCCCTGGGTAAGATAGTGGGGGAAGACCCGTTTGATCCGTCAATTCAGGAAGCTTACTGGATAGGCAATATGCAGCTAAGAAAAGCTTTAGACAAAAATAATTATCAAAAGTTATTAGGAATTTACCGAAAACATGGGGCGTTTACCGGGTTTATAGACGAATTGGCGACACGGATTCCAAAGAAGGTAATATTTCATCACAATTTTCAGGTCACCTGGATCGGTGTGGCAGACGCCGGAGGTTTAGACAGAAGCCTGTCAGCTGCAAATAATTGTATGATAAGAGGCGGAAAAATAACTGAAATCGGTGGAAAAAAACTCAGGGTGGAAATTGACAGGCTGAAAAAAGGAATCAGGGGATACGTAATGAAAAAAAATCATGAAATAGCAGGATATGATCCGATTTTAGTGAAGAATTTAAAGGCAGGGGACTTGGTGGCAGTTCATTGGGGAGGTACGGTCATGAGAATATCCAAAGAACAAATGCAACAGCTGGAATATTGGACGAATGAAACCGTAAAGATGCTTTAGGGCCAGACCTGCTTGCCGGTTTCGGTATCCACGACCACGATGGCGCGGGTAGGACAGGACTGGGCAGCCATGAGAATATTTTCGGGAGTGTCGGTGCCGGCAGTCTGGACTACGGCTTTGTTATCGGAATCCAGTTTATAAGTTGAAGGTGAAACGGCCACACAGGTGGCAGCCCCGATACACATATTTCTGACGACTTTGATCTGGTATTTGCCGACCTGAAAAAACTGATCATCAGCGGGGGAAGAATTAGGATCGGACATGGTGATAAAATTGTATGGTTATTGATATTTTTTGTAAAGGGCGGAAATATTTTTGACTGAAGGTTCCAGGGCGATTAACGGCTGGTCTCTGAGCTGGGGAAGGGCAGATTCAAATGACGGGCGATTTTCCTGATAGATGATACCGACGGGGATTTGTCCGGGACCCCACTCGAGGGATTTGGCAAAAGCGGCATGTTTATCCGAAGGATTGTAATTATTATCCAGGTGATAAATATTCTGGCGGTAGAAGTCGACGGTGTACTCTTTATTGAAGGTGATACACGGCTGAAGGATATCCACAACGGAAAAGCCCTGGTGACGGGTGGCGGCAATTATGGTTTCGGTTAAGTGGAGGATGTCGCCAGCAAAGGAGCGGGCGACGAAAGAGGCCCCGGCGGCTATGGCCAGGGACAGCGGATGCAGGGGATGATCGGGATTACCCAAAGGGGTAGATTTAGACCTGAAACCGTCCGGGGAGGTAGGGGAGGTCTGGCCGGTAGTCAGGCCGTAAATGGAGTTGTCGTGCAAAAGAACCGTCAGATCGTGATTTCTTCTGCAGGCGTGGAGAAAATGGTTGCCGCCTTCAGCCAGGGCGTCCCCGTCGCCGGTTAAGACAACCACGTTGAGCTTGTGATTGACCAATTTAATGCCGGTGGCCACAGGAATTGCCCGGCCGTGCAAACCTTCAAAAGCATTGAGCCTTAAAAAGTTAACCATATGGCCATGACAACCGATACCGGCGACCAGAACGGTGTTGGAATTATTCCAGTTTTCCTGAATGGCGGCATTTTTCAGGGCGCCCCAGATACCAAAATTGCCGCAGCCGGGGCAAAAAGTCATCGGGCAATTGGTGTTTAAATCAGTAGCAGTAGTCATAGACTTTGCGATTTGACGTAGTCAATAATTTCTTCCGGGTATAACGGACGGCCGTCGTATTTCAGAAGATTGTTTTTCAGCACTATACCGGTCTTTTCCGAGATCAGTGAAGCCATCTGACCGGTGAAATTGGTTTCCAGGTTGAGAATCTTTTTGGCACCGGCGAGAGTCTTGCTGACAGCGTCGGTGGGGAAGGGGCTAATCCAGGTAAGATGAAGATAATTGACATAGGGAAGAGATTTCAGGGCTTCCAGAATGGCGCCTTTATTGCTGCCCCAGGAAACAATTGTCAGATCGGCATCGACAGGGCCGAAGAGCTGGGGGGCCGGGAGGTGATTTTGGGTGCAGGTTGCCAGTTTGGCCATCCGTTTTTCCATCTGGCTTTTGCGGTTGGCGGCACTTTCGTCATCGTATCCCAGCTCGTTGTGTTCGTCAGAATTGGTGAGGTAATAATTGTCTAGTCCGGGAAAGGTCCGGGGGGAGATGCCATCCGGGGAGAGCTGATAACGAAGATAGCGGTCAACTTTTTGAGTGGTGAGACGACCGCGGTTGATTTGGTAATCGCCCGAATTGAAAGGACGATAGCTCTGATCATCCTCACAGATCAATTTATCGATCAGAACTATGACGGGGGTCTGGTAAATTTCGGCCAGATTGAAGGCTTCCATGGTGAGATGAAAAGCTTCTTCGGGGTCGCCGGCGGCCAAAACAATATTGGGAATTTCACCGCCATGACCATGCAAGACTAACCTGAGATCGCTTTGTTCACTCCAGGTGGGCAGGCCGGTAGCCGGGCCAGCCCGCATACCTTCAATGATAACCAGCGGGGTTTCAGTCATGCCTGCCAAACCGATACTTTCCGTCATCAGGCAGAAACCGCCGCCCGAGGTAGCAGTCATGGACCGGGCGCCGGCATAGGAAGCACCGATAGCCATGTTGATGGCGGAGATTTCATCCTCAGGTTGTTTGTAGATAAAATGAAATTGTTCCTGGAGGGGAGCCAGAGTGTGCAGCAGACCGGTAACCGGGGTCATGGGGTAGATGGCGACAAACTGGACACCGGCTGCCACACTGGCCAAACCAACCGTGTCATTGGCATTGACCACGATTTTGGTTTCGGGCTGATCTTTAGGAGTCAGAGAAATGCGGATTTTGGAGGAAAAATTTTCTTTGGCGAAATTGTAGCCGGCAAAGGCAGCCTTCAAATTACTGGCGGTGACACCGGGATCCTTGTCTGCAAATTCCTCTTTGATCAGATCGTTTAAAATTTCAAGATTGCCTGACAGTAAGGCCATGGCGGCTCCCAGAGCAACGATATTTTCCATGAGTTCGGTGCCGCCGGAGGCTTTGGCCAGTGAACTGGTGGGAACGGCAAACAAATCTATTCCAGGAGGAATCGGGGAAGTATCGATGCCGCCCTGGGTATCATATAAAACCGCGGAACCGGACTGCATCTTCGGGGTATGGAGGTTGACGGTTTCCTGGTTTAAGGCGACCAAAAAATCGGTATGCATGGCCCCGGCGGTGATTTTCTGATCCGCCACGGTGATGTGCATGACGTTATGGCCACCCCTGATCAATGAAGGATATTCGTTGTGATTGTAGGTCCAGTAACCGGAGCGGACGGCAATTTTGGAAAACATCAGGCCAATGGATTTGATACCCTGACCGGCCAGACCGCCGATTTGAAAAGTGAAGTAGGGCAGGGAGGTCATTTATCAGTACCTTTCGGAATAAATGCGGTCTTTGGGACAGCCGAGAGAAGTGATGATATCGATAGTTTCGGCGGCCATATTGGGGTTGCCGCAGACATAAGCGGAATAACCGGCAGTGGTGGTGTGGTCTTTCTTAATTTCATCCGTAACATGGCCTCTGACTCCCGGCCAGTTGTCGTCTGCTTTGGAAAGACAGATTTTGTAGTTAAAATTGGGATAATCCTCATGCAGTTTACGGAAATGGTCATCCCAGAAAATGTCCTGGGGGAAACGCAGGCCGAAGTAGAGAGTGACGGGGAGAGTGACATGCTGATTCATCAGTATGTCATCAACGAGACTTTTTAGGGGACTGATACCACAGCCGGTACCTACAAGCAAAATATGGTCCACCGGATCATTTGGGCGATAGGTAAACTGGCCAAACGGACCCAGGTATGTAATCTGATCGCCAGCTTGGAGTTTTTCAACATACTGGGAGCCCAAACCTCCGGGAGTGGTGTCGATTAAAAGCAGAAAACGACGGTCGTTTATCCTGCCGGCAACGGAATAGCTGTTAACTTTGGTGTCGGCTACTTTAACACTGATATACTGGCCCGGGGTATAAACAAAAGGTTCGGGAGTTTCCAGGGTCAGCTGATGAAATTTATCAGCCAGAATTGTGTTTTCGATGACGGTGGCAGTTTTGAAATCCGGCATAGATGCTATTTTAGACGAGGATAACTTTTACGTCTACAGCCCAAATACCTTTTTCGGTGATAATGGCGGGGTTGATTTCGATTTGGGAAACGGCAGGAAAATTTTCTACCAGGGAGGAAAGCCTGAGCATGACGTCAACGATTAAATTCTTATCATAAGGCGGATGGCCGCGGTAGCCGTTTAACAGTTTGGAAATTTTTGACTGGTTAATCAGATCCAGGGCGGAGCCGGCAGCGAGGGGTAAAAGATGCAGATTTCTATCGGCAATAAATTCGGTCAGTATCCCGCCGGCGCCAAACATCAATACCGGACCGAAGTTGGGATCGGTTTTGATGCCGATGATAACTTCCCGGCCCGAAATAACCTGTGACTGGATGATTATTTTGGCAGATCCGGTAATTTGAGCTGACAATCTGGTAAAAGCAGCCTGAAGCTGGTCCGAAGTGGTAATGTCAGTAATGACCGCTCCGGACTCAGTTTTATGCAAAAGATCGGGAGAAGATATTTTTAAGACCAATGGCCAGCCATGCTCACCCAAAAAGGCCAAAGCGGAAGAGAAGTCGGAAATTTCCCGGGTCGGGACCAGGGGGATAGATGCAGCAGCAAGCAAAGCATTGCCTTCCAGACTATCCAGATTTTGGCGACCGGATTGCCTGACGGAATCCAAGACTTGCTGGATTGCCGGTTTGTCGACAGGAAGCGAAGAGGGCACTGACGGAAAAGTTTTTTGGGCGGTTTGCCATTTTTTCCAGGTCCACATGGCGGACAGGGCCCGGACTGCCCGTTCGGGAAATCTGAAGGAGGGGATTTTTAACTGGTTTAAAATCCGTTCGCCGGCTGATATGTTTTGGCCGCCAATAAATGAACAGAGGATGGGTTTGTGATATTTTTCGCCCATTTGACCGATAATCTCGGCAGTCTTGTCGATTTGGGTCATAATTTGGGGAGTCAGGATAACTATCAGGGCGTGAACATTGTCTTTTTGGAGGACGATATCCATGGCATCCTGGTAGCGATCAGCCAGAGCGTCGCCCAAAACATCCACCGGATTTATAATCCCCGCACTGCGGGGGAGTTTTTCCAAAAGCTGATTATGAGTCGCCTCGTCAAATGACGAAAGCTGCAGGTCAGCATCGGCAATACTGTCGGCAATAATGACTGCCGGACCACCGGCGTTGGAAACGACGGCAATATTGGGCCCTTGGGGGGCATTTTCCCAAGCAAAAGCCCGGGCAAAGTCAAAGAAATCTTCCAGGCTCTGACATCTGACAAGACCGGACTGTTTAAAAGCAGCGTCCAAAACGGCGTCTTCACCGGCGATGGCTCCGGTGTGGGACAGCATGGCGGCAGCGGCCGCCGGGGAGTGACCGGGTTTGATGATAAACAGGGGATTATCCAGGGACATGCGGGCGGATATTTCCAGAAATCTGCGGCCGTCTGAAATCTGTTCCAAATACAGGCCAATCGGGTTAACATCGGACAAGCCGGTACGGTTAAAATTCGCAGATGGCATCCGGCCAGCGTCTTCCCAGTAAGCCAGAATGTCGTTTTCACTGAGGACAGATTTGTTACCCAAAGTAACAAAATCCGAGAAACCCAGAGAGACCGATTCACACCAATCAAAAATACTGGAAGCAATGGCTCCGGACTGGGAGATAAATCTGAGGTTGCCAGGCAGGCTAACAGATTGGCTAAATGTGGCGTTAATAGGGCATAAATTGTTAACGAAGCCCA
Source organism: Candidatus Amesbacteria bacterium (assembly GCA_027371535.1). GTDB lineage: Bacteria > Patescibacteriota > Microgenomatia > CAZETR01 > Amesbacteraceae > DAHXMV01. The sequence continues at coordinate 18,999 of DAHXMV010000010.1, read as the reverse complement.
GACAGTTCGGGCCCAGGAGGTTCAGCTGATAATGCGCGGCCAGACCGGTCAACTGCTGTTCGAGAGCCTTACCTTCGGGACCGGTTTCTTTGAAGCCGGCGGTAAATACAATGACGTTTTTAGTACCCTTCTCTCCGATAATTTTCAGATTGTCCAAAACCAGGGGAGCGGGCAGGGCAACAATTGCCAGGTCGGGAATAACGGGGATGTCAGGATAGTTTTTATAGCAAACCAGACCGGAAACAGAATCCGTATTAGGGTTGACGGGGAAAATCTGGCCGTTGAATTTGGATTCCAGAAGATTTTTCAAGACAATTGCGCCAACTTTTTCAGGTGAACGGGAGGCTCCGATAACGGCAACGGAGTGCGGACTCAATAAGCCGGAAAGATTTGCGGGCATTGGTAATTATTTTATCACCTTTGATTTTGTGGTATAAGATTACTACTACAAATTAGGTAGTAGCTTATGGTGAAGATATCCAAGAGGGTAGATTACGGGATGGAGTTTCTGAAGACCTTGGCTGAGTCCGGTGAGAAATGGGTGGCTTTAACCGGAATTGCCAGGAAGAAAAAAATTCCCCCAAAGCTGCTGTCCAGGCTGGGGCCGGTGCTGGCAGGGGTGGGAATCGTGGACAGCCGGGAAGGGTTTGGCGGCGGTTACAGACTGAAGAAGAAACCGGAGGAGATTAGTGTTTACCGGCTGATGGAGATTTTGGAAGGGAAAACCGGAGTGGTTAAGTGTGCAGGCTGTGCCAGAGCAGCTATATGTGATCAAAAACCAGCATGGAAGGCAGTCCAGATAAGGTTAGACAGAGTCCTCTGTGAGGTAACGCTCGCTGATTTAATGAGACAAGCATGAACAGTTTAGAAATCAAGAACCTGCGGGTGAATGCGGGTACAAAGGAAATTCTTGCCGGAGTTAATCTGACAATTAATTCGGGCCGGGTGCAGGTGTTGATGGGACCTAACGGGGGAGGTAAATCTACGCTGGCGATGGCAGTAACAGGGGCACCGGGGTACAGAATCATGGGCGGGGAAATAATTTTAAAAGAGGGTAAAAAATCAATAAATATTCTTAAATTACCGACTGAAAAGAGGGCTAAAGCAGGGATTTTTATGAGCTTTCAGAACCCGGTGGCTATACCCGGAGTGAGTGTCTTTGAGCTGTTAAGGCTGGCGTTACGCTCCAAGCACGGCCGGACGCTGGCGAATTTTGTGGAATTTTTTGAACAGATTAAGAACAGTGCCGAAAGTCTGGGGTTGAGAGAAGAATTTCTGAAAAGATCCATAAATGAAGGATTTTCCGGCGGAGAAAGGAAAAAGGCGGAGACACTGCAGCTTTTAACCATTAAACCCAAAATTGCGATATTAGACGAATTGGACACCGGCTTGGATCTGGAGGCTTTAAAGATGGTAGCCAAGGGAGTAAATCTGGCAGCCAGGGAGGGGGCGGGCATACTGATGATTACCCATAACCCCAGGGTGCTGGAATATATCAAGCCGGAGAAAATATTTGTGCTGGCGGGCGGGGTGATAACCCGGAGCGGAGGGGAGGAACTGGTGGGGGAAATTGAAGAGAAAGGCTATGAAAAAGTTTTCCAGACCTAGATATCAGTTCGGGTTCCATGACAGGACCGGTTATAAAAATCGCACCAGAGCGGGTCTTGATAGTCAAGTGGTAGAGCAGATTTCAGACCGGAAAAAAGAGCCGGAGTGGATGAGGAAAAAAAGACTGGCAGCATTGTCGGTCTTTGAGAAAAAAGAGATGCCGAAGTGGGGAGTGGATTTGTCTGAAATAGATCCGACAAGGACGATTTTTTATGCCAAACCAACAGACAAGGATTCCAGAAGCTGGGATGAAGTACCGGAGGGAATTAAAAAGACGTTTGAGCGGATCGGCGTGCCCCAGGCGGAAAGGGAATATCTGGCAGGGGTAAAGGCACAATATGAGTCGGAGGTGATATACGGAAGTCTGAAAAATGAACTGGAATCACGGGGGGTAATTTTTGAGAGCATGGACAGCGGGTTGGCTAAATATCCGGAGTTGGTTAGAGAATATTTCGGGAAACTGGTGCCTATGGAAGATAACAAATTTGCAGCTTTGAACGGGGCGGTGTGGTCGGGCGGGTCACTGGTTTACATTCCCAAAGGAGTGAAGGTGGGGATGCCGCTATCGGCATATTTTCGAATGAATCTGGCAAGGATGGGGCAGTTTGAAAGGACACTGATCGTGGCAGACGAAGGCAGCTTTGTCCATTATATAGAGGGTTGTACGGCACCGATATATACAACCGATTCACTGCATGCGGCAGTGGTGGAAATATTTGTTAAAAAGGGGGCCAGGGTGAGGTATACGACACTGCAAAACTGGTCGACCAACGTGATTAATCTGGTGACCAAAAGAGCGAGAGTGGAGGAAGAGGGGGTGATGGAATGGGTAGACGGGAACCTGGGCAGTAAAAAGACGATGAAATATCCCGGGAACATACTTGCGGGCAGAAAAGCCCGCGGGGATATATTATCGATTGCAGTAGCAGGGGCCGGGCAGCATCTGGATACGGGAGGAAAATTCATACATCTGGCTCCGGAAACCAGTGCATCGATGATTTCCAGGTCGGTTAGTTTTGGCGGCGGAAGGACGAGCTTCCGAGGTTTGGTAGATGAAGGGCCCAAAGCTTTCAATTCCAAGACAAAAGTCAGGTGCGATGCGCTGATACTGGACCGGATGAGCCGGTCGGATACTTATCCGGTGTTGCGAGTGTCGGGGAGGGGAACCGTGGAACATGAAGCCACGGTGTCCAGAATCGGCGAGGAGCAGCTGTTTTATTTACAAAGCCGGGGAATCGGGGGAACGGAAGCCCAGGGGATGATTGTCAACGGATTTATTGAACCGATTGTCAAAGAAATTCCGGTGGAATATGCAGTGGAATTAAGCCGGCTGATTAATCTGGAAATGGAAGGAGCGGGGGATGAGTAAAAAATTAAAAATTTATAATTTAAAATTTATAATTAAGAAGGGGAAAAAAAGAGTAATAAATTTATCAGCCGGAAAAAAATATTTAGTCAGGCTTACAGAGAGAGGGGCGGAGGTGATGATAAATTGCAAAATCAAAGCCAAAGAAAAAGAGGCAGTCAGTGTGGACTGCGATGTGGTTCATGAGGCTGCCCGTACAAAAGCCATCATATGCCTCAAAGGAGTTGCCCGGGATGCGGCCAGAATTAAAATCAGTGGGAAAGTGATGGTGAATAAAGGGGCAATAAAAAGCGAAGATTTATTGGAGGAGAGACTGCTTTTGATAGGTAACACTGCGGGAGGGGAAGCTGAACCGGTGCTGGAAATAGAGGAAGACGAAGTGAATATTAAACATGCAGCCAGCATCGGGCAGGTAGATGACTGGCAAATTTTTTATCTGGGAACCAGGGGGATTTCAATGAAATCCGCGGTAAAATTACTAATGGAGAGTTTTTTAGATAATGGTCAGAGAGAATAAAAAATATTTTCCGATTTTTGAAACCCAACAAGATTTGGTTTATCTGGATAGTGCGGCATCGGCATTGAGACCGAAGGCGGTGATTGATAAAGAGAAGGAATATTACGAGGAATATCCGGTGAATATCCATCGCGGGGTATACCGGTTGGCGGAAAGAGCCGGAGAGGAATACGAATTTGCCAGAAAAAAATTGGCTGAATTTATAAAGGCAAAAATCCCTGAGGAAATTGTTTGGACAAGGAATGCAACCGAGGCGATAAATTTAGCGGCCGGAACCTGGGGTGAAAAATATGTAAAAAATGGAGATGAAATAGCCCTGACGATTATGGAACACCATGCAAACCTGGTGCCCTGGCAGCAGCTGGCGATAAGAAAAGGTGCCAAACTAAAATATTTAGATATTAATGAGGAGGGGAAACCGGAGATGAATCAGAAAAATTGGAATAAGTGGATTAGCAAAAAAACTAAGATTGCAGCAATAACCCAGGCAAGTAATGTGCTGGGGACTATAAATGATGTCAAGGCCATGATTCAATTAATTAAACAAATTAATCCACGGGTGAAAGTGCTGGTTGACGGAGCTCAGGCCGTACCCAGGATGAAGGTTGATGTGGATGATATGGGGGCAGATTTTTATGCGGCTACCGGGCATAAAATGTACGGGCCGAACGGAGTCGGCTGGCTGTGGGCCAGAAAGGAATTACTGGAGGAGATGCCGCCATATCAGACCGGCGGAGGAATGATTGAGGAAGTAAAAAAATACCAGACTATTTTTGCCGGATTACCTGATAAATTTGAAGCCGGGACGGTAAATATTCCGGGGGTTTTAGGCCTGGGGGCAGCTGTGAAATTTTTAAACGGGTTGGGCATGACGAATATCAGGAAACATGAAATTGAAATAAACAGATATGCATTGAAAAGACTGAAAGAAATCAGAGGATTGAAAGTGTTGGGATCGGGGGAACCGGAAGAAAGGACCGGGATTTATAGTTTTTGGGTGGACGGGGTACACCCGCATGATTTAGCCCAAATATTGAGCGGGGAAAATATTGCCGTCAGGGCCGGACACCACTGCGCCCAACCGCTGCACGACCGATTGGGACTGGTGGCTACTACCAGGGCCAGCATCGGAGTGTATACCAGCCGGGCAGACGTGGATAAGTTAATAAACGGAATAGATAAAGCGATTAAATTATTAAGAGGTTAAGCTAACATGGATTTATACAGGGAATTGTTGCTGGACCATTATAAAAACCCGAGAAATTTCGGGAAGCTGAAAACCGGGAAGGGGACGGCATTTGAGAGTAACCCGTCGTGCGGGGATAAGATCGGGGTGGCGATCAAAGTAAATAAAAAAGGCGAGATAGGGAAAATATCTTTTTGGGGAGAAGGATGTGTGGTGTCGATGGCAGCAGCCAGTATGCTGACAGAAGAGGTAATGAAAAGAAAGAAGCTGGAAAATATAAAGAAAATAAATGAGGAGACGGTTTTGGAAATGCTGGGGGGGAAGAAAAATGTGCCTCCGGCGAGATTCCGGTGTGCGTTACTGGGCTTTAATACATTAAGGTCCGCATTGATGACAGGTTTAGTGCTCGTTAAGGAGCATCCTCACTAAAATACTGTCTATATGCCGGATGCCGGTCCGGATGAAATTGACCTGCTTGTCGTAAAGGAGGTTGGGCGTGTCCATCTGGAAGAAGATTCGGTAGTGAGTCCGATTCCGCTTCACCACAATGACTATGTAAATTATTATGATCTTTAATCAAGCCATTGAGTTGGTTAGCCTCTGAAGGAATATGATCCAGTTTGCATTTTTGGCATTTGGGATAATTATCCAAATAATTATGGATAATTTGCCGGAATTCAGGCCGAGGACCGGTTTGGATTTGTTCGGATAGATGCTTTTTAAGACTTTCGGTATTATTAATCATTAAAAAACCTCCTTTTTTAGGAGGTTTGGTGTTTTTTTTGATTTTGGAAGCGGAAGAGTCAAGGGGTGATTTGGGGGACGGTCACGCAGCGGAAGGAGACATCGTTGATATTTTCCTTGCCCGGAACGGGGCTTAGATGAATGGTAAAAGCACCGTCATCCATGCCGTGTTTCCAATTACCGCCCCTGATAAAGGCGTATTCGGTAGTATCGCTATCTGTCTGGCTGCTCCAGTGATAAATGCGGCCGACGCCCTGGCGGGAATTCCAGTCAGGGTTTGAAGGCCGGAAGGCGTCATAACCCATCGACGGGCCCTGACCATTATCAATCAGGGTGCTGGGTATCAGGCCGCCGGGGGCAAATTCGCTTCTGACTATCCAGCCATAATCCAATTTGCCGGCAGTCCGGGATTTGGGCTCGTCTTTTCTTTGGACCAGAGCATCCACCCAGCTCCAGACATTACCGGCAAAATCCCAGACGATTTCATTATTGGTGAGTGTAAGAGTCCGCTTTTGGGAATTTTTACCGCCGCAGACGTCGGATCCATCGGTGGTGGTACCAAAGCAGGGGAGATTATCCGGGCCGGCGGTCAGGGCCTGGTCATAGGGACTTTTATAGTAACCGTTGGCCAGAATTTTCCCCGGGGTTCCCGGAGGATAGCCGCAATCCGTGCCATCGGGGTTACACCAATTGGCCGAAACGGTTTCCACATTTCTGGCGATGGTCATCCATTCAGGGTTGGTAATCAGATGCCAACCGCGGGAAGAACACAAATTCCGGGTGTCCCGGTGGTCGCTTTTAATCATGGGGACGTACGCCACGGGGTAACCTGAAGATGTAGAGATAATTTGTCTGTCATTGGTGCAGAAACAACCGGGGCCGTTGTTTTTATAGGTGTTGTATGAATGCCCGGCAGCGGCTCCGAGACAGGGGTTTCCAAGGGCGGGAGCCAGTCCGACTTCAGGCTGAGCCAGTAAGGCGCATTTGGCGTCATATTTCATAACACAGAAATCGGAAGTGTGATAAAGGGGGTTGCCCGGAACTTTGATAAAACCGGGCGGACACGAGACGATTTGAGGGGCAGATGAGGGAAGAGCAGTAATCAGGTTTTTGGGTGACGGAGGGGAGTTATGGGTAAGGAGGAGAATAACGGCGATAATCAAAATCGGAACAAGGACCAACAAAAGATACTTCATGTAATGAAGGCAAATATAGTTGAAGTATAATACACCTATGAAATGTCCGGTGGACGGAACGCTTTTATCGATGACGGAAATCAAATCGCTGATTGTAGACTATTGCCCGCAGTGCCGGGGAGTATGGTTGCCAAGAGACAGCCTGAATAAATTGATTGAAAGAGCGGAAAGACAAACCAAACCACCGGAAAGTCCTGCGGCACCGGCAACGACTGAAAAAACGGGGGAAGAAAAACCCAAGACAATAGTGGATGATATTCTGGAGGGATTCGGACTAAAGTAGTCAGTAAGCCAAAGTGACAATTTTGTCAGTCCAGGGAGATTGAGGCTCGAGATTCTTTAAAATAAAGTCGGCGACGTCGGCGTGGGATATCTGATTGCCCGGTTTAACGTCCAAATTTTCACCGGTACGGTACCGGCCGGTCAACGGACCATCAGTTAACATCAGGGGCCGGATAATCGTCCAGTTCAGTCCACTGTTTTTGACTGCGGTTTCCTGGCCGATCTTGTCATCAATCATCGACTGCATAGCTGTCTGCTGGTCTTTGGGAAGATTAAGTTGTTCTAAAAAAGCCATAGACCGGGGTGAGCCACCCATCGGATAAGAACTCATGACGATTAAACGGGGATTGTGATTTTGCTGCATGGCGGAAATAATATTTTGGGTGCCGACAGTGAGGACCTGGGGAGATGTATCAGGTTTTGAGCCCAAAACCGAAATCACCACGTCAGAAGCATTGACCACAACCCTGACAACGGCAGCATCCAAGACATCACCCCGGACGACGGTGAATTTCTCGTCGGAGAGGGTCAACTTAACCGGCTCCCTGACCAGAGCTTTGATGTGGTGACCTGCTGACAGGGACTGTCTGACAAATTCTGTTCCGGTTTTGCCGGAGGCCCCGAAAATGCTGATTTTCATGAACACAAGATTAATATAAACCGGGAATGAAAAAAACAGGATTTCTCACAAACCGGAAATTGTTGACAAAAGACCCGGGCCGGAATAATGTTTTGATATATATCTAAATATCTAAATGATAGGTTATGTCTTTGGTAGACACATTTTCAGCACTATCGGATCAGAACAGGCAAAAGATCCTGGAGCTGCTAAAAAAGAAGGAAATGTCCGTTGGGGAGATGGCGGGCCAATTAACGATTACCATGCCGACTTTATCACACCACCTGGACATTTTGAAAAGAGCGGACCTGATTTCCGGCAGACGCAACGGACAACAGATTATTTATTCCCTTAACTTAAGCGTACTGGACGAAATTACCGAAAATGTTATAAAACTGTTAAAGGTAAATAGGAAAATATGAAATATCCGTTTAGGATATCCTGGGGGACTGAGATATTGCCGGTTCTAATTGTGGCCGGGGCGGTGGTTCTGGGGATATATTTTTATGCCCATTTTCCGGACAAAGTAGCCGGACATTGGAATTTTGCCGGAGTGGTTGACAGGTATACCGGGCGGGCGGAAGGAGCATTCGGAATGCCGATATTACTGGTAATAATGTATCTGCTGTTTTTGGTTTTACCGGTAATCGATCCCAAAAAAGAAAGATATGAGGAGTTTGAACGTTATTACAGGGTCTTTGAAACGGCAATTCTGTCAGCGCTTTTAGTGATATATCTGGCCATGGGACTGTTTAATCTGGGATACCCCGTGAATATAGGCAATGTGGTGTCGGGATGCGTGGGATTATTATTCATAATATTGGGTAATTTCATGGGCAAAATAAAAAATAATTGGTTTGTGGGTATCAAGACGCCGTGGACGCTGTCTTCTGAAAACGTGTGGAATAAGACCCACCGGATGGGGGGGCGGTTGTTTATCATTTACGGCCTGGTGATAATGGCGACTCCATACCTATCTTTTCATGCTGCCGGGGCGATATTTATTGCCGGGGCGGGGCTGACGGTATTGGGGACGATGGGGTATTCTTACTGGCTTTTTAAACAGGAGCAGAAATGAAGACCTGGCAAAGGATAAGAGAGAAGCCGGAGCTATTGAAAAAATATCTGGTCAGGGAAAAAGTGACGGATACAATAAGGAATTTTTTTAAAGGGCTGGGTTTTTCGGAAGTGCAGACGCCGATATTGGTGCCGGTACCCAGTGCAGAGCCGAACCTGGAAGTGTTTGAAACCCAGTTAAGAACAGCCGGGGGAGAGAAAAGGCGGGGATTTTTGATTATGAGTCCGGAATACGCGCTGAAAAAACTAGTGACAGCAGGTATGGGAAATATATTTGAAATTACCCGGGCGTTTCGGAATGAGGAAGAGGTGAGTCCCTGGCACAATCCGGAATTTACCATGCTGGAATGGTACCGGGCGGGGGCGGATTACAGAAAAATAATGGAAGATTTTGAGGAATTATTCGTTAAAATCATCGGCCGTGACAAATTTACTTTTCAGGGAGAAGAATATGATATCGGTTTGCCGTGGCCGAGAATCAGTTTTGAAGAAGCTTTTTTAAGATATGCAGGCAGGAAACTGGAAAAGGTAAAAGATGAAGATTTTTACCAGCTGTTTTTTAATGAGGTGGAACCGAAACTCAGGGAAAGCCATAAGCCGGTATTTGTGTATGATTATCCGGTGTCGCAGGCCAGTCTGGCCAGAAAAAAACGAACAGATCCCAGATTTGCAGAAAGATTTGAAGTATTTTTGGCCGGGCTGGAGTTGGGAAATTGTTTTTCGGAACTGACTGATCCAATTGAACAGGAAGCCCGGTTTAAAAAAGACCTGGAGGACAGAACAAAGCTTGGCAAGACTCTTTATCCGATGGATGCGGACTTGATTGAGGCTTTGAGAACGGGAATGCCGGAGACGGCGGGAATAGCCGTGGGAGTGGACCGCCTGGTGATGCTGGCAGCAGACGTACCGACGATAGCGGATACTTTGTTTTTTCCAGGGAATGAACTATTTGGCCTTTGATTTAGTTCCCGGTTCGAGCCGGTCGTAGATTTCCCAGAGCACAAGCGATAACAGGCGTTCCGGGGGTTGGTATAGTGCTAATGACAATTTTCCGGGGACAGCTAGCTTTTTTTGTCTTTCAAATTCATTGGCGGCAGCTTGATTAAGAGAAATTTTTTCTCTTTCGTTTAAACTTACGGGGATAATTCTGGTTTTTACGGATTTAGAAAAAGCCATAGAAAAATCTGCCGGGTCCATTCTTTCCGGTAGCTGGTTATGGGCATCCTGAGCGGCTGTGAGGGCAAGCTGTTTTAAATATCTGGCCAGATTGATTTCCGCATTCGGCGATTTAGGGAGAGCGTTGATGAAGGAGTCATGGACAGGCTGAAATACCCGGGGCCGAAGATGTTCAGGGGTATCAGGGAAATTTATTTCTTTTGCAACTTCGGTTTGAAGGAAATTAATAATCCCGGTTTCTTCGGGGGAATAAAGTATTTCCGAAGTAGGGTCCATCGGCGAATTATAACTCCAAGTTTGACCAAAGAGGGGCAGTGAAGGTAAAATTAAGTGCTTTTATGTCAAAAATAAATGCCGGGAATATAGCCAAGGGGATGTACATTATGTACAAGGAAGCACCGCATCAGGTGATGAAGGCGGATTTTATGGCGCCGGGAAAGGGATCACCCATTATGAGGGTAAAAATGAAGAGTGTGAAGACCGGTGCCACAACGGAATTTACCTATAAGACGAATGAAAGCGTGGAAGTGGCTGAGGTGGACAAAAAAGAGATGCAGTATTTGTACCGGGACGGGGACGAAATCATGTTCATGGATCCAAAAAACTATGATCAGGCGGGGGTACCGGTATCTCTAGTAGAAGACCAGGTAGGCTTTTTAATGCCGGATATGAAATGCTGGGTCCTGTGGTTTGATAATCTGGCGATCGGAGTTTCCCTGCCGCCGCATGTGGACATGAAAGTAGTGGATGCGCCGGAGGCAGTGGCAGGAAACAGGATAAATGCCCCGAAAAGACTGGTGAAACTGGAAACCGGAGTGGAAGTGCTGGCGCCCCTGTTTATCAAAAACGGGGATATGATTACTATAGATACCTCAACGGGAGAGTATATTTCCAGGGTGGTAAAGTGAGGCTTAACCCATGTAATTGGAGAGGTTGTAAATGGGGTAGAGGATGGCGTTTAAAAAGATACCCGAAATCCAGCTTTCAAGAAAGAGGCCAAAAGACATAATTACGAAGCCTAATAAGAGGTATTTTTTGGTGTCGGGAAGAGATTGCCCAAGCAGGTTTTTAAGATAAACACCGTAAATTATCTGACCAATCGAGAGAAGAAAAAGGGTGATGTAGTAGGCCGTCAACCGGGGGTAGTCTGCAGGTGCACCGGTTTCGGCATAAATGACTTTTAGCTGAGGGACAACAATCAGCGCCTGGATCAGGAAAATGACTAAGGGAAAGACGGAAGTGATATACAGGAGGTTTGTAACCCAGGAATGGTATTTAGGATCCTTGTAGATAAAGTAAAACCCGAGAGGGGGAAAGATGAATAACCAGCTGATAATAGTCAGAGGGTGGGTGTGAGAAGGTTCGGGGAGCTGTGAAATTCGGTCGGGCATAATGTATATTATATATATGTTGCCGGATGCAATAACAGATTATCTGGATAAATGCAAAAAACAAGGCGTTCCGTTCGGAGATGTGGAAAAGCAGTTGGCACAAAACGGTTGGGGAAAGGACAAAATCGGTCTGGCAAAGCAATATTACGACCCGGCAGGGATGGTGGCAGCTACCGAACCAGCTCCGGTTGTACCGGCTGATGAGATAGCGAAAGCGGCTTCGGGACTGCAAATTATTACGGCAGAGGCTGTTCCTGAGAGGAAAAAAAACGGGGGCTTTAAGGTGGCGGTGGTTTTGATTGTGGTGGCAGGGGGTGTCACGGCTGTATCGGGGATTCCGGCCTATATGATTGCGACAGAAAAATTAAATTTGGGGGATGCCAATTTTAAACAGACGGTGAGCGAAGTAGTTTTCAGTCTGCCGTTTATTCAGAAAACACCCAAATTTATTCTGGAGTCGGCAATATCAGCGCAGAAGAAGGTGCAAAAAAATTCTATTGATTTATCGCTGGCTGTTCAATCTGAAGATTTGACCAGTCTGGTAGGGCTTGGCAACCTGGACGCAGAATTTAAAGGGTACGTAAATTTGGCAGACAGTAATAATCCAAAATTGGACGTGACGGTAAATATAACCAAGGATTTTTCCGCCCAAATAAGAAAAAATGACAAGATGGTTTATTTTAAGGTGAATAAAATGCCGGCGTCTCTTTTAAATTTACTCGGGATGGAACAGACAAAATTCAGCCAGATAATGCAAAACTGGATTGCCTATGACACAAGCCCGCTTTTGACCGAGGCCAGAAAGAATCTGGATCAGGTACAAAGCGGCCAGACAACTACCGGTGAAGAAGTAAATAAAGTACTGCTCCGGCTGGCTAATGAACAAATATTACCGAAGATAAAAGTAACTGACGATAAGGTGGAAACTACCGCTACGTATAAACTGACTTTTGAACCGGATGAGGCGACGCTGAACATTATCGGGGATCAGTTGGAACAGGAAACAAAAAAATATAATCAGACGCAAGTATTGGGGATAAGCACAGCCCAGGTGCAGGCCAAGAAACTGGCAGATTACATACAAAACCTGAATATTAATTTGTGGATTGGCAAAAATGACTATTATTTGAGAAAAGGGACTATAACTTTTATCATTAAGCCCGGAGAGGGGACTCCCGGTCTGAAGTCGCCGGTGAAAGTGTCTTTAGCCATGGGATTATCGGATTTCGGAAAAGACATAACGATTGAGACGCCGACGGATACAATGACTCCGGAGGAAGCGGAAAAACAGTTGATGGAAGGGGCCAGTTCTTCGGGATTACTCAGTCCGGTAAGACAATTTTCCCAGTCAAACAATACCAAAAGGAGATCGGACATTCTGGCGATACTTAACGGTTTGGGCCAATATGCTGCGGACCACAAAGGTAATTTGCCCCCGGGGATTAAAAGTACCCCGGAGCAGATCAGCAGCGAGGGGGTAAATATCTGCAGCTATCTGTTACCGGACTATCTGGCCGCAATACCTGTGGATCCAAAGGTAAATAACGGGCAACCGGTAACTGAATGCAAGGGAAGTTATGCGACCGGTTATACAATTATGGAAAATCCGGCAAAAAAGAGACTGACTGTGAATGCGCCGGAAGCCGAGTTGGGAGAAATTATCAGCGTGACAAGGTGATATTTTTTATTCCGATATCTTCTGCGGCTTTGATAACGGCAGAGACGTCTTTTGGGAAAACACCTGTCTTATAACCTGTCAGTATAAATTATAATCTGAAAAATGAAGAAGGTATTCGGGGGACTGGCAGCAATCCTGGCAGTGGCGGCAGTGGTAAGATTTGTAATCGGAGGGGGTGAGGATAGCTGGATTTGTAATCGGGGAGCGTGGGTGAAACACGGACAGCCTGCAGCAGAAAAGCCGACAGGAACATGCGGAACTATACTAATCCGCAGTCCGGCCTGGAAAAACGGCGGAGTAATTCCCAAGAAATATACCTGCGACGGGGAGAACATCAGTCCGCCGCTTCAGATAACCAATATACCGGCGGGAGCCAAAAGTCTGGCCATAGTATTGGAAGATCCGGATGCACCCGGAAAAACTTTTGTTCACTGGACAGTGTGGAATGTGAGCCCGGCCGGGAATATTGCCGAAGGTAAGCTGCCTTCCGGTGGGGTGACCGGGAAAAACAACTTCGGAAAGAACGGCTATGGGGGGCCTTGCCCGCCTTTGGGGAGGCACCATTATAAATTTCAGGTTTGGGCGTTGAAAAATAATCTCATCCTGCCGGAAGGCAGCAGCAGGGGGCAATTGACCGCGGCTATGGGTGGGCTGGTAGTCGGCAGCGGGGAGATGACAGGGGTATATAAGTGAATACTGATGCCAGTGGGGGTAGTTTTTCGGAATTATAAGTTGGGGGTGATAGTGGTAAAATAAAACATAATGAAGGGATTCAGAGAGTTTGTCATGCGGGGAAACATTGTGGATCTGGCGGTAGCGGTACTGATCGGCGGAGCGTTCGGATCGATTGTAAACGGGCTGGTCAAAGATATTATTACTCCTTTTGTGGCGGCTATCGGAGGAAAACCTGACTTTTCGGGGATCTATTTCACCATCAACAACAGCCGGTTTATGATCGGTGATTTTCTGAATTCTGTGACGAGTTTCCTGATTACGGCGGCAGTGATTTACTTTCTGATAGTAACCCCGATGAATAAAATTTCGGAAAGGGTTAAGAGGGGAGAAAAGGTGGATCCGACAGAAAAAACCTGCCCCCAGTGTCTGAGCCTGATACCTCTAAAAGCCAAAAAATGCAAGTTTTGTACTTCAGTGGTGAAGTGAGCAATGGTTGCGGTCGGTGATATCAATTTGATCAGGATCGGCCGGTCCGGCAAAGATATATCCGGATAAACGGCAGGATTTCGGGAGAAGTAACAGTTTGCCTATATTGAGGTCAAAAACGACCCGAGCCCCCTGATAATTGTTTCCGGATGCAGCGGGGAATCCGACCCTGAAAGTAAAAGCTGCCCGGGATTTACCGGCCAGGGAAGCGAGGGAAACACCGCCGGCAGTGGCTGAATCAACAAAAAAATCAGAGAGAAGCCCTGGACCGTAGATGAGGGCAGAACCCCGGCTTATAGACAGAAATAAACCCGAAGAAAAATTGAGAGCTTCGGAAGTTTTCTGACCTTTGACGGAGAGGAGACGGGGGGCGGAGGAACCGTTTTTTACGGTAATGGTGCGGGTTATGGTATCGCCCGGGAGCATATCGGTAATATTAAATACCGGACTTTGATCCGGAACCCCCCAATCAACAGCAATTTCGGAGGTGGGGTGGTTTTGGAAATTGATCGGCGGGGATGGCGGATGAGGGGGAAGCAGAAAGATGAGAGCAGAGATGACGAAAAATATGAATTTCATGGGTCGGCAGTTCCAATTGAGGGAGTAACATTATTTTGCCATTCACCTCCGTCAGGATGACGGGCAAAGGATTTACCGATGGCGGGCAGAGCGGAATAAGAAGCTGAATCCAGAAGTTGTCCGGTGGAGTCTGATAAATAAATGGTGTCTCCGTCTTCATTAAGCCCGCTACCGATATCCGAACTACCCAGAATTATGGTGACTGCCTGAGGTGATATTGATGTGGTGGTATTCGTATTTCCAACGATTACCGCATAGCCGTGAGAAGGCAGGGGCAGGGCGGCGGATAAAACTTCATCTTTATTTTTAGAATGGGCGTTTTCATCTGCAATTTTCCAACCGTTTATGTCAACAGGCGACGGGGACGGATTGTAAAGTTCCACCCACTCGACACCGGCGCTTCCGCGGGGCGAGAATTCGTTAATAAAAACTTCGACCAGACCGGGATCAGGGGACGGCGAGGGCGTGGGGATCCAGGCGGTGAAGGAATTGCCGGTGCTGGTTTGGGTATCTTTGTAGTAACTGCCGGAAAAAGAGAAGAAGATAAAGCCGGAGAAAAGGACGGGAATAAAGATAAAAAAATAGAGAGATTTATGATTTATGAAGGATGATTTATGGATGATATCGGGGAGATGTTTTCTAATTTCAGAAAAAAAGCTTTTGATTTCCTCGTAGACAATAAGAGTAGCGGGGATAATAACTAAAAGAATAAAACCCCAGGGGGTTTTGGCAAAAGCAGCCAGGTAACCGAGACAGGGAAGGTAAATGGCGGTTTTACCAATAATTCGGGAAACGGGAGTCAGACCGAAGTCCGGTTGGGAGTTGGCGTCTCCGGCGGTACGAATGAAGCCATCGGCCAAGCCGACGATCCGGTGGGTAGCGGTGGATTTTTGGTCAGAGCCGGTATAAAAAGTGACAATGTCGCCAACCTGATATGTGTGTTGGGGACGGGTAAACACCAAACTACCGGTGGGGACAGCCGGAGCCATGGAGCCTGAGGAGACAATGAAGATGCCTATGGAGCGGGGGCGCAGACTACGAAAAGTTAAAAGGGTAAAAGCCGAAAGCAAGAGGATAAGCAAAACAACATCGGTAATTAATTTGATATTCCTAAACATAACAACTCTCGGCCCCGATAAAATATCGGGTCCGGGAGCTGATCTTCATTTATCGGGCAGTGAAAATGAAGAAAACCCAACTAACCCTGATGTTCCGGACACAGGAAACCGGGATTATTCTGATACTGCTGAATATCAAATTTGAGATCACCGACGACGCTCGTACCCTGAGAATCATTTTGATCAGCCGTACCGTCACAGGTAAACCCCGGGACTGTCCCCGGAGTAAGGGTGATGGTGCCAAAGCACCAGCCAACTCCCAAATACTGGGTGGCATTGCCCGGAATCGGGGTAGTGTTGGGCGGTGTAGGGCCGGGCCAAGTCAGCCAGTTTAAATACGAATCTGCAAAAGTTAACGGTAAGGAAGCAGTCTTGGTCAGACTTAACCAGCCGTTAATGGTCCGTGGTCCGTTATAGAGCAGTTTATCGTCGACATCGTAGATGTTGTCACCGTCCCGGTCAGCAAACCAAAACACGGATAAATACTTACCCAGAGCTTCATTTTTGGTGATGTTTAAGTTTGCGCACATCCAGGCAGGGTTATTGTCAATCCGAAAAGAGATTGTGTTTTCGCCCCAATCGCCGGGTCTGATGTCAGAAAAATTAAAAAACTTTTCGGTGGTCAGTTTTTTGGCGTCCCAAGTCCCGCACTGGTCGGAACCGTACCCATTGTAACTACATTTACTGTCGATTAATAACTGGAGTTTGCCGGCCTGGAAAGTATTACCTGCGGAAGTAGCTGAATCAGAGAAGAAAGCGTTAGTGGCGGCGATGGCCGTTCCGGCGACTATTCCGGCGACTAACATACCCAAAAGAATTTGTTTCAAGATATTCACCTCCTCTCTTCCTTAAATTTCAACTTATCTTAAGTTTAAATTCATTAATCTATCAGTCAATTAAGACAATAAAGATCAAAGTAGCAAAAACCGGCTCATTGAGGTAAAGTCAGTCGTATGCGATTCTGGCAAGCAATAGTGATGGCTATTACTGAGGGGGTGACGGAATTTTTACCAATTTCTTCCACCGGGCATATGGTGCTGGCAGCAAAAATAATTAACCTGGCACAAACAGATTTTGTAAAAAGTTTTGAGATTTTTATCCAGCTAGGGGCAGTTCTGGCTGTGGTAATACTGTATATAGAAAGAATTTTGAACAGAAAAAAGGAGACATTAAAGATAGCGGCAGCTTTTGTACCCACGGCGGGAATCGGATTGGTACTATATAAATTTATTAAAAATATCCTATTGGGAAATATCCTGGTGACGATCGGGGCGCTGTTTATCGGAGGAGTAGGAATACTCCTGTTTGAAAAATTTCAAACTGCAAACTCTAAGCCGCAAGATTTAAAAATTGAAGAGTTATCTTGGGGAAAGGCGGCTCTAATAGGGGTATTTCAGGCGGTGGCCGTGATACCCGGAGTTTCCAGGTCGCTGATGACAATTTATGGGGGAATGGTTTTGGGTTTGTCTAAAAAAGAAGCGGTGGAAATGTCTTTTATACTGGCGATTCCAACAATGGTGGCGGCAACAGGTTTGGATCTTTTTAAAAGCGGATGGTCGTTTTCCGGCAGTGAATGGACATTGTTGGGAGCGGGATTTCTGGGGGCATTTATCTCGGCATGGGTAGTCGTGAAGTGGCTGCTAGAATATATCCAGAAGCATGACTTTAAAATATTCGGATATTACCGGATTTTAGTGGCTTTAGTCTGGGCGATATTTTTTATTTAGAACGACACCAGCCACCGACAGGAACGGGGATCAGGCACGGGGGTCTGGCAGTCAGACATTTCGGGGCCGGCCGGCAAGTTGGTGCAGGAGATACGGCACTGACAGTGACCGGAACCGAGCCGGTAACTTTGATACCGCAGTAGTCGACACTGACAAAAATATCACCGGAACCGGAAGCCAGGGGAGTAAAAGCGGCAATTTTGTTACGGGGGGACAAATTACCGATAGTGACAGACGAGCTCATACCCCACTCATAGGCAACGTCGCCGTTTATGGGTTGTTGCTGATTGTCATAGAGAAGGGCGGACATCTGGACCGGCGGGGATCCGGCGGCGGCGGTTACCAGGCCCGGATGGATGCGGACGGAATCCGGGGTAACACGGCAAGCCTTACCTGAAGGTGAGGCCTGGCTTTGAAGGTACTGGCGATAGAGGACAGCGCCGGTAATGACAGGCAGGAAACCGACCAATAGAATAAGTGGAATAAAGGGCTTAATATTTTTACCGGGTTTAACTGAATATTTTTGAGGCAAGTTGGGAATGTCAGTATAGGGATGTTCGGGCACCTGCGGGGGAGGAACAGAAAAACCACTGGGTAGATCCATGCTTAAGTTTGAGGATACTTAAATTTGGTTTAAGAGTCAATGTCCGGGAGGTTATTTGCCAACGGCTTCTTTGAACATCTCAATGATAAACTTAACCGCCTGAAAGACGGTATAAGCAAGAAATTGAAGGAAACGGCCGAAATAATACGGCGCACGTTTGCGGATGCCGATATAGATTTTTTCCCAAAAGCCAGGTTGATATTCCGGTGAATCCAGTACAGCCATACGATGAAGATTATTTTAGCAGAAATTAAAAGCCGGAGTTGTTTGGTATGATCAGAGAGAGATGAAAAAGGCCGTGTGGTTTATTATCGGGATATTGCTGGTAACTGGTACCGGGGTGACGGTGGCGGATTATCGGAGCTGGCAGAAAGCAGAAACGGCAAAATACGGCCAGGGTTGGAATGATCTGAAAAAACCGGCTCTGGGACTGACACTGATGTACCAAAATGATGCTGCCGGGGTGAGAATGAGATTGCCGGGTGAATGGAAGGTGACTGAAAATCCAGTGTTTATGAGGGGCAACATCAGGAAGGGAGCGGATCCGGTGACAGTTCAGCCTCAGAAAGTGGCGGAAATTAACGGATTGATGACTGTGAAGATCTCATATTCTGTTGGCAATCTGACAGACATTGTTGCAGGAGAGGTAAAGAAAATTACAGCGGCGGGTTTCAGATTGTCGAGGGATTGGGAATATGTGAATACGGAAAAAATCAATCTGACGGTAATTACTTGGCAGGAAACGGATGCAAATGGGAATGTATTTGTAAAGCAGAGGGCGATGGCTAAGAAGGGGAACAAACTTTTGGAGATTGATTCTGCGGCTGGGTTTGAGAACTGGGATGTATGGGAGAATACAATACTGGCGGTATACAGAAGTACGGAGATGTTTTAAATGACTAGGCCACTATACATGCAGAACGGTTGAGAAGTAATGTCAGGTAGGTACAATGGCTGCTACATGCGCGGT